>CAZPOJ010000060.1:0-16770 GCA_964588005.1 uncultured Sphaerochaeta sp.
CTAACTATAGTAGTATAATCGCTTACTATAAGGCTTTGTTTGTTCGCTGTTGTAGTATACTGACCCTAACTGGATATCTAGCAATGCTATGCAAAGCTGTTCTAGTTTTGTATACTTGGAAAAGAGATTGTAGGAGATACCCATGCTTAAAAAACTGCCCGAATACGAGAAGCAGCTTAGAGATATAGATGCAAAGCTTAGTCTTCCTGAGACTATGCAGGATATGACGATATACAAAAGCCTCAACCAGGAGCGTTCGCACCTTGCTCCCATCATTGATGAGATGCAAAACATGCAGAGCCTGATCACTCAGATCGCTGATGCTGAGCAAATCTTACATGACGAAAGTGATGCTGAGATGCTTGAAATGACGCGTGAAGAGCTCAGTGGACTCAAGGAAGCGCTTGTCATCTCCCAGAAGAAGACCAAGATGTTGCTCATACCCCCCGACCCCATGGAGGGCAAGGATATCATCATGGAGGTACGTGCAGGCACAGGTGGCGATGAAGCTGCCTTGTTCGCTGCAGACCTTTTTAGGATGTACAGCCACTATGCAGATGAAAAAGGGTGGAAGATAGAAGTTCTCAGCTCGAACGAGACCGGTATCGGAGGCTTCAAGGAACTGATATTCGGAGTCAGTGGCAAGGATGTCTTTGGCTCGCTTCGCTGGGAGAGCGGGACACACCGTGTCCAGCGTGTCCCTGAGACTGAAAGTGGAGGCAGGATACATACCTCTGCTGTCACTGTAGCAGTCCTGCCCGAAGCTGAAGAGACTGACATCGAGATACGCAGTGAGGACCTGAAGACTGACGTCATGCGCTCCAGCGGTCCTGGAGGGCAGAGCGTCAACACCACCGACAGTGCAGTGAGGCTCACCCACCTTCCCACCGGCCTGGTTGTAATCTGTCAGGATGAGAAAAGCCAGATCAAGAACAAGGCAAAGGCCCTCAGAGTCCTCCGCTCGCGTCTGTTTGACCTGGAAGAAGAGAAAAAGAACCGTGAACGCTCCGAGGCGCGCAAGATGCAGGTGGGATCAGGTGACCGTAGCGGACGTATCCGCACCTACAACTTCCCTCAAAACCGCTTTACCGATCATAGGATCAACCTCACCCTCTACAAGCTGGATCTCATCATGGGTGGCCAGCTTGAGGAGGTAATTGATGCAATGAAGGTTGCAGCAGGTGAACTGGCCATCCAGGAAGCCTGATATGGCTGATAGTTCTGTAGGACATCTATTTGCTCTGTGTGCAAAGGCGCTGCGAGATAGCGGTATAACCGAGACACCTGAGTTGGAGACTCGCCTGCTCATAGAGAAGGCGTCCTCCCTCTCGCAAGTTGAGCAAATCATTCACCCTGACAGGGCCCTTGGGGGCAAGCAGTTGCTCCACTTGGAGAAGATGCTCGACGAACGTCTAGGATCACGCCCCATGGCATATATCCTTGGCTCCAAGGAGTTCTACGGAAGATCTTTTTTTGTTGATGAACGCGTTCTTATCCCCCGGCCCGATACGGAAATCCTCGTGGAGACTGCCCTCGCCTATGCAAGACATCGAGGGGGAGAGCTCTCCATCATCGATGTCTGCACGGGTAGTGGGTGTGTAGGGATAAGCTTGGCATGTGAACTTGGCTGCGATGTGCTTCTTTCCGACCTGTCAGGGGAAGCCCTGCAGGTAGCTAATACCAATGCACTGCAACTTGTGGGGCATGGGCTTCCTCTAAACCAAGGAAACCTTCTCTCCACTCTCACAGATAAATATGCTATCATCGTCAGCAACCCTCCCTATCTCACCCAAGCGTGGTGTGATGAGGTAAGTGCCGATGTGAAAAGGGAGCCCCGCCTTGCCCTTGAGGGCTTAGGAGCCGATGGACTCTCCCTCATCAGGGCCTTGGTCGAACAGAGCACCTCGCACTTATTGGATAAGGGTGCCTTGATGCTGGAGTGTGACTACCGCCAGGTAGATGAGGTCAAGGCTCTTATGCTGGGCGTTGGGTTTGACAGGGTGAAAAGCGAGAGAGACCTGAGTGGAAAAGAGAGAGTCGTGTGGGGGATATATAATTGTACGAACAACTAATAGAGCGTTTCATCCAGAAAGCCTTTAAATATCCTAAAGTGGACCAAGAGAAAATTCTTGCGGCCGCAACTTTTTCCGCCTCCAGACATAAAAACCAGAAACGAGCCAGTGGAGAGCCCTACATCATCCACCCCCTTGCTGTGGGTGAGATTCTCATCCAGTTGAAAATGGATGCCGACACGATAGCGGCAGGACTCCTGCACGACACCATTGAAGATACCGACACCACCTATGATGAGCTTGCAGAACTCTTCGGACAGTCTGTTGCAGACATGGTTGAAAGCGAGACTAAGATCAGCAACCTCAAGGCGATGAGCCGCAGCGTCCAGGAAGCTGAGACCATCAGGAAAATGTTCTTCGCCATGAGCAAGGATATCCGCGTCATTATCATCAAGCTTGCCGACAAGCTGCACAACATGCGCACCTTACAGCATCTGAAGCCAGAAAGGGCCAAGGAGATAGCAGGAGAGACCTTGGATATCTTCGCACCTCTTGCCGACCGTCTGGGCATATCCTGGCTGAAGGACGAACTTGAAGACCTCTCGTTGAAAATCCTCAAGCCAGATACCTTCCAGTACATCCAGGACTACCTCCTGAGCAAAAAAGGCGAACAGACAGCATACCTGAACCGTATTGAGAAAAGCATCTACCGCGCCTGCGGGGATGCAAACCTCAGCGACATCCTTGTAACAAGCCGGGCCAAGCATGCCTACTCGGTCTATATGAAGATGAAGAAGAGGAAAAAGGAGATCGATGAGATCTTCGACATCCTCGGAGTCAGAATCCTATGCAATACCCTCACTGAGTGCTACACCATCTTAGGGGTAATCCACCGCCTGTGGCCCCCTATCGAAGGACGCTTCAAAGACTACATTGCCATGCCAAAGGCAAACAACTACCAGAGCCTGCATACCACAGTCATGGCCCTTGACGGCAAGCTGATGGAAATTCAGATCCGTACCAAGGATATGCACTTTACCGCCGAGTACGGAGTTGCCGCCCACTGGACCTACAAGTCGGAGACCGGCAGTGAAAGCGGCGCTTGGGCGAAGATGGACAACGACCAGTTCTCCAAGATCATAAGCAAGCTGAAGACCTGGTCCAATGAAATTGAGACCAGCGAGTCCTACATGGAAGATATCAAAGGAGAACTGCTTAAGGACACCATCTACGTATTCACCCCCCAGGGGCATATCGTAGAGCTCCCTAAAAATGCTACACCTTTGGACTTTGCCTATCAGATCCATACCGAAGTTGGCAACCACACCACAGGTGCGAAGGCCGACGGTTCCATCATTGCGCTCAACACACCGCTGAAGAATACCCAGGTGATCGAGATCCTCACCTCCCCCAATGCAAGACCACGCGTACAGTGGTTGCGCTACGTACAGACCAGCAGTGCAAGAAAGAAGATCAAGGCATGGCTGAACAAGTATGATGAGAATATCCTCATAGACAAGGATATCATCGCCAAACGCAAGATCAGTGAAGCCCAGGCCAAAGCAGAACAGCCACAGCCTACCCCACCCCCCCTTGAAGATGATGAGATAGTACGCCAGGTAGTTGATCCTTCACGGATGAAGTTTGTCGTTGGTGATGAAAAAAACATGATGATAAACATAGCCCAGTGCTGCTCGCCTGTACGAGGGGATGATATTGTTGGATACATCAGCCGCGGAAGGGGCATCATCGTGCATAAGCGAGGCTGTCCGAACCTCAAGAATATGAGTGAAATCGTAGACCGCTCAATAGATGTCGAGTGGGAAACAGGATCCCCCAAGCTTACCAAACGCTTCAGCGTCTCAAGCAAGCGTACCTATGACCTGTTCGGTGAGATCGAAGGGACGCTGCGCAAGCACAAGGGCCACCTCATTGAGGGAAGATTGCATGATGACGAGGAGGGCAAGTTGATAGGAACCTTTACCATGGAGGTCCAGCATGAGGATGACTTCAAGAAAATCGTCAAGAACTTGAAGACCATCCCCTCGGTAAACTCCATCAGCGAGATCAAGTGATTACTCCCCGAGGACTCTGAGTACTTCTGGCAACAGCTGTTTCTTGCGTGAGAGCACACCTGGGAGACTAAATGTGTTTTCAGAAACCCTTATATAGGAGAGTTTTCTCTCATAACCCTGCATCGATGTCATCAGCAGCATGCTCTGCTCTTTAACCACGTCGGTAATAAGGAACATCGCCCAAGTGAGTGCATAGGCACGCTTGAGTTGCTCAAGCTCCAAAAGATACTCCTCACGGTATTCCTCCAGGTCGGTAAGGGTCGTTACCTCAACCTGGCCGATGCCAAACCTGATACCGAACTCCTCATACTGCTTGAAATCTGATTCCAGCATCTTGCGAGGATCTTCCTTGGCGAGCCTTGCTCCACTTGCAAACATCGTTTCCCCGAAAACCTTCATATCCGGAATATTTGCTATCGCACAGAGGTCTTGCACCGCAGTGTAGTCTTCAAAGGTTGTAGTGGGACTCTTAAGCATGATGGTGTCGCTGACAATGCCACTGAGCATTACCTTGGCAAGTGACTCGCCTATGGCTATTTCATTGCGAACAAAGAGATTGTAGATGATTGTACAGGTCGATCCCAAGGGTTCACACCTGATGTAGATGGGGGCGCTGGTCTTTGCCGCTCCCAGGCGGTGGTGATCGATGATCTCAACAACCTCAGCCTCCTCAATGCCGGGGACACTCTGCTCAGGTTCATTGTGGTCAACCATGATCAGCTTGGTCTTGGGCTTTTCCAAAAAGCACCTTCTGGTAATGAAGCCGACCCACTTCTCCCCTGAGAAAACAGGAAGACCGCGGAACTCGCTCTCTGCAAGGATCGCCTTGGCTTCATCAAAGAGGGTATCATCTTGCATGCTTGGAGGATTTTTCCGTATAAGTTGGGTGACCGGGATGGTGAGACGAAGCAACCGCAAGGACTCTGCGGTGTCCTCTTCGCTGATGAAGACCGTCCCCTTGAAGGAGGAAAAGTCTGCATCGGAGGTGAGCCCATGCTCCAGGCCAGTCAAGATGATAGCAGGGATCTGCATCTCAATGGCTTTTCTGATGTGGTCTTCCCTATCACCAACCACCAATATGGGCTTCTGGTCAACAAGGGCCTCCATATGTTTGCAAAAAATCGTGTAGCGCATAGCTCCTACCACGATAGGAGCATCAAAAGAAATGAGCTCCCCCCTCTTGATGAACCGCCCCCTAAGCACCTTGGGAAAGTTGGCAGGAACAAAATGGTAGACAGGACGGCGGCCACTGTTCTCCCGCAAGACAAAACTGCTCACCTCATCGACACTGAGCAAACCCTTATAGTCCTCCCCTTCCAGAATCGGTATAACCGAACTCTGGGTGGCCTTGCCGTAGAAGGAGACCAGGTTGTATACAGGGTCTGTGCTCTGCAGGACTGTAGTGGGTACAAGGGTGACACTTGAGACCCGCGATCGCACATCCTTGATGAAGGCAGGTGCCTGAACACCCAAACGCTCAAACTGAGCCCTGGTAGTGTCGTTGAGGCTACCACACCGCACAGGTATGTAGGTGTTGGATGGATCGAGCTTGTTCTTCAAGTATGCATAGCTATAGGCAGCGCAAACACTGTCCATATCCGGATTACGATGACCACTAATGTAAATATCAGCCACAAGTTTTTCCTTTGTTTTCTGTATTCTACTGTAGTTAGCACCCTAGGGCAACTCACCTTTTGCGGTAGCCAGAAAAGAACAAATGCATTATCCTCACAACAGGAGGAGCTTATGGCCCATGTAGTACTTGCCAATGACCACGGAGCTGTGGATTTGGCTGCAACTTTTGTAAAACACCTCACAGATAAAGGATTCACCGTCAATCATCTTGGCGTCACTTCTGAGACCTCGGTAGACTACCCCGATATGGCCGAACTTGCTTGCAAGGAGTATAAGAAGGGCACCTATGCCTTTGGCGTACTCTTGTGTGGAACCGGTATTGGCATATCCATCAGTGCGAATAAAATAGATGGGATTCGTTGTGCCCTGCCCCAGAACAGCTACGCAGCGGCGATGGCAAGAAAGCACAATGATGTAAACTTCATAGCTTTCGGAGGAAGGATTGAATATGGCGAAGACCCCAGCACTATCCTCGATGCCTTTACCGATGCAACCTTTGAAGGAGATCGTCACCAGAGGCGTGTCGATAAGATGATGGCCCTGGAAACGAAGCGCTGACAGAGTTTGCCGCAAGGCAATAAGATGCGTATCAATAGAAAGAATCAATACATGGGGGTCTACCTTGTATCCCCCCTGTATTGCTGGACCTCTTTAGTGCACCCAGACAAGCCAAGAATCATCGATCATCGGGCTCTGCTTCAGAGAAGCAGGCTCGTTCTGTCTAGAGATAGTCGCGGTATGTACCCACCAGATAGAAGTCATACTTGACCAGGTCGAACAGCACACTCACTGAAGTGGTCAAGAAGTTATATGCAAGCGTCACGGTAAAGATACGCTCACGCTTTGCAGAGATGGGGTTGCCTACCACTAGGGGGGTTAGGCTAAAAAGGACATGGGTTGGCAAATGGTAGCCACCGGGGAAGTAGTCCGAAAACAACAAGCCGGCTCCTAGGAGCGTATTGACTCCAAGTCCAGCAACCCTTGTTCCTGTAGACCTCTGTCCAAGCAAGGACTTCTGCAGGAGCAGGGCGACGGTTGTATCACCGAAAAAATGGGGTACCAAGGCGCTGTTCGCCAGAATGTTCAACTCCCACTCATCACAGATACCCACTGTCAGCCCCCAAGCCAGTTTAAGCTTGCTCGTATCATAGTTCTTTTCACCCCAATGGTTGGATGTTCCCAGTGTTATGCCAAGGTCAAAGGTCCCTGCAAAAAGAAGAGCGGGCAGGAGAACAAGGGCAACCAGAAGTATACAGAATTTTCTCATACCGACCTACCTGAATAAATAGGTGTAACGCACCAGGTTTATACCCCAGCTCTCCACCTTGCGTGTCCCTATGTCCACAGCGACAGAGAGGGCAAAGAACTCATACCAGAAATCCTTCTGGCTGAGCTTGAATGGACTGAAGCCCACACTCAACAGGTGCTGCTCCCCTACTAGATCAACATGATAGGAAACAGAAAGGGCAGGATCATACGCTACGATATTGTTTGCAAAGAGATTGAAAGGGTGCTTGATGATCCTAAAGAGGTCAACAGAAAGACCAAGCTCCAGATAGGGAAAAGTCAGCGCGCCTGCCATGTCGGAGCCCATAGCCGCTTGTATGTGCAAGGAGGGGTTGCCGATAGGCAGCAACCAGGGCTGGTACACAAATGATAGCTCAACCCCGCTTGAGGAAGCTGCCTCGTCCTGGAGCACACTCTGGCCATACATGCCAAGCCCGTAGCCAAAACTCTTGGCTGAAAGGGAGGATGCAAGCAGTAACAGTACAAGGACCATGATCATCTTACGTTTCATCCTAGCCCCCTATGATCCCGAACGCATATCGGGGCCAGTTGTCAAGACGCTGCCACTCTTCTGCTTGTTCCTCAGTTATGGGAAGGGCGTCTTCAAAGATGGTTGCAAAGTGCTCCTCCAACTCCTTGGCCAAAGAGGGGCTGTCGATTACCAGTGATATCTCATAGGCGAGGGTAAAGGATCGGTAGTTCAGGTTGGAGGACCCGATGACTACATATCTGCTGTCCACAATCATCAGCTTCTCATGCAGGAGCCTCTGGGTCTTCTCAGTATCTCGCTCCAGACGAAGATCGATATCCATCGTCAAGAGGTCTTTTGCCATATACTCAATACCTTTGCGATTGGAAACCCGGGAGTCAAAGGGAATGACCATCTCTACATCCACCCCTCTCTCTGAGGTCTGACGGAATACAGAGAGCAGATACTGATCAAAAAACGGCAAAAAAGGTAGGGCCTTCACACTTACCTTCGCCTCTGCAAGCAGGGAGCCGAACATGCCGGCAAGCTTGTCAGAGAGGGGGTACTGATCGGCATACCACGCCGTATACTGCTCTTCCTCTTGGCCAAATGCATAATCTACAGTAAAAGAGTCCCTACTCACTGTCTCCCAACTCTGCTCATTCCACCAGGGAACAAAGTTATCCAGCATAATCGCACACAGCTGAGGGGAAGCAAACTCATACATTGTATCGCGCTGCAGGTCATTGCCTGCAGCCCCTATGGAGATGTAGTTGAGATTCATCCCTCCAACAGCCAGATGCTTGCCATCGACGATGAGGAACTTACGGTGATCGCGTAACAGCATCTTTGGCCCGGAAACCAGCCTTGCTGCAGAGAGGGGGCTGTACTCCAGAAGATGCACCCCGCTGTCTCGGAGAAACTTCAGGGGGACGAGATGGAATCGGGTCTCGGTCATGTCGAAGGCACCGGTGCCATCGACGATAAAGTAGACTCGCACCCCCTCTTCGGCCTTTTGGGCGATGAGGGAGTACAGCTCATCAAGACAGGTGGAACTGGAGGCTAAGAATGAGGAGATGATAAGATAGTCCTCAGCACTTCGGACAAGCTCTATTACCCTATCACGCCAGAGCAATCCCTCAAAATAGATAGTGGGATAGGTCATGGATATCTTAGGAATGTCGTAGCTCTCCATCTTCTCCTCAAAGGTCAGTGAACTGTCCACAGAGGGACCTTTGACCAGGTTGGATGTAGAGGTACATCCAACCAACAGGACGAGGAGAATACTGAGACTGCAGAGCAGGAGCACTCTTTTCATCAAGACCTCATCGAAGGGAATATAAAGGGATGAGGAAGCAAGTCAGCAAAGGTGTAGACAAGATGTGTTCCCTCTCCACTTTCTTGTGCCGCTTTCGTGTCGAGCAGATGAACTTCAGTTTCAGGACGGCTGAACTCTGCAAGCACTTGCAAGCAGAGGGCACAAGGGGGGGCCGGAGGAGAGTCATCACTGACCACAACCAACAGCTCGACACCCAGGGAGCCTTCACTAGCCACTGCACTCAACACAGCATTGCGCTCTGCACAGATGGTTGCACCATAGCTGGAGTTCTCTACATTACAGCCACTGTACACCCTGCTGGTGGCAGCACTGAGCAAGGCGGCACCGACCTTATAGTTGGAGTACGGAGTATAGGCATTCTTGCGCTTGGCTGATGCTTCCTGTATCGCAAGGGCGAGCAGTTGAGCCTTGGTCTGCATGACTCCCGATGCTGGAAGGATCCTAGTTGCCCCGTACTGCACCTTGTCATCATCCTGGTTTATCAGGGAGGAGAGCTGGGCGTTGAACATTTCGATAGAGGAGAAGTCTTCAAAGCTATCAAGCGAGGTGACCACAAGGTCTGCCCCCGCTTCAAAGAGGGCGTTGACTACAAAAGTTGTGGTGAGGGCACAGACTTGACAGCCGGCCTTCTTCCCAGCCTGGATTCCATTGATGGCATCTTCCACCACCAAGCACTCCTCTGTGGGCAATCCCATCGAAAGAGCTGCCAGCTGATAGATATCAGGTGCTGGCTTGTTGCGCTTGATCATAGCACCAGTAACCACAAGGTCAAAATCAGAGGCGGAAAGACCAATACTCTTTAGGTTTATCGCCACCTTGGCAGGGGCGCCACTGGTCGCTACTGCAACCTTGAGCCCTGCCTTCTTGGCATTGGTTATGAAGCGGTGCACACCATGAAGGGGGCCTACATCCATCGCATAATCCTCGTAGAGGGAAAAAAGTTCTTTTTGGGCCTCTTCGAACTCTATGGTAAGACCATACTTTTCAGCGACACCACAAAGAAACCTCCTGTCTCCCGCTCCGATGAAAGGGGTAAAATCCTCTTTCTTGACAGAAACGCCCAAAGAGGCGAAATAGGATATTGCCGCATGGAGGATGAGGGGTTCAGAATCAATGAGCACCCCGTCCATATCAAAGAGAATTCCCTTAATCATATAAACTCCTTACTACTCTACTGTATAGAAAAATCGGCTCTCTGACAACAAAAGATTGCGGAAAGGCTAACCATACCCTCTGTTAGTCCGATGGACGAGAGAGCACCCTACAACGATACAAGGTACAAAACGACAACAAGTGTTGTTGCCGTTTTGCAAGCCTTGTAAAAGGGAAAGAGAGAGACCTTTGGATCAATGCATCACAGTCTTCGCCCTACCAGGGTCCCCTTGAAAGACAAACTCCCCATTGCCCTCGATACCCAGGTAGATATCATCACCCATGACAAGGCGCCCCCTCAAGTAGGTCATGAAGGGCTTGCCCAGCACGGAAGTCCCTTCGTAAGGGGTGTAGCCACTTGCTGAGTGGAGGGTCTCCGAGGAGAGCGTCCAGGCCTTGTCAGGATCGAAGATGACCAAGTCGGCATCGCTGCCAACCCTCAGGGCCCCCTTCTTGGGGTAGAGGCCAAAGGTTTTGGCAGGTCCGGTGCTCAAGAGGTTCACCACCTGCTGCAACCCTATCCTGCCACTGTTTATTGCAAAGGTATATAAGAGGGGCAACATCTCCTCGGTACCAGGAATACCGGGGAATATGGTACGACAGTCGGTGCTTGCAAGCTTCTGTTCCTTGGTAAAGGAGCAGTGGTCGGTGGCGACCACTTGGATCTCACCGTTGAGCAGAGCTTCCTGCAACGCCTCATTGTCCTCCTTGGTGCGTAGTGGTGGGGTCAACACATAGAGACTGCCATCAGGCCCCTCCAGCTTGGAACGGTCCAGGAAGAGGTAGTGGGGGGTGGTCTCCACGATGACGCGAACACCTTGCACCCTGAGACTGCGCACCTGCTCAAGACCTGCCTTGCTGGAGAGGTGCACCACATACAGGGGCATCTCCAACTCGCGGGCAATCTCTCCGACAAAACGGATACCCTCAGCTTCAACCTCGCTGGGACGAAGATCTGCATGGGCAGAGGGGGTATAAGGACCCTTGTACTCCTTATTGATAGCCTCAATCATGGCATCGTCTTCACAGTGCACGCTCACCAACATATCCAGGCGCTTGCACTCGGCAAAAATAGCCTTGAGCTCTTCACGCT
Source organism: uncultured Sphaerochaeta sp. (assembly GCA_964588005.1). Classification (GTDB taxonomy): domain Bacteria; phylum Spirochaetota; class Spirochaetia; order Sphaerochaetales; family Sphaerochaetaceae; genus Sphaerochaeta. The sequence goes on from CAZPOJ010000060.1 coordinate 11,063, forward strand.
TCTCAATAAGGTAGCCTACATTGCGATAGGTGGTGAAGATCTTGATAACTCTTACCCCACTCTCCTTGAGCGCTTCCAACTCTGCGCCTATACCCTCACGGTAGGCATAGACTCCCTGGTGGAGGGAAAAGTCTACAGCCATCCCCTCCTGCATGGCGGCGATGCGCTCCTTGCTACAGGCAGCAAGGTCCCCTTTCTTATCATCATCGGCAAAGTCCACCACACAGGTGACCCCTCCATAGGCGGCGCACCTGCTGCCCTGGGAGAACGAGTCAGCTGTCACTGTCCCGCGGCTTACCAGATGATAGTGGGTATGGGCGTCGATGAGACCGGGGAGAATGCACATGCCCTCGGCATGTACAATCTCCGTCCCTTCAGGGAGACTTTGCTCATCAATCTTATTTGCGATATGCGCTATCTTGGAACCTTCAACCAAGATATCTGCATGCCTGGTCCACTCGGTATCTACCAGAAGTCCATTTTGTATAAGTATTCTATTCATACCTATAAGATACCTCAGTTTTCCAAGCTATGCAAAGTAAAATATGCACCACCTAGTAGCGAAGGTTGGGTTCCTTGATGGCCTTGACCTGGTCAAGACGGCCAACAGGGGTGGAGTAGGGAGCACCCTTGATGTGGGAAGGATCCTCTTTTGCCCGCTCCAACAAGCTGATGAGCGAATGGGCAAACGCATCGAGGGTCTCAATGCTCTCACTCTCTGTAGGCTCAAACATCAGAGCTTCCGAAACTATCGTAGGGAAGTACATCGTGGGGGGGTGATACCCCTCATCGATGAGACCCTTTGCGATGTCCTCGGCGGTGATGCCATACTCCTTTTTCAGTTTTTCGCAACTGATGACAAACTCATGCATGCATGGACCGCTGTAGGGGATGTCAAAGTGCTTTTCCAGCTTTTTCTTGAGATAGTTCGCATTCAGCACGGCGTGTGATGCAGCAGCTCTGATGCCCTCGCTTCCCATGCGCAGGATATAGACATACGCACGCAGAAAGACCAGGAAGTTACCCCAGAACATACTGACCTTCCCTATCGACAGCGGCATATCCCAGGAGTAGGAGTAGCCATCATCAGTTAGGACGACATCAGGCTTGGGCAAAAACGGAAGGAGGGTGTCATTGACCATCACCGGCCCACTGCCCGGTCCGCCTCCCCCATGGGGGGTGGAGAAGGTCTTGTGCAAGTTGAGGTGCAGCACATCAAAGCCCATATCACCGGGGGTTGCCATCCCCATAATGGCGTTGAGATTCGCCCCATCATAGTAGAGCAGACCCCCACACTCATGCACCGAGGAGGAGATCTCCAGGATATCCTTCTCAAACAGGCCCAGGGTGTTGGGGTTGGTGAGCATAAGGGCTGCAACACCGTCATCAAGCTTGCTCTTGAGGTCTGCAATATCTACAAGACCATCCTTGTTACTGGCCACAGTGACCACGTCAAAGCCGTTCATCACGGCACTAGCAGGGTTGGTTCCATGGGCAGAGACCGGAATAAGTACCTTGTTGCGACTTGGCTCACCTTTTTGAAGGAAGTAGGCGCGTATCATCTTCAGCCCCACATACTCGCCATGGGCACCGGCACAGGGTTGCAAGCTTCCCCACCTCATTCCGGTGATGGAGGAGAGATCCTCCAGGAGGTTGTACATGACCGAGAGACACCCCTGGGCGGTCGAAAGATCCTGTAAGGGGTGGATGTTCGTAAAGGAGGGAAACTGGGCTATAATCTCGCCGAGTTTCGGGTTGTACTTCATGGTGCACGAACCCAGGGGATAAGGACCGTTGTCCACTCCAAAGGATTGGGTTGAGAGCTTGGTAAAATGGCGCACCACGTCCAGCTCTGAAACTTCAGGAAGCCTAGCGGGCTTTATTCGCAAAAGCGAGGTCGGCAGCTTGGGCAGGGCAAGTTCGAACCCCCTGGGAAAATCCAAGGGCGGGAAACAGTAGGCTTTGCGCCCTTTCTTAGATTTGTCGATCAACAGTGGTTCACTCATTTCATCACCCTCCTTGCAGCAGCAAGATAGAGCTCAAGCTCCTCGCGGCTGCGCTTCTCTGTCACTGCCACCAACAGCACCAGTTCATCCTTTGGACTGCGCGTCAAGCTCGAAAGCCTGACACCGGCAAAGATCCCCTCATTGCGAAGCTCCTGCATGAACTTGCGCATTCTCTTGGCGTCAGAAAACCTTAGGGGGAATTCACACCAGAACGGAACATCCCACACAAGGGTCATCCCCGGGAGCTGGGCAAGATGGTAGGCAAGGTAGTGAGCCTTTACATAGCTCTGCTTTGCCGCCTCAACCATCCCTGACCACCCAAGGGAGGAGAGATGGATGGTGGTCATCAAGGCAGCAAGGGCCTGGTTTGAGCAGATGTTGCTGCTGGCCTTCTCCCGCTTGATATGCTGTTCACGAGCCTGCAAGGTCAAAGTAAAGCCACGACGACCTTGCGCGTCCACAGTCGCCCCAACAATACGCCCGGGTATCTTACGCATCAGTGCCTTGGAGACAGCCATGTAGCCACAGGAGGGCCCACCGAAGGCAAGAGGCAGGCCAAGGGCCTGTGTATCACCGATGGCGATGTCTGCCCCCCATTCGGCAGGGCTTTTTTGCATGGCAAGGGAGAGAATGTCACAGCTTATGGCAAACAAGCTCCCCTTCTGGTGCACCTGGTCGGCTACCTTGCTGAAGTCCTCCAACAGGCCGTACCGGTTGGGTGTCTGCACGATGAGGCCGGCGACCTCATCGGTGAGAAGGGCCTCTAGGTTGCTGAGGTCAGTGACCCCATGCTTCTCTGCCACAATACGGATCTCACGCCCTGTACCCAGCGCCCAGGTATTGAGCACTTGCAAGGTAAAGGGGTGTATGGTGGCCGAGACAAGCACAGCCTTTGACTTGCGCTTGGCATCTATCATGATATTTGCCGTCTCTGCTGCGGCATTGGCGCCATCATAGAGGGAGGCGTTGGATACATCCATGCCGGTGATCTCGCAGATCATGCTTTGGAACTCATAGAACACCTGCAACAACCCCTGGCTCATCTCAGCCTGGTAGGGGGTGTAAGCGGTGACAAAGGACGGAAGGCTTGCCAACGTCTGTACGGTGGCGGGGACCAGGTGGTCATAACAACCAGAGCCGAGGAAGGGAATTCCGGTGGTATTTCTCTGCGTTATGGCAGTGATCATCCTCAGCACCTCATCCTCAGTCCGCCCATGGCTTATGGGAACCGAATCACTGAGCAGAAGATCCTCTGTCAGTGATGCATACAACTCTTCAATCGAACCCACTCCAATGGCTTCCAGCATTCTCTGCCGGTCCTCATCGGTATGGGGAATATAGGGATAGACCACACGTTCCTCCTCTCTGTCAAGACAGACCAACGCCGCCAGTTTTCAGGCGGCGATGGATAGTATTTCTCTTCTTATAGGGTTTTCAGAAACTCAGCATACGAGCCAGCATCCAAAAGTGCATCATACTCACTTTTTTCAAACTCACCGAGCACATACAGATGGTGCTTGTAACAGTCGGTATTGATCAGTTCAGGAGAGTCATCTAGATCCTCATTTACTGCCATAACCTCACCGGCAAGGGGGTTTATGATTGCAGAAGCTGCCTTGACACTCTCCACTGTTGCAATCTCCTCGTCCTTGCTGAAGGTATCTCCAACAGAGGGCAGTTCGACATATACAATCTCACCAAGCTCACTTTGTGCATGATCGGTAATGCCCACATAGGCTTTATCGCCGTCAAGACGGACCCATTCATGGTCCTTGCTATACTTCAAGACTTCAGGGATGTTACTCATCTCTTACCTCCAAACAGTTTCATGCTACCATCACTCTCAACCAATGTCGAGGGGGAAAAACTCTTCAAGGAACTCCAAGTCAAGCTCTGGATAGAGTTTGAACTTGGAAACCAAGGCAGCGACCTTCGCCCTGGCCTCTTCGATCGCTCCCTCATCGGTCACAAACCTGGCTTTGCTCAAGGTACCTGCATTGGCGCCTTTGGTAAGGACTGCAGGACGGGTATTTTTCAGCACGCCTGCGATGATGGAGGCGATCTCGCCCATCTCCTTAACGCCCATACCCAAGGTAGTGACAGCAGGTGTTCCGATCCTCAGACCACTTGTGTACCAAGGGCCGTTGGGATCAAAGGGGAGAGCATTGCGGTTAAGGGTGACCCCACATTCACGTAAGGCACTCTCTGCCTGCCGTCCGTTGAGCCCAAAGGAGCGCACATCCAGCAGCATCAAGTGATTGTCACTGCCTCCGGTTGCCACGGTGATCCCTTCATCCATACAAGCCTGGGCAAGGGCTGCGGAGTTTTCCACGACCTTCTGGCTATAAAGGGCGAATGAGGGCTTGAGCGCCTCGGCAAAGGAGACAGCCTTGGCAGCCATCACGTGGGGAAGCGGGCCACCAATTACCAAGGGGCACCCCTTGTCCACACTGTCGGCATACTCCTTCTTACAAAGGATCATGCCCCCACGGGGACCGCGCAGGGTCTTATGGGTAGTTGTGGTCACCATATCAGCCCAGGGCACAGGGTCGTACTCGCCGGTAAAGACCTTCCCGGCGACAAGACCGGCAAAGTGCGCCATATCGACCATGAAGACAGCCCCTACACTGTGGGCGATCTCAGCCATCCGCTTGAAGTTAATCTTCCTAGGGTATGCGCTGTAGCCGGCAAGCAGGATCAGGGGTCGGATCTCCTGGGCCAGCGCCTCGATCTCATCGTAGTCGAGCAGCCCAGTCTCCTCGTTGACAGAGTAGCTGTACGCATCGAACATCTGGGCAGATATATTCTGACGGTATCCATGGGTAAGGTGTCCACCGCTGTAGTAGTCGAGACCCAGGATCTTCTGGTTGCCCAGCTTGGCCCGTACGGTGTCCCACACTTCGCGGGTGAGATCGCTTGGATTTGTGATGCCGATTTCCTCAAGCATGGGAGTCTGCACCTTTGCATGCAAGATAGCCCAGTAGGCAATCAGGTTCGCATCAGCTCCGCTATGGGGCTGCACGTAGGCATGTTCGGCACCAAACAGGAGGCGCGCCTTTTCACAAGCATACGCCTCGACGGTGTCCACATTGTCACACCCTGCATAGAAGCGGTGGTATGCATAGCCTTCGCTATACTTGTCGGTGAAGAGGTTCCCCATTGCCAGCTGTGAGTTAAGGGATGAGAAGTTCTCACTTGCAATCAGTTTCAGGTGTGTTCTCTGGTCCTTGAGCTCACCTACGATTGTAGCAGCAATCTCAGGTGCCACTTCTGCTACTTTTTCCAATGACGCCACATAGGCAACCATGCCGGCATCAATCTCCTGGGTCCTTGCCAAATACGCTTTCAATGCTTGTTTATCAGCCATACTTCACCTCATGCTGTAGATCTCAATACTGCTATCTTGCCTATCCCCTTGAGCTCTGTCAACGACACAAGACAATTCAATAGGAGTAATTGTAATTTTAGAGTTGATTTTTACCTACGTGGACCTTAAACTACAGAAATTGTGTCATTTTGCAGGATTTCTGCCCACTTGGCACCTTACACCATGAACTACTCAGTAGTTACACCAACACCAGGATACTAACCAATGGAAAAAACAACCGCTCGAGAAACACTGGGAAGCCGACTTGGCTTTATCTTCCTCTCTGCAGGATGCGCTATCGGATTGGGAAACGTTTGGCGTTTTCCCTATATAAC
>CAZPOJ010000061.1:0-16495 GCA_964588005.1 uncultured Sphaerochaeta sp.
TTTGGAGTGCCCACCGTTGCTTCAGTCTACCGGTTGGTACGAATGGATATAGCTCAGAGAGATAAGTAGGGGGCCATCCTGATTCTTCTTGTTGTATATCCCCCTATAATATAACAAAATACACAAGAATAAATACCTGCTTTTTTTCCTTGCGCCATCAGCTTTTCAGTGCTATCCTTTATTTGTCGAACAAATGAACAATAAGGAGTAGTACCTTTGAAGATAGCACCCGTACGAAATGAACGTCTCTCTGACAAGGTGGTTTCCAGGGTTTTGGCCCTCATCCATGATGGGGAGCTGTCACCAGGGGAGAAGCTACCCACTGAGATGGAGATGAGCGAGAAGTTCTCTGTGAGCCGGGGCGTCATCCGTGAGGCTATGATCCAGCTGCAGGTCTTGGGATACATCCGTAGGAAGACCAAGGAGGGAACCTTTATCCAGGAGGATATTCTGGATAAGCTTGCCCGTCCTGTATCTGATGCCCTCAAGGACGCTACGTTTCAGGATCTGTTGGACTTTCGCGACTCCTTGGAGTCCAAGATGGTGGAGATAGTCATCGACCGTAGCAGTGATGATGAGATAGAGGAGATACGCAGCTCCTTGCATGTGGATTCTGAGAAGATCGGGGCTCTTTTCAGCTTGGATCATTATTTTCACTATAAGTTGGCCCAGGCTTCCCGAAACATCTTCTACATGAACTTTATAGATACTTATTACGACCTCATCGAGGAGCTCGCCTCCCGAAACAAGAAGCAGGAGGGTAGCCTTGCCCTTATCGAGGCAGAGCACCTCATGATTGTAGAGGCCATCGAAAAACGCGATAAAAAGGAGGCCAGGAAGGCTATGAAGCATCATATGGAGATGGTGCGCAAGCGTAGGATGCAAGGTGAAGAGGAGGCTGGACAGTGAAATCTTTGAAATTGCTCTCCCCTTGTGGAATCCTTGGCTATGGGTTTCCCGATGCATCCTTTGCCGCTGGGTTGGCCGAATGTCCTGATGCTATTGTGGTCGATGCCGGCTCCACTGATGCCGGGCCCCATAAGCTGGGTGCCAAGACAGCCATCGTCAGCCGAAGGGCTGCAAAGAAGGACCTTGTGCGAATCATCCTGGGAGGGTGGAAGCTCAATATCCCTGTCATCATAGGGTCTGCCGGTGGCAGTGGCGGTAAAAGCCACATCGACTGGACGATGAGTATCATAGCGGAGATCCTTCGCGAAAACCCTGATGTGCAGCCGAAGACCGCCATCATCTTCTCTGATATTCCCAATGAAGTGATCATTTCCAAGTTGCATGAGGGCAAGGTGAGAAGCCTTGATGCCCCCGCCCTGCCCCTGGATGAGCAGATCCTCGCCGAGACCACAGGCGTTGTGGCCCAGATGGGAGTCGAGCCCATCCTCAAGGTCTTGGAAGCGGGAGCCACCCTTATCGTCTGTGGTCGGGCGTACGACCCCTCTCCCTTTGCTGCTGTGGGAATCCACCACGGCTTTGACCCGGCCCTCAGCTATCATCTGGGCAAGGTCCTGGAGTGTGGAGCCTTGTGCTGCAACCCAGGCACTACCAAGGACTGCATGATGGGCGTCCTCTATGAGGATTGCTTTGAGGTCTATCCTTGTGACCCAAGGCGTACGTGCACTACCCTCAGCGTAGCAGCACACACCTTCTATGAGAAGGACCACCCCTATCTGCTCAATGGCCCTGGTATTGCGATGGACCTTAGTGGATGCAGCTTCACCCAGCTGGAAGGAAATCGGGTGAGGGTAGGGGGAAGCCGCCTCACTGCAACCGATCCTTATACCATCAAGCTGGAAGGGGCCCGAAAGGTAGCCTATCGAACCTTTGTGGTGGCTGGTGTCCGTGACCCCATCCTCATCTCCAAGATTGAGGAGGTAGAGGCCCTGGTCACCGAAAGTGTACGCGAGCAGTATCAGGACATCGACGAGAACGAGTACACCATCAACTTTATGAACTATGGCAAGGATGCGGTGATGGGTGCCTTGGAGCCGACCCCTGTAGCAGGTCATGAAATCGCTGTTCTTTTTGAGGTCTTGGCAAAGAGCCAGGAACTCGCTTCGGCAATCTGTGCTTCTGTTCGTTCCACCTTCATGCACTACGGCTATGAGGGCAGGAAGTCCACAGCGGGAAACCTTGCCCTTCCCTTTGCGCCCAGTGATGTGGAGTTTGGCGCAGTCTATGAGTTTTCAGTCTATCATCTGATGGATGTTGATGATCCTGCCTCTCTCTTCAGTTGGCAGTGGTGGAGGCCTTGATGGATAGATTAGTCGATCTTGCCCAGATGCTCAGAAGCAAGAACAGCGGACCCTTTCTCATTACCTTGGATGTCTTCTTCAGTGAGGAGGCGGTCTATCGGAGGGTGGTCGATAGCAAGGCCATCACAGCGGAGAGCATTATGCAGCTCTACCACCTAGAGGCTTCTGATCTTTGCGGCATTTACTTTTTTGATGCTGCCTTGGGAATAAAGATAACATACCACCGGCCGGTCTCTTCGGGTACCTGTGGCGACAGCGATGTGTATGGGGCACAGCAACATGCTCCTCTGATGGAACTTCTCATACCCTAGGGGGATACCAGATGGATAAAGAGATGCTACCGACCAAGACAAAGACATATTGGCAGAAGATCAAGGGGGAGCGGGTGCTCTACCTGCTTCTTCTCCCTACGCTCGTATTTTTCTTCCTGTTCAGGGTCCTGCCGATCATCAACATGCGCCTGGCCTTCTTCCAGTTCAAGGCCCGGGGCAACTGGCCGTTTGTAGGGCTGAAGTACTTTAGGATAATATTCAGCAGCCCCGGCTTCAAGCAGATCCTGGGCAACACCCTTATCATCAGCTTTATGAAGTACATCCTGCTCTTCCCCGCCTTTGTCATATTCGCCCTCATGCTCAACGAGGTGCGCTCCTTCAGGTTTCGCAAGTATGTGCAGGTAGTCTCCTATCTTCCCCACTTTCTCTCCTGGGTTGTCATAGCAGGCATCTGGATCAGCAGCCTCTCCCTCTCCGGCGGAGTCAACCAGATCATGGCCTTCTTTGGTAGGGATGCAGTGGACTTCATGACCGACAGAGAGAAGATCCGCTGGATCCTGATGATCTGTGAGGCGTGGCGAAGCATGGGATGGGACTCCATCATCTTCTACACTGCCATTATTGCCATCTCACCGACCTTGTATGAGGCCGCTGAGATAGACGGGGCAAACCGGATGCAGATCATCAGGCACATCATCTTGCCGGCTCTGGTCATCCCTATGATTACGATGTTCATCCTCAATCTGGGATTCTTCCTCAACGCAGGCTTTGACCAGGTCTTCAACTTCTCCAACCAGGCGGTGGAAAGCACCATCGACATCCTGGACACCTACATCTATCGCATCGGCATTGAGGGGGGACAGTACTCCCTGGCCACTGCGGTGAGCCTTATTAAAGGAGTCGTGGGTGTCGTGTTGGTCTGGTCTACCCATATCTTTGCCAAGCGGGTCTCCGGAACGGGGGTGTGGTCATGAGAACAACCAAACGCATCTCTATCGGCCAGATAGTCCTGGGAGTGTTCCTGCTCTTCATCACCCTGACCATGCTCGTTCCTCTGCTCAACATCCTTGCGAAGTCCTTCTCCTCGCCTGCGCAGTCACCCCAGATGGGTGGGCTGACGATCTTTCCCAAGGATGTGGACTTCATCAACTACCAAATTGTGTTCAGCCACCCTATCCTGGTGCCGGCTTTGATCAATTCAATCATCATCACGTTGGTGGGAACGGTGGTGAACATCGCTCTGACCACTACGGCAGCGTATGTACTCTCCCGACCCAAGCTGACCCTCAAGGGTCCCATCATGGTCTTTCTCATCATCATGATGCTCTTTGACCCTGGTCTGGTTCCCGAGTACATCGTTGTCCAGCAGCTCGGCCTGATGGGAAGCAAATGGTCGGTCATCCTGGTCACAGCGGTCAATGTCTACTACCTGGTCATTATGATGCGGTACTTTGAGAAGGTCCCCCTCTCCATTGTGGAGGCGGCAACCATCGATGGAGCCAACCATATCCAGATGCTGTTCAAGATCTTCTACCCGTTGAGCAAGGCCGGGGTAGCGACTATCACCATGTTCTATGCAGTAGTGCGCTGGAACGAATACTTTCGTTCAGGAATCTATCTGACACGCAAGTCCACCGATACGGTGCTGCAGGTCATCCTGCGCCAGTTTGTCGTACTCGGGGATACGGTCTCCATCATAGGTCAGCAGAACGTCTTTGACTACAATGTGATGGCCCGTGTCGATTATAACGCCCTTAAGGGAGCTACTATTATCGTAGCTATCATTCCAATTCTCATTCTCTACCCATTTGTGTTGAAATTCTATGCCAAGGATGTCTTCTCAGGTGGAATCAAAGAGTAGTTTTATGCATGAAACAAGGAGGTTTTTCATGAAAAGAAAACAGGTTCTCATGGTGCTCGTAGCACTGTTGTGTGCAGGGTTCCTATTTGCAGCAGGATCGAAGGAAGCTGCACCGGTGAGCAAGGGTACAGCGATAGGAACAGCGGGAAATCCCGTAGCGGTCACCTATCTTTGTAAGGATGTCGACCCGATAACCGATGCCGAGCAGCTTGGTATATTGGAGAAGGCGATCGAAGAGGGTATGGCGAAAGAGGGTAACTATGTAGACTTGGTCATCCTTTCAGCCCCTACCGGATCGTACGCTACGGTGGTTCCCATCGCCTTCAGAACTGGGCAGATTAACCCGGACCTGATCTATTTCCAGGGCAATGATCAGCCGATCGCCCAAGAAGGGTTGCTTGAAGACTTGATGCCGTATGTCGAGAAATCAAAGAACATCAAGGCGATCATGCCTGACCACACCAAGGCTGCGATGGCTAACTACCCCTATTTGATGTGGCTCGCCCCAGCACGTGTACAGATTCCTGTCATGCGCTCCGACTGGTTTGCCAAGCTGAAAAGCGGCAAGGCCTTGCTTGAGAATCCTACGGTGGACAACTACTATGCCCTGTTCAAGGAGATCAAGGATAGTGGCATGGCCAAGTGGGCCGTCACCACTGATGGGGGAATCCTCAAGCTTGACTCGGTCTTCAACCATGCCTTTGGAGTTACAGCAACGATCGTAAAGCAGGGTGGCTCATGGGTCTACTCAGAAATTACCCCAGAGTCCAAGAACAAGCTCGCCTTCTACGCAAAGCTCTACAAGGAAGGACTGCTGGACAACGAGTATGTGACCAAGAAGTGGGATACGATGGAACAGGCCTTCTATGAAGGAGAGGCTGGTTTTGTAGCAGGGACTGCAGGCGATGTGGTCAACGTGTACAACAACAAGATGAAGGAGACCCAGGGTGTAGATCTGGTTGTCCTTCCTCCTGCCAAGGGCATAAGCCAAGCGTATCAGAGCATCGACGTGACCAAGGAGAGCCGGGGTTTTGCAATGAATGCAGACTCAAAGGTTAAGGACGCTGCTTGGGCAGTCTTGGAGTACATGGCCGGTGAAGAGGGGCGCAAGCTCGACAAGCTCGGTCTGGAAGGGATCCACTACACCATGGAAGGTGGCAAGTATGTACTTACCAAGCAGTTCCCCTCCTGGTGGGCAAAGTTCTGGCCGACCATGAACGGTCTTGATTTGAACAGTGTTGTCGGCGAAGTGCTTTCCAAGCCTGCCATCGACTCTTTGGATGCCGCTGCCAAGTACTTTGCAGCAGATACCAACGTGCTCCTTCCTGAGGATCTGCTTCCTCTCAAGGATGCAATGAACAAGCTGTATCGTGAGTACTCAACCGATATCATTCGGGGAGTAAGACCTGTCTCTGATTTTGCTGAGTTCGTCACCAAGTGGAACGCCGCCGGTGGAACGAAGATCGCCGAGTATCTGGCAACAGTGCTCTAAAAAGTTGGATAGAATGCCGGGTCCCTAGACCCGGCATTCTCCTATCTAGAAGAATTTCTTGTAGAGGATTGAGTATGACCACAACGGCTTTTCTTGAAAAAGTGTATGCCGGGTTCCTTGGTATGAACATTGGTATTCGATTGGGTGCTCCTGTTGAGCCGACCCTTTGGACCCGTGAACGAATAGAGCGGTTTTATGGGGATATACGCTCCTATGTAAAAGATTTCAAGAATTTTGCCGCTGATGATGACGTTAACGGCCCTGTCTACTTCTTGCGTGCCCTCAATGATGGCTCCCTTGGGAGGGAGCTTACCCCAACCGATGTAGCAGAGGCATGGCTTAACTACTCGCGCGAGGGGGTGGGGATGTTCTGGTGGGGAGGCTACGGGGTCAGTACCGAGCATACAGCCTTTCTGAATCTGCTCAATGGCGTTGAGGCCCCGCACTCCGGGTCCATCCAGACCAATGGCAAAACCCTTGCCGAGCAGATCGGGGGGCAGATTTTTATTGATACGTGGGGTTTCATCTTCCCCGGTGAACCCAAAAGGGCAGCAGAGTATGCCCGAATAGCTGCAAGTGTCTCCCATGATGGTGATGGACTGGAGGGAGCTGCCTTCATAGCAGGGTGCATTGCACAAGCCTTTGTCACCGATAATATACATGAAATAGTAGAGCAAGGTCTCTCCCTCATTGATGAGGACTCCACCTATGCCAAGGTAATCCGCTCTGTCAGGGATTTTCACGCTCAGAATCCTGATGACTGGGAGGCGTGTCTGACGTACCTCCATAGGGATTGGGGGTACGACCGGTATCCAGGGGTCTGCCACATCATCCCCAATGCAGGGGTATGCATCATGGCTTTGCTGTATGCTGACAATTTTGCCCGTGGCGTTGAGATCGCCACGATGGCTGGCTGGGATACGGATTGCAATGCAGGAAATGTAGGATCCATCCTAGGGGTAGCAGGGGGGCTGGCTCAGATTCCAGACCACTACCGCCAGCCCATCGGAGATATGATCGTACTTTCTGGCATCTCAGGGTACTTGAATATCCTGGATGTCCCCACGTACGTGAAGCAGCTATGCAAGCTGAGCTTCCAGGTTCGCAACCTAGAAATTCCTAAGGAATTGCATATCGAAGAAGGAGTCCTGGACTTTGACTTCTCCCTTCCGGGATCCACTCATGGTTTCAGGCTCTCCAACACCCATGGCTTTGAATTGCGCAATGAGGGCAACGCATTGGCCTTCCTTTATGACCGCAAGATTCGGCCCCAGGGGACCCGTCTCTTCTACAAGCCTTTCTATCGCCGTGCAGACTTCGATGATGAGCGGTACATGCCTGTTTTCTCTCCCACAATTTATCCTGGGCAGAGTGTCAGCATGAAGCTTCGTTTTGAGAAGTTTAGCGGGGAGAGCATCACCCTTTCCCCGTATGTACGAAATACATCCACAGGAGAGCTCGTTCTCTTTGATAGTTTTGTGGTGTGGGACGAGAAGGAGAGGGATGTCTCCTTCTCCATTGATAAGGATCATCCGGGGTTGGTCGGTGCCATGATCGACGAGGTGGGACTCATCTTCGAAGCCAACTCACCTTCCAAGAATCGGGATTTCGGTGTTGTTTTCATCGATAGGTTCACGGTCACCGGAAAGCCCGACTACTGGATAGATCTCTCCCTGCAGAAGAAAGAGTTCGCTTCCATCACCCCCTTCTCCCATAACCATGGCTCCTGGGAGCTGGTGAAGGGCGAGGATGGCAGCGTTGTGATGGAGGTGATGGCTCTCGAGCATGGAGAGGCTTGCACTGGCAACTATTTTGCCAAGGATGTTCGCGCTGAAGGTTCGGTCACCCTCCATCGTGGTGGGTCGGCTCTTATCTCAGTGAGGGTGCAGGGTGCCCGAAGAGGCTATTATGCAGGGTTCCATGGGGGAGAGCTAGGCATTTTCAAGCATGATAGGGGAGTGTTCACCGCATTGGGGGCTGCCCCCTATTCCTGTGAACTTGAAAGGACCTACGCCCTTGCTTTGGAGGCCAAAGGAGAGCACTTGCGCTTGTCCCTCGATGGCAAGCAGATCCTTGAGGTCGAGGATGCTTCCTATGGCTATGGTATGGTCGGATATGCAGTGTACGAGGGAGGACGGGTTGGTTTTGGCTCCCTCAGAGTAAAAGAACAAGAGGAACAAAAATGATAGCGAGAGAAGATTTTATTGCTGACAGGGCATTGGTGGTGGATAGGGCTGTGGGTTCCCTCATTGGTCTGGCCATCGGAGACTCCTTCGGTGATGCTGCCAGGATGCAGGCAAACCGGGAGACCTATGGGTTTATCACAGACTTCAATGTAGGGGCTACTTGGAGCACTGACGATACGGAGTTTGCCTTGCTTACGGCAAAGATGCTTATCAAGAGCAAGGGGAACCTTACCACTGACGATGTGGTGAATGCGTGGTTTGAGGACGTGGTTGTCCAAGATGAGTTTAAGCGGGGTGGGGCAAGTGAGGTCTCTGCCGCTATAAACCTGCGCAAAGGGCTTCGTCCTCCCGAGAGCGGGAAGTTCAGCACCTTTCATATGAGTGACGGCACCGCCATGAGGATTCCTCCTGTAGGGATTATCTGTGCAGGGGATCCCAAGCGTGCCATAGAGCTCGCTGCTATAGATGCTTCCATCAGTCACGCCGGTGACGGAATCTGGGGAGCTCAGGCAGTTGCAGCGGCAGTAGCTGTAGCGATGGTCGATGGCTCCTTTGAGGAGATTTTTGCAGCCGCCATGGCTCCTATTCCCAAGGATAGCTGGCTCTACTACAGTATGAATGCTGCCTTCAGGATCATTGAGGAGGCTGATGGCAATATCCTGGACTGCTGGATGCCGTTGCATGACGAGCTGCGTGCCAGCACCTGGGCGACCACTGCAGAGGCAATCCCCGCCGCCTTTGCCTGCCTGGCCTTGAGTCATGCAGACTTTCGTAGCGGTTTGGTCCTCGCTGGCAACTTCGCCCGTGATGCCGATACCATAGGGGCTGTTGCAGGGGCAATTCTGGGCGCTAAGTACGGTCTGGCCGCAATCCCACAACGGTGGGTGGAGAAGGTGCGCTACCCTTCGGGAACGTGTTTGCAGTTTACCAAGGGCTTGGATGTCTGTGCTATGGGTGAGCAGTTGGCTGCCCTGATCACATAGTAGTGATAGAGCATTAGCGATACGGTAGTATAGCGTAGGATCCTTAGCCTTTAGGATGGGTAAGGCAAAAGAATTACAACAAGAAATTACCCATGAAATTGAGAACAAAATGAAGAAGGCACAATCCATACTACGTATAGGTTGTGCCTTCTCTTTTGCTCGTATCGTGCTTGGAATGAACACTCTTCACTGCAAGCAAGATTTTTCTGGAGAAAATGAGACCCCTTCAAGGGTGAAGGAGTCTCAGGGATTACTAGTTGTCTAGAAGAGCGAAATACAGATCATCCTTGGCCTGGCTGCCTTCGAAGACAGAGGTAAGGGATGCCTTATGATCTTTGAAGAGCATATAAGCGCCGTTGTTCTCTGCTACGCACTCCTCCCAAACTGGGAGTCCGATTCCGTTGGGATTACCTGTTCTCATGAAGTTGGACCAGTATGTCATCATGGTATCACTTAAGGCGTGGTCTGCTGCAGTCCACTGTCTCTGTGCAGGAATGTCTCTCATGGAACCAAACATGTACCACAGCTCGGAAGAGTGGAATGCACCATAGAAACCTTCATCACGGCCACCCACATACTCGGGGAGGTGGTGGGGAAGATCCTGGTTGAAGTAATAGACATAACTGGTGTAGTCAGTCCTGCTTCTGGTGTTGATGGAGTTGATTCTGTTCTGCATGAAGACCTGCTTACTTCTCAGTGACAAGTTGGCCCTATAGGCTTCGGTCTCATTGGTTGCAGGGAAGATGGAGAGCAGATCATCACGATCGCCAAAGGTCTTCTTCAGATTCGCTTCATACGCTTCGAGGGACATTGTTCCTGCTGGATTACCTGCAAGTGAAGTCATCTCATCAGAGGTACCGCCGATCATGATATCAAGGCCGGCAAGTTTGCCGCTTCCTTCGATATCAAGTCTTTCAACGCTGATGACTACGTCATCTGCAATGGAAGCCTTGCTGATGCTCATGAGGGGGTTGATTTTTTCGGCATAGAATACATCTGCATCAAAGCTGCGAAGGTCGCTGACTGTGGTTCCTTCGCCGAAGATCTTGTCGACCATGGCTTTGTTTTTCGCTTGTGCCTCCTCAAGTGAGGTGAGGGCCAAGGGGGAGATGTTGTAGCTAAATCCGCTCTGCAGGATTGCACGGTTATAAAGTCCGTCAGCAGAGGGAGTGGAAAGCAGGACTCTTGCGTCCATTGCTCCGGCACTCTGGCCACCGATAGTTACGTTTGCAGGATCGCCACCAAAGGCTTTGATGTTATCCCGTACCCACTGGAGAGCTTTTACCTGGTCCTGGATGGCGTAGTTGCCACTTGTTCCCTGCTCAGCTGTCAACTCGGGAAGAGACAGGAAGCCAAGGACACCAAGTCTGTACTGTACAACTACAACTACAACGCCCTTTTTTGCAAGCTCGGATGCCATGAATTCAACTTTGGATGCATACCCATGGTCATTTCCACCACCGTGAATGTAGAAAAACACGGGAAGGTTTGCCTTGTCGACCGTTGCGTTTGTCGCAGGGGTGTAGAGGTTCAGATAGAGGCTGTCCTCGCTGACGATAGGGTCATGGTCTTTGCTGTAGTAGAACTCATCACCATAGAAGGATCCACCGGTGTTACCGCTTTTGTCCTGAATGGGCATAGCAGGCCATGTATCACAAGCTCTGACTCCTTCCCAGGGAATGACGTCTGCAGGAGGTCTAAAGCGAAGCTCTCCAACTGGGGGTGCTGCAAAGGGGATGCCTTTGTAGAGGGTTACACCATCGGTATCGGTCTCAACACCACTGATGAGGCCTCCAGTTACCGAAACGACACCAAGAGACTTTGCATTTCTATATGCAATCCCTTCTTCCTTTGTTCCATTAGCGAACAAGAGTCCGACTAATGCCAACAGGGCAATTCCAACAATAAACTTTTTTTCATCTAGTTATCTCCTAACTATACACAGTATCCTCTATAAATTGGGTGTGATTAAGAGGACAAAAATGGAAATAGCGTCAAAATTATTTCTAAAATGCTAGCATTCATAGGGAGCAGGTCTTTTTTGTCGGCGTATCAATGCTTACAGCCATGCTATGCCTGTAGTTGTAGGACTGCGCTTCATATGCCTAGTTTGTGGATTGTGAATGGAAAGGTCGTGTTCAATGGATCTTCTCGTATTTGAGGCACTATGGTATATCTGGCATCTTATCTTGATGATAGGGTGCTGCCATGTAACCTCATGACAAACTTGGAGTGCGCTTATATTTTGTTGTTAAAGTGTAATGTTTGGTGTAAAGTCTAAGTAGATAGGAGACACTATGAGTGAAAGAAAACAGGCTCTTCCCAATGGTCCTCTCGTTGGTATACTGCTACAGGTTCAATACTCTCCCATAGTTCAGATAGAGGAGTATATACCAGCTTTCCAAGAGTATGTGCGAAAGAACGGGTACCCGTTGTATAAGCCAATAGAAACAGGAATTGTTCGTGCCGGTCCCCATGGGGAACCTGAAAAGGCTGTTTCCAAGCAATGGATTTTTTCATCTGCTGATACACAACAGACCATTTTCCTTGATAGCGAGGCAATTACCTGCCAGGTTTTTGATGCACAATCCTTACCTTTCTATACCCTTTTGCAGAACTTTATCTCCCTTGTCAGAGAGCTTGATGCCATAGCCGATATTTCTCTTGTATCGCGACTGGGGTTGCGTTATATCAATTCGATACAAGAAAAGAGTAATGCCTCCTGGAAGGATTTGGTAGCAAAAGAGTTTCATAGTTCTTCGTTGCCTACGCATATAGAATGGATGGACAATGAATTACGGATGTTTTCTATGCAAAGGGGGGTGGTTCTCACAGATCTTTCCATCACAAGCAATTTCAAGGTGACGCTATCGCAGAATTCCAGCGGTATGAAATACCCCCATGGAATTCAACGCTTCCCTACCACCAAGCCAGAATTCTTCGAACCAAGGTCCAAGGTAACGTTCCTTGACCTGGATCATTTTGTACTATTTTCTGCTGCTCCCAAGACAGATGTGTTTGCCCGTCTTCTTGAAATCTTCCATGCGTTGCACTCCATACTATCAGATGTTTTCTTTGAAACGTTGATTACCGACAAGGCGAAAAAATTATGGCAATAAAGCCTGACTATACCATCGTAGATCCTTTGCTTGACAGCTCAGACCCTCTCTTTGTCACAGATAGTGCTGGTAGTTATGGCTATCGGGCGGAATACAAACTAAACTCGATGCCCTTTGGTCTTCTCCATGGGCAGCTCTACACAACATCCCAGCATACCAATCCTGTGCAAAGCCCTTTGTCTTTTGATAATCTCACCAGGAACATTGGTGTTTCGAAGCAAAGCATTACAGGCATTGCATTAAAGAGTCATACTGAACAATTCAACGAACTTGTTCTGTTTTTTGGTTTCAACAAAACAGAGTGGGCAGATATTTTCTCTGTTTCGAGACAAACAATATATGGATGGCTGAGGGATGAGCTCAAGCCAAGTGGCGAGAACGCAAGCAAAATAAGTTGGTTGTATAGCCTGCTTGTTGCCATTCCCAATCGCCAAGAAAGGGATAGGCTTTTCAGGGGATACATACATCATCATATCAGTACATGCAATTGTTCTTTGTTCGAGATATTCAAATCTGGACTGCCAAGTGGGTATGAGATGTCAGATTTGGTAGAAATTGTTTCTTCTCTCTTGAAACGGTCCCAAAAGAAAGCTAAGGAGCTTGATGAACTGGAAAAGACAGGCCTCGCTTCAGAAGTTACTTTGGATCATAACATTGATGATCTTATACATTGTTTGGAATGAATTTGTATGAATGGAAAATCATTGAGAGAAGCAATTATGGATACCAAGTGGTGACAGGGCGTTGTTGTTGAAAATGGGCAGAAAACAACTGTATTGTCACATGTGAATGAGTATTACCCCTGGATAGAAAATGCAGAAGCCTTGGTATTGTTCAGCCAGGATTGTGATCTTTTGAACCCAAGTCTTGAAAACGAGCCATTTGCAGAGTTTTTCTGTGTAACATATATCCCAGAGGTGAACCCCTCTTTAGCATATGGGAAAATTCCAAGAAAAATTCACTTGAGAATCAATGATTCTCAATGCATATCTCTATCAATAAATCACCGAGTCCGTATAGATAGGGCATTACTGGTTGGTATGCCTCACGACCATGAACCTCTGAGGATCCCAAATGGAAATCTAAAAATGCTTCTTTCTTGGCTTTCAAAGAAGTATTCTCGACCAGCTTTCCCAGATAGATTCAATGACCTGCTTGCCCAGATTCCAGCCTTGGATAAAAAACTGATTGCTCTCAATACATCATTCACTACTATCAAGCGAGTTTTCTTTTTGCTTGAATCAAATGCAGAAATAGCTGCAAACCAAAGCTATTCGCTTTCCATCAAGGTCCTCTTGGATGGTAGATTTGCCAGTGGTGATGAGAACAGCAAAGATAGTATCAGTGATAGACTTAGGCACATATTCTCAGTGAAGCACATTAGAGTTTTAGAAATTAGTTGTGACTTTGAAGATGAACTTACAATTTTTGATATGAAACACTACTCACGGTGGGACAAGGAATATATCAGTAGACGATACGACTTTGTTCTTTGATACTCTTAGGTACATGTATGCACGTATAGTTACAGTGGCATTACCAGAGTTCTCGGGTTAAGATTGTGTGTAGAGCACAAGGAGATACCCGTATGAATTTACACTTACAAGGGAAAAGCGTACTGATTACAGGAGGGAGCTCTGGTATAGGGCTTGCTGTTGCACGCAAATACGCACAGGAGGGCGCCAATGTGGCTATCTGGGCTCGAGGAGTAGAGAGCTCTCTAGCTGCGGCCATGCAGATTGAAAAAGATTTCAAGGTGAAGGCCATTGGGATTTCTTGTGATGTCACGAAGATGGAGAGCCTTGAAAAGGCGATGGAGGCTTCTCTTGCTTTCTTAGGTGGCATCGACATCTTGATAAACAATGCCGGGATCGGCAGTGAAGAGACCATCATGGATGCCTCGGATGAGAAGTGGCAATACTACTGGGATTTGCATGTCATGGCTGCGATAAGGACTTCACGCCTGGCAGTGCCTTCCATGAAGAAACGAGGTGGCGGGGTCATCATCCAGACAGCCTCCATCTGTGCAAAGCAGCCCCTGTGGCATGAGCCCATCTACAATACTACGAAAGCAGCTCTTGTGATGTTCAGCAAGAGCCTATCCCATGAACTCATCACAGAGGGTATTAGGGTGGTTACCATTAGTCCTGGACTTGTTCTGACCTCAAGTTGGGAGCAAGCGGCAGATCGAATAGCAGCAAAGGAGGGTTCTACCGCTAGCGAGGTTCTTGATGGTATTGCCCGCCAGTATGCCCCGATAGGTCGTTTTGCCTCCCCTGAAGAGATTGCTGAATTTTATGCTTTTATAGGATCTTCCAAGGCCAGCTACTGCGTAGGGTCCAACTACTCCCTGGATGGAGGGTGGCTTAATTGTATCGATTGATCTGAAAGCGATGCAGGGTCTTCATAGAGATGAGAGTTGCTGTGAGGGGTATATCCCACCCCTTGGAAAGGGACTTCCCTTATATCCCCGTTCTTGGGGATACTCGTAGGATAGAGATTTGATGTGAGGTCTATGGTGGTATAAGGAAGGGCAGGGGGTACAAGTACTCCTCTGCCCATCATGCTTCTGCTCTGGACCTAATATCTGACAGGCTCTCCTGTCCTCCCGGAGATATACATCCCCTCAATGAGCTTGACCGTCTCCATTCCCTCTTCTCCTGAAGAGACGGGGGTGGTGTCGTTCAGTATTGCTTGGGTAAAGTCCTCTTGCTGAAGGTAGAAGTAGTGGGCTACAGGATCGATGGTCTTAAAGAAAGCCTCGTCCTCCAGTTTCCACACGTCGAGCATCGCTTCTTCGCCTTCAATGGTCCACAGGTCATTGTAAGGAGGTTCGGCTACGCCGCTTCTTCCTGCGATGAACATTGCTCCTCCATCAGTCTGTACCCCGGCTGAGAAGGCATTCGAGCCGTGGACGTGGACCTTTGCATAGATGCCGGGTTTCTGGGAGTTGGATACCAGGATCGAGGCAACTGCTCCACTGGCGAAGCGCACTGTAGCCACAGCTGTATCCTCAACCTCGATATAGGGGTGGTTGAAATTATCCCACTGGGCGTAGACCTCTTTGACTGGTCCTAGGAACCAGTGCAGAAGATCAAGTTGGTGCGGAGCCTGGTTGATGAGTACACCACCACCTTCCTTATCCCATTTGCCCCTCCAGGGGTCGCTGTTGTAGTAATCCTCGTCTCTCCAGCCTAGCATGGTGACCTGTCCGATCATGGGCTTGCCGAGCTTTCCCTCGGTGATAGCCTTGTGGATTCTCTGAGTCGAGGGAAGCCATCGCCTTTGGCTGATGACGGCAAGCTTCTTCTTTTCCTGTTTAGCACAGTCGATCATCTCCTGGCAGTCGGCGACGGTGAGGGCCATGGGCTTCTCTACCAAGACGTGGGCCCCTGCCTTCAGGGCCTCAAGGGTATTCTCCTTATGCAGGGGGTGAGGGGTGGTGATGATCACCGCATCCACCTTGGCTTCGGCGATCATCTTCTGCATGTCGGTGAAGGGGAGGATATCCCACTCCCTGGCGAAGGTCTCTGCCTTCTCCTTATTCCGACCCCAGACTGCTACCAGTTTGCAATCCTTTACTTCTTTGAGTGCCTTAGCATGCACTGCAGCTATCTTTCCATATCCAATGAGTGCGTATCGTACCATCTTATCCTTCTTTATGTTTTTCTTAGGGGAGCAGGACTACCTTCAAAAGGTTGTCCTCTCGGTTATAGAGCTTGTCAAACCAGATTTGCCCTTCGTGTAAGGGGGCTGTAGTGCTGATAAGGTCATCCACTACTATTTTCCCAGAAGCCATGAGCTTGATCACCGCAGGGTACTCCCCGCTGATGGCACAGCTTCCCTGCAGGCGAATCTGGCGCGTGACAATCTTCTGCAGGGGCAGTTCTACCTTTGGGCTCACATTGCCAACCAAGACTACTGTCCCGCCTTTCTTTACCAGATCGAGGGCTGTGTTGATGGGCTCTGTTGCCCCTACAGCCTCATAGACCTTGTCCAGCATTGCTGAATCGGTAAGTTCTGCAATCCTCTTCAGGAGCTCTGGGTCGCGGGGGTCAAAGGCATAGTCAGCACCACAGGTAAGGGCCTTCTCCCTCCTGGATGCATCGGTCTCCAAGGCTATGATCAGGCCGCTGGTAACTGGCCTTAGCAACTTGAGGGTGAGCAAGCCAATGAGGCCGGTACCCACCACCGCCACATCCTCGCCCAGAAGGGGAGGTGCCAAGGAGATGGCATGGGCTGCAACCCCCAAAGGCTCTGTCATGGAGGCTTGGATGAAGCTCAGAGCATCAGGAATCTTGTAGAGGATGCGCTC
>CAZPOJ010000062.1:0-16422 GCA_964588005.1 uncultured Sphaerochaeta sp.
GGTATAGAGCCATTTTTTTCTTGGATTCAGCTCTTTTTCTGGTAAAAGTTCATAGGATTTTAGCATTTGCGCTTTATTGGCATCTTTTTTTCTTGACTTCCAAAACGTTTTGGTTTAGGCTTTTTATGAATCCAAAACGTTTTGGAAGATTCTACTCAGTGAAATGAAAGCTGATTTCTGAAAGAAAAGGAGAAAAGAATGAAAAAGGGAGTAGTGCTGATTCTTGTTCTACTGATGCTGGGAGTGGGCACCTTGTTTGCTCAGGCCCAAGCTGAATCAGAGAAACCTGTGGAGATTGAGTTTTGGACCACAGAAACCCAATCTGATCGTATGGCAACCATCCAGGTGTTGATCGACACCTTCATGGCAATGAATCCCAGTATCAGTATCAATCTGATACCCGTCGATGAGAATGATCTTGCAACCCAGGCCCAGACAGCCAAGGCAACAGGATCACTTCCTGCCCTGTTTGAAGGTCCTGCAGAGACTGCAGTATCCTTTGGTGCCCAGGATATGCTTGATATTGCAAGTGCAACTGCAGTCATCAAGAAGATCGGGGTCGATCGTTTCTATAGTGGTCCACTGAAGGTTCTGGAGACCAGTGGCAAGGGCCAGTACTATGCCCTTCCTTATCATGGATGGATCCAGGGCATCTGGTACCGAAGCGACTGGTTCGCCAATGAAGGACTCAAGGCACCTTCAACGTGGGGCGACGTATTGGCAGCTGCCAAGCGTTTCTACAAGCCGGAGATAAACCAGTATGGTATCTTGGTAGGAACCCTACCTGAAGCCTATACCGAGCAGTGTTTCACCCCGATCGCCATGTCCAATGGGGCGGCTCTGTTCAATGGCAAGGGCGAGTTGATCTTCAATTCTCCAGAGATGCGTGAAGCTGTTGCTTTTTATGCTGAGCTGGCCAAGTACAATCCTCCCGGTCCTCAGACCTGGAGAGCCCGTGACTACTATCTGCAGGGTAAGATGGCCCAGTTCTTCTACTCTACCTACATCATGGATGACCTTGCAATCCAGGAAGCTGCTGCAGGCTCGCTTACCAGCGAATATTTCTCAGAGCTGAAAGGGTCGAGCTTTGACCCCGACCTGGTAAACAAGACCGAAGTCGCTTCGATCATGCATAAGAAGGTTCCTGCAGGGTACGGCACTGTTGTCGCCTTTGGGCTGTTCAACCAGAGCACCCCGGAACAGAGTGCCGCTGCCAAGAAGTTCTTGGAGTACCTCTATACGCCAAATGCCTACATAACATTCCTGCATATGGCCCCTGGTGGAATGAATCCCATGCTGAAGGAGATTGCCACCAATGCACGGTTCCAAAATGATCCCCAAGGACTGTTCAAACGGTATGGCCAGCAGAAGATGGCTGACATCATCGATGGACTGGAGAATGTGCAGACCTTCAGCATCGTGGAAGGCAAGCGCATTGAGGCTGCCAGTGAGATTACCGCAAAGATGATCATCCCGCAGATGCTCTACAAGATCACTCAGGAGAAGATGCCTATCGATACGGCAATGGCTTGGGCTGAGAGAGAGATGCGCAAGATCATGCAGCAATAGGTTTGTCCAAGAGGGGGAGAGCCTTCTCCCCCTCACTCTAAATACTTCAAAAACATGGTAGGGATATAGCATGAAACAGAGCACGCCTGGCATTACAACAAAACGGACACTGGGGACACGAGCCCAACAGGAACAACGCCTGGGGTGGTCTCTCGTGCTCCCTTCGGTGGTGATAATCCTTGTTCTTATCCTCTACCCGGTCCTGTACAACATGTTCCTGAGCCTTTTTGCCTTTGACTATTCGGGCCAACGCACCTTTGTAGGTGTTGGCAATTATGGAGAGGTGCTTCGTGACCGTGAGTTCAGGATGGCTTTGGGCACCACGGTGCTCTATGTGGTATTGACCACCTTGGGCACTACCGTCCTTGGCGTGGTCGTGGCTCTTACCCTGAACAAGGAGTTTCCCCTTCGAGGCTTGGTCCGCAGTGTAGTCCTCCTGCCTTATGTTGCCCCGGTCATCTCGGTAGTCTTTGCCTGGCAGTTTGTCTTTGACCCGGTCAATGGTATCTTCATGGATATTTTCCACTCAAGGCTGGGAATATTTTCTGAACGTATGAATATTGTAGGGGATCCCAGCACAGCGGTCTGGGCTGCCATTCTTTTCAGCATATGGAAGAATTTCCCCTTCACCTACCTGATGGTGCTTGCACGCCTGCAAGCCGTTGACCAGACCCTCTATGAGGCGGCCGAGGTGGACGGAGCCTCTGCTTGGCAACAGTTCAAGGCCATTACGATGCCTGAAATCTACTACGTGGTCAATGCCCTGGTCCTGCTTAGGGTTATCTGGAATTTCAACAAGTTCGATGAGGTTTATCTGCTGTCCAGCAATGTGAAGGTGCTTTCGGTCTATACCTATCTCAAGGCCTTTACGGGAAGCATGGACTTCGGACAGGGCTCGACACTGGCAGTCATCCAGTTTGTGCTCTTGATCGGCTTTATTCTCTTCTATGTAAAGAAGGTGCTCAAATGGTAAAACGAAAAAGTGTGGTAAAAAGCATCCTGTTCTTCCTCCTGATCATGGCGATCATGGCATTTTGTCTTTTTCCCTTTGGCCAGATGCTCTCCCTGTCCTTGAAGCACTCTTGGGATTGGGGCAATCCTTCCTGGATTCCCACCAAGATAAACCTGGAAGCCTACAAGGAGTTGCTGAACATAGGCACTTCTCTCAAGGATGTTCCTGAATCTGTGCAGCTGTTGCTCGAGGAGTCCCCTGATCTGAGTGCGGCACAGAAAAAGGCGATCATAGCCAAATACCAAAGTACCGGGGATGTGTTTCCCTTTCTCAAGTACTTTGCCAACTCTCTCTTGGTCGCGTTTCTGGCATCCTTCATCTCCGTCTGTCTCGCTATTCTGGGGGCATATGCCTTCAGTCGGCTGAAGTTCAAGGGGAGGTCTGTTGTCCAGCGCGGGGTACTGTTTGTCTATATGTTCGGTGGCATACTGCTGCTCATCCCCTTGTACCGTATCTTTGCCGCTTCAGGACTGCTCGCTACCCCCGGGGGTACGATGGCCAGCCTGGTCATCATCTATGTGGTGCAGACCCTTCCTGTCTCGCTCTATATGCTGGGAAATTACTTCAGGACGATTCCCTATTCAATCGAAGAGGCTGCCATGATCGAGGGGCTCAGTCGGTTTGGTACCATCATACGCATCATAATTCCTCTTTCCATCGGTGCAATTATTACCGTGTTCATCTACTGCTTCATGATTGCGTGGAATGAGTATATGTTTGCTTCGATATTCCTGAAGAGCTACAAGGGCCTCTATACCCTGCCTATCGGACTGAAGACGCTCTTCGTATCGAAGAATGCCATATGGGATAGGATAATGGCCGCCTCGATGCTTACCGCTGTTCCGGTGATGATCCTATTCATGTCCATACAGAAGAACCTTACAGGCGGGTTGGCTGCAGGAGGCGTGAAGGAATGAGTGATGACAAACAAGGCTCCCTTAGCATAGGGATGATCCACTTCAAGACAGGAGACACCGATGGTGTCTCCCTGGAGATGGACAAGTGGAGAGAGGTGTTTCTCTCAGCGGGGCACCGTGTCCACTACTGCTCGGGCGAAAGGCCGATACCACAAGCGTATTGTACAGTCATCCCTTCGCTCTCCTATCTCAGTGAGGAGACCCGCTCCCTTGATAAGGGTACCTTTGATACCCTCGAAGCCTTTGGTGGTGAAGGCCCCTATGAAGAGGCCTTGGTCAACAAAGTGGAGACACTGAGCAGGGAGTTGCTCGCTTGGGTTGATGCAACTGCGTTGGATGTTCTGGTTGTGGAGAATATCTGGTCGGTAGGATTGCATCCTGCTGCCGCCATTGCCCTGGAAGAAGTTGCAACGATGCGCAAGCTCAAGGTGCTTGCCCATCATCATGATTTCTATTGGGAGAGGGTGGTCCCCGTCAGGCTGACGTGCAAGCGAGCAATGGAGATTGCCGATCGCTACCTCCCTCCCCATACCCAGGGGTATGCTCATGTCGTGATAAACTCCAAGGCACAAAAAGCCCTGAGGGAGCGAAAAGGAGTCGCTTCAACGGTTATCCCCAATGTGTTTGATTTCAGTGAGGGCCCTTGGGAAAAGGATATGTTCAACAAAGATTTTCGCAAAGCCTTCGGTATCGCTGAAGATGATCTGCTCCTATTGCAGGCTACTCGGGTGGTCAGGCGCAAAGGCATCGAGCTTGCCGTTGATTTTGCCCAGGCTTTACAGGAGAGACTCAAGGCACAAAGAGGTGAGCTCCTGTACCATGGGAAACCTTTTTCAGAAAAGAGCCGGGTTATCCTGGTCCTGGCAGGTACCATTGTCAATGACAGAGGTCTTTACCTTGCACAGCTGCAGGAGAAGGCCAAGAACCAAGGAGTCAATCTGCTGTGGGTAGGTAATCAGATCGGGCATACCCGATCAGAGGACGCAGGAAGAAAAACCTACACCCTCTGGGATGCCTATGCCCATGCCGATATGGTGACCTATCCTTCCTACTGGGAGGGGTGGGGGAATCAGTTGCTCGAAGCGGTACGGGCAAAACTGCCCGTTGTGCTGTTCCCCTATGAGATCTATCGCAGCGACATTGCCCCTTCGGGGTTCTCCATGATTGAATTGGGAGGGAGCGAGGATCTCTCTTGGGATGAGGAGGGCCTTGCACAGCTTCCTCCTTCGCAGATACAGGAAGCTGCTTCTACTGCAATCGAGGTTCTATTTGACAGACAAATTCGGGCCAATATGGTAGACTCGAACTTTATGATTGGTCAGAAAAATTTCTCTTTAGATACCCTTCGTCTCCTTTTGGAACCCTATATGACAGCATGGAGTAGAGCCCTATGGTAACGTTGAAAGATATTGGTGAGCGAGTACAAAAGTCAGTGACTACCGTTTCACGAGCATTGGCCGGATGCTCGGATGTAAGTCCCGATACGATTCTCCAGGTGAAAAAGGTTGCCAAGGAGATGGGGTATGTGCCCAACACGTTAGCCCAGAGATTGCAAAAGAAAGCAGCCGATACTATTGGCATTATAGTACCCTACTCCTCAAAAGGGTATGCAGATCCCTTCTTCAGTGAGTTGTTGGCAGGTATCGGCAAGGAGGCTTCCGAACAGAGCCTGGACCTTCTTGTGGCCTATGCGAAGAAGGAGAATGAGCTTTCACTCTATAAGAAGCTGGTCAGCGGTCGTAGAGTCGATGGCTTTGTCATCAGCAGGACACTCTGTCAGGATGAGAGGATCGACTACCTGGCCTCCCTCAACTTTCCCTTTGCTTCCTTTGGCATGGTAGAGAATCGTCAAGACTTTCCTTTTGTCGAGGAGGATGGCGAGTATGCAATGACCAGTATTGTGAACCATCTCGTGGAGAGGGGGCACCAGAGGATTGCATGCATCTGCCCTCCTCTGGAAGTGATGTTCTCTGCCGTCCGGTTGCGGGGTGTGCGCAAGCGTATGGACGAGCTTGGCTTGCCCCTCCCCGATGAGATGGTGCGTATCGGAAGCTTTGACCAGAAGGATGGCTATGAGATGGCTCTTTGTCTGCTCGATCTTCCCAATCCCCCCACCGCCATCATTGGGTTTAATGACAGCATCGCCTTTGGTGCCATCAATGCCGGCAAGGAGCGGGGGCTGAAAATCGGCAAGGATCTAGCTGTGACCGGCTTTGATGATATTCCCATGGCGGAGATGTACAGGCCCGCCCTCACTACGGTGCACCAACCCATAGCTGAGATCGGATCACTTGTTACCAAACTGCTTATCCAGTCCATTCTGGAGAAAAACCCAAAATATAGCGCTCCGGGCAAGGGCCTTGAGAGTATGCAAATAATATTGTGTCCAAAACTAATCGTAAGGGAGTCGTCATGAGGGAGGAAGAACTTAGTCGGTATGTGTATGAGAACCTGAAGGATATCTATGGCAAGGATGATGCGTCGCTTTGGCTTGATGCGTTCTCCTCGTTGCTGCATACCTACAGGACTCTTCTAGGGGAGAGGAAAGAAGAGCAGGGAAGTCGCTTGGATCAACACTCCTCGGTGTTGATTACCTATGCTGACTCCCTACAAGATGCAGGGGAGAACTCTACAATCCCTGTCTTGCATGCGTTTTTACAAAAACATGTGGGCTCAACGATCTCCACCGTACACCTGCTTCCCTTCTATCCCTCCTCCTCGGATGATGGGTTCTCCGTTGTCGATCCTAGCGCTGTAGAGCCTGCCTTTGGTAATTGGGATGACATAGCAAGGCTGCAGGGGGAGTACCGCCTGATGTTTGATTTTGTCGTGAACCACCTCTCCCGGTCGAATGCTTGGATTGAGGGTTCGCTTCAGGATGATCCTGAGTATAAGGATTTTGTCATCGAGTTGGATGGAAGTGAAGATGTGCAACAGGTCTTCAGGCCCAGGGCGCTGCCCTTGCTCACCAGGATAGGGGACAAGCTGGTCTGGACTACCTTCAGCCCTGATCAGGTGGACGTGAATTACCACAACCCGAAGGTGCTGCTGTACATGACAGAGGTCTTGCTCTCGTATGTACACAAAGGAGCTTCAATAGTCCGCCTTGATGCGGTCGCCTTCCTGTGGAAGGAGTTTGGGACCAGGTGTATCCATCATCCCAAGACCCATGCCATCGTACGGTTCTTTGCCTGGGTCCTCTCAATGCTCGCCCCTGATAGCTTCCTGGTGACCGAGACCAATGTCCCCCATCGTGAGAACATCTCCTATTTTGGCAGTGGGTATGATGAGGCCACTATGGTATACAACTTCCCCTTGCCTCCGCTTGTTTTCCATACGTTTCTCTGCCAAGACTCCTCAGCCTTGTCCTTGTGGGCTAAAACCCTGGCCCTTCCTTCTGATGAGGTGACATTTTTCAACTTCCTTGCTTCCCATGATGGCATTGGTCTGATGCCGGTCAAGGATATTCTGACCAAGGAAGATATTGAAGCAATGGCGAACCATACCCTCAAAGAGGGTGGATTTGTCTCAAGGAAGAGCGAACCCGATGGCTCAACCAGTGCATACGAGCTTAACATCAACTACTTCTCAGCGCTTTGCCATATAGGAGAAGAGGAGGGAGAGGACCTGTGTGTACAACGGTTCATTGCCGCTTCTGCCATACTGGTATTTTTCAAGGGGATCCCCGGTATCTATATACACAGTCTTATCGGTTCAAAGAACTGGTTTGGGGATCCTGCCTTGGAAACGTATCCCCGACGCATCAATCGAGAAAAGATTGATATACAAGCGTTGGAAAGCGAACTTTCCAACCCCGGGAGTCTGCGCTCCTCTGTCTTGGAGAGGATGCTTGAGCTGCTTGAGTTTAGAAAGAATGAGGGAGCCTTCTCTCCCTTGGCAGACCAAAGGGTTGTTGAGCAAGAGAACACAGGGTGTTTTGCTTTCTTGCGATCAAGCAAGGAAGAAGAGATCCTTGTAGTAATCAACATCAGTGCAAGCACACAGGAGTTCTCCCCAGCGTGGAAAACCTCCTTTGTGGACCTGATGAGCGATACCACATATCAGGAAACAGAAGCCCTCACCCTTGCACCCTATCAGGTGATGCTCCTGAAGCGATCTGTTTGAACAGATTTTTGCTTATGCTCTAGTTTGACCAACTCCAGTGCTCTCGGTATAATTCCCCTCTATAGCTAGCCTAGAGGACAGATGATGAAACATATACTTTGCTTTGGCGACTCCAATCTCTTCGGTACCAATCCCAGCGGGGGGCGATGGCCTCTCGAACAGCGGTGGACAGGCCTTCTGGCCCAAGCCCTGGGGGATGGGTATCGCATCATAGAGGAGGGTCTTGGGGGCAGGACTACGGTCTTCGACGATCCCCTTGAGGAGAACAGGTGTGGACTCAAGCAACTTCCCATCATGCTCCACAGTCACCGACCCCTGGACTTGGTCATCCTCAGCCTGGGGACCAACGACTGCAAGGTGATGTTCAACGCTAATGCCAAGATTATTGCAAAGGCGCTTGAAAAGCTCGCCCTCCTGATACAAAACTACCCCTACGGTGAAGGGTATCCTACCCCTCAGGTCCTGGTCGTAGCACCGATCCAGATAGCAGAGGGGGTGGAGAACTCCTCGTTTGCCAGCTTTGACAACCAATCCTACCTCTTGAGCAAACAACTCGGTCCCGCTATCAGGGAGATGGCCAGGCGGAACAACCTGCTCTTCCTGGATGCTTCGCTTGTGGCCAAAAGTAGTCCCATCGATTTTTTGCATATGGATAGGGAGGGGCACTCTGCCTTGGCAGCGGCCCTCCTTCCCTTGGTCCTGGACTTGTTTGATGATGAGCGAGCCCTCGTTACTCCGGAAGAGGAGCTCCTTGGGAGCTTGGACGATGATGGCATCCAAGAGGGAAGCGCGGAAGAAGCAATCCAGCAAGAAAGAGAAATACAAGATAAGCCAAGCGATACCAGCGATACACTGAGCACAAAGAGAAAAGAGAGGTCACCCTCTCATAGGAGAGGGCGATTGCCGTTTGCCCTTAGTTTTTTCAAGAGGAGGTTTTAGCCCTTGGAAGACTCTATAGGGATGTAGAGCTTGTTCTGTTTTTTTATCTGCTTCTGCTCTTTCTTGATGGCCTTAGCCCACTCCTTGCGGGTGATGAGAGCGACCTGCTCGACCGGTCTTCCTCCGATGAACTGCATGATGGCACACTCGGTCTCCTCAGTGCCTGTGGCATTGGGGTAGTTGATGAAGCCGTGGATGGTCTTCCTGACCTCCAGGTACTTTACCGGGGTGTCTGCTGATGAAAGGGCATCGGCGTAGAGCTTTGCGTCATCGCGCAGGGGGTCGTATTCGGCTCCTATGATCAGCGTCTGCGGCAGGCGTGAGTGGTCCTTGCTCAAGAGGGGGGAGAAGCTCGGGTTGAGTATATCCTTGGGCTCCCGCTGGTAGCTGTTGATAAAGAAGGCCATATGTCTGTCAGTGAGGGTGGGCGAGTCCTTGTACTTCTCGTACGAGGCTGTCCTCATCCTTCCGTCGGTAACAGGGTAGAGCAGTACCTGACCGGCAATGGGAGGACCCTTTCGGTCCCTGGCAAGCCGGCTTACCACTGCAGCGAGGTTGCCTCCGGCACTATCGCCCATCAAATAGAGCCTGTCGGGGTCGGTCTTCCAGTACCTGCACCCCGCTGCCGCCCAGAGGAGGGTATCGTAGCAGTCCTCAACAGCTGTGGGGAACTTGTACTTGGGTGCCAGGCGGTAATCGACAGAGAGCACCGAAGCCCCTGTAATATCAGCAAGGTGTGCACAGAAGAAGTTATACAGATCCATATTGCCCCAGATCCAACCACCGCCATGATAGAAGATGATCAGGGGGGTGAGGTCTGAGATGTCGCGCGAGCCCTGTCGTTCAAACAGGTATCCACTTATCATCCCGTCGGTGACGGGAATGATAAAGGTCTTGGAGTTGATGCCTTTGGCACTTTTTCCCAGGAGCTTGCGGATAAGTAGATTATTAGGAATGGAAATATCGTTAATCTCTTCGATACGTTGAGGGGTGAGCCCTTCAGGGTCAGCAACTGAAAGTTTGCCGATGAGCTTCACCAAGCGTTTCATTTTCGGAGATAAATCATAGTCAACCATAGTGGGAACATAGTAATCTATCCCTGTTGGGCGCACAAGGGCTTGATATATGACTAGGAGCTCAAATGCATATCTATTCAGGGAGATGCATAGGAGAACTTGTAGATATTTAGGGTATTTTCTTGTTTTGTCCCGGCTGTTATTGAACACTCTTGATCTGGTTGCTATACTTTTGCCATGAATGACAAGGTAACAATGTTAGAGACCAAGCAGTTTGGGTATGGGTTCATCGACTCTTCGTATCTTCCCGAGGGGAAGGATGAGTACTATCTGCGTAACCAGATGCTGGGCAAGCAAGAGGGATACCGCAACCTTACCAGTGAGGAGATAGAGATCTTGGAAGAGAATCTGAACATCTCCCCTGCCTGGCATCATGTTCTGGTGAGCGACCCCTTCGACCCTTCTCTGGTGAAGAACAGTGAGTTCTACGGCTTGGTACGCCTAGGCAAGATGAGGCGTCAGGTGGCCTGCTTTCATGATTTCTGTGTGCCTGTAGGCATAACCAACAGCCGCCTTGTCTCCTGTGATATCGGAGACTACTGCGCCATCTTGGACTGCTCCTACCTCAGCCATTACATCATTGCAAACAGTGTGATCCTCTACCGTCTTGGGGAGTTACAGGCAACCAACCATGCTAAGTTCGGCAATGGCATTGTCAAGGAGGGCGAGGATCCTGAAGTGCTGGTAACCATCGGCATCATGAATGAGGCCCATGGGCGCAGTGTACGTCCTTTTAGTGGTATGCTGGCCTCCGATGCCTTCCTTTGGGGTACCTTTCGTGATGATACACCTCTGATGCAGAAGTTTGAAAGGATGACCGACAAGGAGTGCGACCCCAGACGGGGGTGGTATGGGTTTGTGGGGGAGCAGTCGGTTATCAAGTCTTGTGACACTATCAAGGATGTCTGGGTGGGCCCCGGTGCCTATATAAAGGGTGCAAACAAGCTGAAGAACCTCACCTTGCGTTCCACTTTGGAATCCCCGGTACAGATCGGGGAGGGGGTGGAGCTGGTCAATGGCATCATAGGAAGCGGAAGCCGTGTCTTTTATGGCAGTAAAGGGATTCGCTTTATCATGGGGGACAACTGCAGCCTCAAGTATGGGGCGCGCCTCATCCACTCCATCCTGGGGGACAACTCCACAGTCAGTTGCTGTGAGATTCTCAACAACCTGATATTTGGGGGGCATGAGCAACACCACAACAACTCCTTTCTTGTCGCCAGCCTCGTCATGGGACAGTCGAACATGGCAGCTGGGGCCAATATAGGGTCGAACCACAACAGCCGGGGAAATGATGGGGAGATGATCGCAGGGCGTGGGTTCTGGCCCGCACTTTCCAGTGTCCTCAAGTATGACTGCAAGTTTGCTAGCTATGTGCTTATTGCCAAGGGAAACTTTCCTTATGAGCTGAACATCCCCCTGCCTTTCTGCCTGGTCAGTGCCGACAGCCGCGAGTGCCGGCGTGTGGTCCTGCCCGCTTACTGGTGGATGTACAATCTCTACGCCTTGGAGCGCAACAGCTTCAAGTACCGCAAGCGGGACAAGCGCAAGAAGATCCGTCAGCATATTGAGACCGACTACCTTGCCCCTGATACAGCTCAGGAGATGCTTGAAGCCAGGAAACTGCTCTCCCTCTGGACTGCAGAGAGCTATAATAGAGAGGCAGGCGATACCCCCTCCCTCTCAGAAGAGGACCTGGTCTTGCAGGGGAAGATGCTCTTGGAGCGTCAGGGGGATGAGCTCTCCTCGCTTAAGGTCATGACCTTTGCTATGGAGAACAGTGCAGAGCCTGTTGAGGTTCTCAAGCCTGTTGAGGCTTATCGCTCCTACACAGAGATGCTTCTCTACTATGCAACCTCCACAATCGCCTCCTGGTGCAACAGCCAAGGGTGCTCTTTTTCAGATTTTCAGCAAGAGAGCTCACCTCATCTGGGAGCATGGATGAATGTAGGAGGCCAACTGGTACCTTCGGAGAGGGTTACCCTTCTCAAGGATGAGATTAAGGGGGGAGAAATAGAGCGATGGGATGAGGTGCACCACGTGTATGACGCTTGGTTTGCTCTCTATCCTAAGGACAGGGCATCTCATGCCCTTGCCATCCTGCATGAGGTCATGGAGGTCCCGGAGCTGACAGCTTCCCACTGGTCCTCCCTGCAAAGCGCTGTGGTGCGCATCCGCCTGCATATCGAGGAGCAGGTCTTCAAGACCAAGGAGAAGGACTTCAACAACAAGTTCAGAGCGAGCACCTACCGCTCCCTTGAGGAGCGTGATGCGGTATTGGGCACCCTTGACGACAATCCCTTTATCCAGGAGTCGAGGATCGCCAGCGAGCGTATCATTGCTGAGGTAGAGTCGGTCTCGTTCTGAGCAGGGAGTGAAGGAAACAGCAACCCTACATGCTCTGCATTCTAGCCCTTCTCTTTATACCCATACACCTTGTACAGGTCGTCAGCTATGCTGATGAGGGTTAACAGGGCGTAGCAGGCAACCGCAGCTTTTGCGATAAGGGCCCAGGTTGCCAGGTCATTTCTGAAGAAGCTGATAAACTCCTTGTTCAGAGCCTCCCACCTGGTCATGAAGAACCAAAAATAGAGTGCTCCTGCCAGTTCACTGGCAGCGCTTGCCCACACAAGGGGATAGCTCCCTTGCTTTTTGGCCAGTCTAGCAAGGCTGACGGCAAGGGCGAGCACCGAGATAAGGACAAAGCCCAGCAGAAGGGTCTTCGCAGAAGAGGGATCTAGCATCGCTAGGGGCTTTTCTCCCCTCTGGTAGATGGCCAACAGCTCCGGCTTTAAGTAGAGCAGGAAGAACAAAGCTGAAAAGAGGGCTGAAACGATGGTTTCAAGCAGGTTTTCCCCTCTCTTGATGGGTGGATATGGTTTCATGCTGTCTCCTACGTATAAAGGTACAGCATGTTTAGTGAAACCGTCCAGAATCTTGGGTTTTAATTTTTTTCATTTTTTTTAAAAGAAAAATTGACAGCTGGAATGTTCGGTGGTAGTATGTAGTTGTGGTGGTGAAGAAGGGGAATAACCGAAGAAATACCCTGAGTAGCCAAGAAGCCCTCCATGGTGGGGGGTTTTATTTTGTCCTAATAGAAAGCCCCTATATTTTGAGAAAAATACAGGGGCTTGAACTCTTTTTACAGGACGCAGTGGGCATATTTCCCGGGTACTAGCCTTTGCACATAAGCGTATCAAAATAGGCTTTTGTCCTCGCCCAGTTAGTATTAATCACCAGGTCGGGGGGGAAATCAATATCAGCTAAAAGTTGCTGTGCTAGGTAATGGTCTCCAACACTATATTTAATATGCGCATCAGAGTTTATCATGATAGGAACTGAATAGAGCGCACAGAGCTCAGCGATATTGCTACAAGTGGTTTCGCTGCCAGGACGAATCTTAAAGGAATTGGCATTGATTTCGATTATCTTCCCATAGTCAGCACAAGCCTTTACAACCGTCTCATGGTCCATAGCATAGACTGGGTTTCCGCAATGTCCCAAGCAGTGAACCCTTGGATTCTTAATGACGTTCAAATACCCTTTTGTATGGTCTTTTCTAGAGGAAGGTACAATGCACTCTGTGTGGTACGAGGCTATGATAAAATCCAACCGATCAAGGAGCGAGGCTTCAAAATCAATGGTCCCCTCATATGTGGTGATATTAGCTTCGGCTCCCTTATACACCTGTAAGCCACCAATCTCCCTTGGTATTGTATCCATGCAAAAAAAGTGATGGCTCATAGCTCCATCAGGCATTGTCGGTCCATGATTGGTGAAGGCAATTGCCTTCAAATCTTTTGCCAATGCCTCTTGGACCATCTCGTCAACAGAACTGTAAGCGTGTTGGCTTACTTGGGTATGCATGTGAAAATCACCTACAGTCGTGTAATTCAATATAGACTTTTTCATGATAATGATACTATCACAGAGAAAACCTAAGTGCAATATTAATGAATCTTTTAGTAAATATATTGCAATATTATTATTAAACCAGACATCTTTTCAAGAATTCGGTTGATAGTTCAGATATTACATGATAATGTTTTATTTGTCTTGCTCTAATCCATTTCAAACTACCATACTTTTTAAGTAAAATATTTGCAATAATATGAAATAAAGCAATCTTAGATTGCATATTAATAAAGGAGATTATCCAAAGATGAAAAAATTCACGCTCTTAGTACTTGCTTGCTTGATTGGGATTGGAGGGGCATTTGGTCTTTTTGCACAAGGGCAAAAAGATGCTGTTTCAGAAACTGGTGCAAAAATCGTTACCTTGCAAATTTCTCATAACATGGACTTCATCACTATCCCGCAAGCGGTGATAGATGCTGGAGAAAGACTCAATAAAAAATACGCCGAATCTGGTAAGAATATCCAGATTGAGTTTGAGACAGACTACCAGACGATTGACTGGACAGAGTATCACAACAATATGGTATTCGCCCATAAGAGCAAGGATGCACCTGATATTTTCGCCTTGGATTCAGATATCCCTGGGTATGTCAGAGCCGGTACGCTACTCGATCTTACCGATGTGATGAGTGAGCTGTCTTCTCAATTTGTTCCTAATGTAATGAAGTCTGGTACCGTGAATGGAAAGATTTATGCTGTACCTTTTGACCTTCCTGTTCGGGTAATTTATTATCACAAGCCTGCATTGGCTAAAATTGGCTGGACTGAAGCCCAGATTAAGGAACTACCAAAAGCTATACAGCAGGGAGAATTTTCTTTTGAGGACTTTATTGCACTCACCGAAGAGGTCGTTGCAAAAGGCGGATCTACCTACGGCCTTGCCCATCGCCCCGGCATCGGAAATGATTTCCTTGATGTGCTCATGACTCTGGGTGGCCAGTATTATACAGATGATGGCGTCTTGGTATTTGATGAACCGGCTCTGTTGCGTTTCTTTGAGTTTACCTATAACAATGCCAATGTCTCTATGATTACCCCTCAGAACCTTAACCAGATGGGTTGGACTACGATAAACACGATGGTTGGAAACGGTGAGTGTTTTGCTTATTATGGGCCGATCTACTCCAGCACCTATGTAGCCTCTGCTGCTGGCTTGAAAGCTGCTGAATTTGCTGCTGTTGAGGAGTTTGTACTGTTCCCTGTCTCAGATTACAATGCAAAGCCTTTTGCTATAGCGGCCCCTCAGAGTATTGGTGTGAGTGCCGCAACCAAATATCCTGAGATTTGTAAAGACCTTATTCGCGAGCTGGCAACTGATTCTTCCGACCTGCTAGCGCGACATGCTTCCAAAATCTACAGTCTATCATCCATTAAGACGGCAAATGCTGATGAGCAGGTTTTGACCAACCCTGTGATCGCCAATGCAACCTATATGGCAGACTATGCCATTACCCTTCCCTCAATCGTAGGGTTGAATACCTTTAGTTCTGAGTTGTTCAAGCAGATTGTTGGACTGGAGTTGGGCAAAACCACTCCTGAAAAAGCTGTGCAAGAGATGAAGGCACAGATTAAACTCAACATAAAAGAAGTTGTTTATAAATAACAGATAATCGAATTGTATTGCAGGGAGGCTTGTATGAGCCTCCCTGCTAGGAATTGACATGAAGCGATCAAATAATTTACAGGCATATACATTTTTATCACCGTTTATCGTGTTGGTCACAATATTCTATATAGTCCCATCTGTACTGACGTTGATAATGTCTTTTACAAGTCTTGATGGTGCTTTTATCTGGGAGTTTGTGGCTTTTGAAAATTATATTAGGATTTTTAAAGATCCTAACTCGTTTGTTATCTTACGAAATACTCTGGTATTTGTAGGTTGTTCTCTCTTTCTTGTTATTGTGCTCGACCTTTTTATTGCAATCATGACCACCTATTTCATTCGTGATGAAAAATGGGGCAGCTTTTTTAAGGCAATGATTATGATTCCGATGATCACCCCTGCAGTCATCTACTCTGTATTATGGATATGGTTCTTGGATGCCAGTGACCAGGGTCTGATCAACAAGGTGCTTAACGCAATCATCCCTGGGTTTGAATCCACCAACTGGATTGCAACCTTTCCGTTTCAAACTATCATAATTGCTCAGCTATTAGTCAGTCTTGCCTATGGCGCCATTATCTTTTCAGGTGCTATCAAAAGTATTCCTGAGAATCAATTTAAGGCAGCCCATGTCGATGGTGCCAGTGAATGGGAAATCATTAAAGTCATCATCATACCAAATATTCGCCACCACATAAAATTCATTGCATTGTGGGAGGCCTTGGGCTTGCTTACCAACTACATAACCATCCTTCTTATCACAGACGGTGGCCCTCTTATGGCAACTGAAGTGTGGGCCCTAAGTGCTTACCATAAAGCTTTTATCGACCAGCAATACGGATACGGTGCCGCCATATCTGTCATTCTGATTCTTGTTGTGTTTCTCCTGATGTCCTCATTGCAGTTTTTCTTTAACCGCAATGCAAATCGTGAAAGGTAGGAAAAAATGGCTTCGTTGAATCTTTCGCAAAGCGAACGGAAAAGGCAGAACATTGCGATAGCTGTAATGTTTCTCTTTATTTTGCCTATTATTATTTTATATATAGCCTTCTTTAGTTTGGCTTTCTTCAAATCAGACGGGACGGCGACGCTGGGCAATTTCCAGTTCCTCTATAAGGAGATGGTATTGCGTGAGCAAACCACCATCACCCCTATGACCAAGGCACTTGGAAACTCGGTACTGTTTACTGTGCTGGTAACCATATGTGAAGTAACCATTGCTTCAATTTCCGGGTATGCGCTCTCGCGTCTTACCTTCAA
>CAZPOJ010000063.1:0-16343 GCA_964588005.1 uncultured Sphaerochaeta sp.
GTTTTCCGTGGGAGAGTAGGTAGCCGCCGGGCCTTTTTTTGCCCTAGTCCGACCTTATGGTCGGTTATATATATATGGAAAAGGACGCTTTTGCGTCCTTTTCTTATGTAGAGACAATTCGCTTGTTTTTTATACTCTCCGTGTAATTTCCATACGCATACCGTAATCTTTCGTGGTATAATCTTGTTGCCTTATTTTATTTGCTTGTTCAGTTGTATTGTGTTTTTTTAGTTGTGGAATCAACTGTTTAAGGGGAACACAGGAAATGAAGCGGATTGTCAGGATATGTGTTGTTGGAATATTGTTGGTTACACTGGTCGCTTGTTCGGTTACCAGACCCCTACAGGGCGATCCCTTTACCCAGACCAAGGAGATTGCGCAGAGCATCGGTGCAACGCTCGTCTCCGGTCCTGGGGATGTAAGTGCCGTGAGTATTGCAATCATGCATGAAGGCAGACTCATCTATAGCGAGGGCTTTGGAAAACGTGACATCCATTTGAATCTTTCTGTCGATGCTCATACCCGTTTCAACATTGGATCCATTAGCAAAATATGTACCGCAACTTCGCTACTCATGCTGCAAGAGGATGGGTTGCTCTCCCTCGATGACAGAGTAGCCGACTTGCTTCCCAGCTTTACCATGAGCGACCAGCGGTATAAGGATATTACCGTACGCATGTTGGTCAGCCATACCTCAGGCATGCCTGGAACCAATATGAGGGATGCCTTCTCCGCCCAATCCTCCGGGGAGTTTCTCCAGCAATCAATGGAAGAGTTCTCCAGATCTACACTAAAACACGAACCGGGAGCCTTCTCCCCATACTGTAATGATGGCTTCACTGTTGCACAGGTACTGGTCGAACACCTTTCGGGATTATCTTTCTCACAATTCTTGGAGCAACGGATTTTCCAACCACTTGGCATGGCCAACTCCTCGGTAGGATTTCATCTGCAAGAAGAAAATATGGCGCATGCCTATATAGATCGCATAACCCCACTACCCAAGGAATATGTGAATCTCGTAGCTTCCGGGGGCATCACCTCTACCGCTGAGGACCTGGTCAGATACTCTGAGATGCTTTACTCTCCGAATCTGTTAACCAAGGCATCCCTTGACGAATTTCTTATCGAACAAAATCCTCTGTTCGCTCAGGACAGTACCTTCGACAGATTGCTTTGTTACGGTCTGGGATGGGACTTTACCTTCTGGGAACCCTACCACTCCGAAGGTGTCCAAGTACTGGGGAAAACTGGTGGGACCCTTGAGTATAGCACAATGATATTCGTACTCCCCCAAACTCGAAGTACTGTGGTGCTCTTAAGTAGCGGCCATTTGGAGCCCATCGGAACTGTATTGCCCATCGTCGATACCCTGCTGAAAGAAACCTCACAATTTCCCTCACAGGTCAAATCCAAAAAGACTCAACGTGTAGCAGAGAATACCCTGCCATCTGACATAGAAAC
The DNA here is from genome assembly GCA_964588005.1 of uncultured Sphaerochaeta sp. Taxonomy (GTDB): domain Bacteria; phylum Spirochaetota; class Spirochaetia; order Sphaerochaetales; family Sphaerochaetaceae; genus Sphaerochaeta. Next base: position 1,465 of record CAZPOJ010000063.1, read on the forward strand.
ATACAGCGGCTACTACGGTTCTGGAGCGGGCCTGTTCCGACTTGATTTCAGTAAGGGAGACTCGGCATTGGTCTTTGAGAACTACGACGGGTGCGCCTTTGTCGAGACAAATAAAGCTCGCCATATCGGTAACGGTATTTTCGAAAATCAACAAGGTTCCTGGTACGCATGTGAGACCCTCCTGGGCTTCAAATCCCTGATGGAACTCAGAAAACCTTACAACCAGGCACAGATAGCCATGACACGTCTTGATGAAGAGTTACCTGTCATCAAGCACGAATTTACCAGAGGAACCTTCTTGCCCGTCAACCTGACTCTGCACGACCTGTACTTTCCGGTCTACACCACGGTACTCATAGAGGAGCTTCCCTCATACCTCTTACTGGATGATGTGGTCTATGCGATCACCGATACCAAGCAGACATCCATGATACTGCCAGCCTTGCGTGATCAGAGTCCTCCCAGGCTTGAAGAAGATGGCCTGCTCGTGGTGGGGCCGTATATATGCATCGATACCTCAGAGATTCAGGATCTCTTACCGGATGAGCGCATAGCGGTGGGCGATACTACTACAACCATCTGGAGACGGATAGCGGCGCAGGGAACTTTTTCTTGCACAATACCTGAAGGAGGGAGGATTGTCGTACTTGGTCCCGACTTGGCAGACTTGGAGGATACTCTTTTCAGTGCAAAAGACCATATTGAGATGGATATATTCGGTTCTTATGTGGCCTTCATGGCAGCAGACCCCAAAGTATTTGAGCCAACCATCATACTCTGACCCATGTACCCAAGGAGGGCTGATAGTGCACGGTCGCTCACCCTAGTATCCCTGTGTTTCCTCGCCTGATCCCATCATTTCTCATCCCCCTAAGGACAAACTTCTTCGGTGAAAGATGTTTCAAAGTGAACGCTTGGCCATCCCGAAGACGACAGGTAAGCGCTCTCATGCCGATGGTGCTCTGGTTTTCCGTCCTTTATATTTTTCCAGCCTTCTGCATGTTTTTTCACTTTGTATACTCTCTACACCTATTTATCCTCTATGCTCTTGTCCAAGGTACCCCTTTTTACTATGATGGTAGCAATTCATTGAGTACGGAAGGTATATTTATGCAGATTACGTTACACAACTTACAAAGATCTTATGGCAATCTGCATGCTGTAGATGGAGTGAGCCTTTCAATACCCTCCAATACTATCTATGGTATCATCGGCAAGAGCGGTGCAGGCAAGTCGACGCTGGTGCGTCTCATCAGTCTTTTAGAGAGTCCTGACGCCGGTGAGGTCTATTTCGATGATATTCGTGTGGATAATCTGACCAAGCGGGCTATGATCGAACGAAGACGCAGAGTCGGTATGATCTTTCAGAACTTTAATCTTTTCTCGTCTCGTAACGCCGAAGAGAATATAGCCTATCCCATGGAGATTCAAGGGATGAGCAAAGACGTCATCAAGAAGAGAGTTGATGAGCTTCTCTCCCTTGTAGCCCTGGAAGGACGGGGGAAGGCACCCATAAGCACCCTCAGTGGTGGACAGAAGCAGAGGGTGGCCATCGCCCGTGCTTTGTCCTGCAATCCTGACATACTTTTCTGTGATGAGGCTACCAGCTCCCTTGATCCCCAGACCACCCATTCTATTCTCTCCTTGCTGAAGGAGATTCAGAAGAAGATGTCCCTGACCGTTGTCATGATCACCCACCAGATGGAGGTTGTCCGTGATGCCTGCGAGCAGGTAGCGGTCCTCGATGACGGCAAGGTGGTCGAACAAGGATTTGTTACCGACATCTTTGCCAACCCCAGCAGTGAGGTGACCAAGGACTTCCTTGCACACCTTGTCGGAGTCGTTGAGAGTGCCTCAGGTGATGACAAGATGGTGCAATGGTCTAAGAAGACAGGAATCTATACTCTCCGATTCAGAGGAGATACCACCGATCAGCCTATCCTCAGCAGGGTAACCCGGGAACACGGAGTTGAGTTCAACATACGTGCCGGTGGGGTGCAGAAGGTCGGTGATGTGGAGATAGGTACTATGATTGTAGATATTAGCGGAGACGATGCAGTTAAGCAGAAGGCCATCGACGCACTGCGAAGCCAGGGCGTCCTAGTGGAAGAGGAGGGCAAGCTATGAGTAAACTTTGGATGCTTGTCTTGAATTCGACAGGACAGACGCTGAGCATGGTTTTTTTCTCTACGTTCTTCTCCCTCTTGATGGGACTTCCGTTGGGAATCTTGCTCTCTATCACCAGTGGTGAGGAGCAGGGGGGGATCATTCCCAAGCCGGCTCTGAACAATATCCTGGGCAGGATAGTGAACGTGTTGCGCTCCTTCCCTTTCATCATCCTTATGATCTTGCTCTTTCCCCTGTCGCGCATTCTTATTGGAACCAGTATCGGCACTGCTGCTACTATTGTCCCGCTGTCCATCGCGGCAGCACCGTTTGTGGCTCGAGTAATTGAGACCGCGCTAAAGGAGGTGGATCCGGGGGTCGTTCAGGCCGCCCGCGCAATGGGATCCACCAACTGGCAAATTATTCGCAAAGTTCTTATTCCCGAAGCCCTGCCCTCACTCGTCAGTGGCGTGACGCTGACGATTATCAACCTCATCGGGTACTCGGCCATGGCCGGAGCTATCGGTGGAGGGGGGCTAGGAGACCTTGCTATCCGTTATGGATACCAACGCTTCCGTGGAGATGTTATGGTTGTTGCTGTCATTATCATTCTGGTACTCGTAGAAGTAATCCAGGTGGTCGGCAACAAGATCAGTTCTCACCTGTTGGCCAAGCGCTGACGCTATGTGTACACACCTCTCGCCTCTGGGGAGAGTTAGGAGAAGAATATGAAAAAAATATTGACCATCGCATTGGTAATACTCGTGGCAGCAACTTTATTCGCTGCCGGAACAAAGGAACAGTCCACTTCAAACGTCTTGACTGTTGGCGCGACCCCCGAGCCCCACGCCGCTTTTCTCAACCTCGTCGTTGAAGATCTTGCAGCCCAAGGCTTCACCCTGAAGATTCGTGAGTTCACAGACTATGTGACACCCAATGAAGCTCTGGAGACCGGTGAGCTTGATGCAAACTTCTTCCAGCACATTCCCTACCTCGAGTCCTTCAATAACGACCGTGGCTATCATTTGGCAAATGCAGGGGGTATCCACGTTGAGCCCTTTGCCCTCTACTCGAAGAAGCACAAGACTCTTGCCGACCTTCCCCAGGGTGCGACCATTGCAATTCCCAATGACCCCACCAATGAAGGGCGTGCTCTTCTGTTGCTTGAGAGTGCTGGCCTGCTCACCCTTGTTGCCAATGCTGGCCTTGATGCAACTCCCATGGATATTGCCAAGAACCCCAAGGGCCTGAAGTTCCGTGAAATTGAAGCAGCATCCCTTCCCCGCGTATTGCAGGATGTCGATGCAGCGATCATCAACGGCAACTACGCCATCCCCGCAGGCCTCATCGCAACACGCGACGGTCTCCTGGTGGAAGGCGCTGACAGCCCCTACGTCAACGTCGTGGCAGTCAAGCAGGGTAACGAGAACGACCCTCGCGTCGTTGCTCTGGTCAAAGCCCTCCGTGGTGATAAGATCAAGGCTTATGTTGCCCAGAACTATGTGAACGGTGAAGTGGTTCTTGTAACTAAATAACCAACCTTTCCTCTATAGAGCCCTCCTTCCTTGTGTCGGAGGGTTTTTTGTAGCAAAATAGAGGAGATTCTTTTCTGTATACATATGCAGTTGCATTGCTTTTTCATGCATGCATATGTATTATTTTGCCAACACAAGGGAGGCCACATGAAGACAGGGATAACGCTCAAGGGGCGAAGCTTTCTCACACTCAAGGATTATACAGCAGAAGAGATCCACTATCTTCTGGACCTCGCAAAAGAACTCAAGGCCAAGAAGAAGGGGAAGCCCTACTCCAAGAAGCTCGAAGGGGCCCTGCTGGAGGGCAAGAACATTGTCCTGATCTTCGACAAGAGTTCTACAAGGACACGCTGCTCCTTTGAAGTGGCGGCCTTCGATGAAGGGGCGCAGGTAACCTTCCTCACCAATAGCCAGATGGGCAAGAAAGAGTCTATCGAGGATACAGCACAGGTGCTGGGACGGATGTACGACGGTATTGAGTATCGTGGCTTTGCCATGCAGATAGTCAAGGACCTCGCGCTCTACAGTGGGGTACCCGTGTGGAACGGCCTCACCGATGATGACCACCCCACCCAGGTGCTCGCTGACTTCCTCACCGCCATGGAGCATACCGGAAAACCCCTGAACAAGATGAAGATGGCCTATATAGGCGATGGGAGGAACAACGTCTCCAATGCCCTGATGATAGGTGCGGCCAAGGTAGGGATGCACTACAGCATCGGCTCACCTGCTGAGCTCTTCCCCTCCGAGGCGCTTCTCTCTGAACTGGCTCCAGTTGCCAAGCTTTCAGGCTCCCTTATCACAACGACCACCGATCCTTATGCGGCCGTACAGGGTGCTGACATCATCTACACCGACATCTGGGTATCGATGGGGGAGGAGGACCAGACTGCAAAGCGCATCGCCTTGTTGCGAGACTATCAGGTGACAATGGATCTTCTGCGGGCAAGTGGCAATGAGAACGTACTTTTTGAACACTGCCTGCCCTCCTTCCATGACCTGAACACCACCGTAGCGCGCCAGATCCATGCAGAGTACGGTCTCACCGAGCTGGAGGTCACCGACGAAGTCTTCAGGAGCCCTCACTCGGTGGTCTTCGATGAGGCGGAAAACAGGATGCATACGATCAAGGCCGTCATGGTGGCAACAATGAGCGACAAGCTCTAGAAGGGATAATGTCCCGTTCTTTCTTGCATAATTCCCCTGGTGGGTCATTTTGATACGGTTGGATAAGGTAATTCCTCTTTGACCATACAAAATGACCCATTAATCGATAAGAGGAGCTTTCTGTAGGTGGGAAAAGGGTTTATCTTTCTTTGAATAGTTGTTTTTAAGCTTATAAAAGTGGCTTTTAGTGTAGACTCTAGAAGTTGGCACGCTTTGTGCATGTATATTAGTGAAACCCCAAAAGGGGATAATATATATACATAAACACATGGAGGTGTACAAATGGCATATCTTACTACAAGAAACAATTATCGGACACCGATGGTGACGCCCTTCGATTCACTTTTCAGCAGCATGCTGGGTGACTGGGGACTCTCCCCAACGAAAGTTCCTCCTGTTGACATTACCGAAACAGAGAAGGCCTACATCCTTGAGGCTGAACTGCCAGGGTATAAGCAGGAAGATGTTAAGGTGAACATCGAGAAACACGTGCTCAGGCTCAGTTCAGCCAAGCAGACCACCAAGGAAGAGAAGGATGGAGAGAAGCTGCTCATCTGTGAGCGACGCACTCAGAGTTTTGAACGCGCCTTCTCCCTCCCCGAGGATGTCGATGAGGCTAAGATCGAGGGTGAGTTCTCCAATGGAGTGCTTACGGTCACCCTTCCCAAGAAGGAAGTGGTACAGCCCAAGAGCATTGATGTAAAGATCAAGAATACCTAAGAGGCAACCCATCCTGTAGAAAGGCCCCGCAATTGCGGGGTCTTTTTAGTGTTTGCTCGGCTACCAGCTTTGTAGCAAGGATAGGAAGAAGGCGACAGCCTTGGCCATGTTGTCTTGATGGATCCGTTCATCAGGGGCGTGCATCCTTTGCACCTCGCTCTTGTCCATCTGGGCGGGGGTGAAGCGGTATATATACTCGGTGAGGTCTTGGTACTTGCGGGCATCGGTTGCACCGAGCATCAAGTACGAGGTGACGATCGCTTGGGGGAATACCCGGGAGATGGTCGCCTTGAGATGATCGAACGCCTCTCCTGTGGTGGGAGATTGCTGTGAGGGCTCTTCATAGCGCAGCACCTTCAGCGCTACCTCCTCATCTCGTATGACTGCCCTGAGGTGGTCAAGGACGCTCTGCTGGTCATCCCCTGCAAGCAGGCGCGTATTGACCACTGCAGTCGCACTCTGTGCGATGACGTTGCTCTTGTCGCTGCCTTCTATCATAGTGGGTACGCTTGTGCTTCTGATGAGGGCATTGAGGGTAGGGCTCTTGGAGAAGACCCCCTTGATCAGGGGCTTGGTAAGCCAGAGGTTGAGAAAGAGCAGGGCAAAGGGGAAGGGTGCCTCCTCCCCAATATTTTTGAGCATCGCCTCCACGGGCTTGGTGATCCGCCCCTTTTGTTTGCTTGATTCGATAGCAGTCACCGCCTTTGCTATCTTGCCCAGTGCAGTCGGCATCAAAGGGGTGCTGGAGTGGCCAGCTTCTCGTTTGCAGCTCAAGAGTGTATCCATATACCCCTTTTCTGCTATCCCGACAACTGCAATGGGACGATCGATCCCCTTGATGTAGTTCTCCGAAACCACTCCCCCCTCATCGAGGAGCAGGGAGAAGGAGAGACCCATCCGCCTAAACTGCTCGGCTATAAGGGTCGCACCTCTGTTGCCCCCATTGACCTCCTCATCACAACCAAAGGCCGCATACCAGGTACGCCTTGGCTTCTTGTTCTCCTGTAACAGTTGCTCAAAGCTCTCTAAGATAGCTATGAGCTGCATCTTGCAGTCAAAGCTCCCTCTTCCCCAGATATATCCTTCCTCCAGGGTTTTGCCAAAAGGGGGGTGGGTCCACTCCTCCTCGTTTGCAGAAACAACATCCTGGTGTGCTGTAAGCAGGCCGGGCAGTGCTGTGGTATCCTCTCCGTCAAAACGGTAGATGAGGTTGTAGGGGGAGTCGCTCTCCGTTCTGAGGTTTTTTTCACAGAGGGGAAAGGCCTGGGCCAGATAGGCACTAAATCGGGTGAACTCTTCCCACCTTGTCTCGTCCTCGTTGAGGCTGCTCACCGTCCGATAGGTGATGGCGTGCTGGAGTTTCTCGATCGCCTTGCTGGCATCAGGGAGGGGATAAGGAGGGAGCCTCTCCTCTCTTTTTTGTCGCATGAGGAAAACCCTCGCAATAGATATCACTATTAGTGATGCTATAGTAGCTAGTAGCATAAATACAACAAACATAAAAACCCCTCTGCAATATAGTGTTTTTTACAGTATAATGCTATATTGTAATATACAATAGCGAATAGATAGCTTTAGGGGGGATTTTAGAACATGCCCAAGAAGATTGACCATGAGGCAAGAAAAGAAAAGATACTGCAGACTGCGTTGAAGGTATTCGGACGTGAAGGGTATCGTGACTCTAACCTCTCCCTGATAGCACTGGAGTGCGGAATTTCCCGACCTACTATCTATCAATATTTCAAGGATAAGGAAGAGATCTACTACTATGCGGTAAAGCTGGTTACGGGACGAATGTTTGCCAAGTATGCATCGCTGGCCTGGTCGTCTGAAGGCAACTACATGGATAGGATTAAAAAGATCTGCTCTGAAATTATGGATACTGCTACTGCCCATGAAGGGGAGCTGACCTCCTTGGTGGATGTGATGCTTCAGATGAAGAAAGAGGGGCGAGATTTCAATGCGATAGTCATGCGAAGGACTGCCAAGCTCACCATTCTGTTCAAGCGATTGTTGCGCGTAGGCATCAAGGAAGGGGATATCATCGAGTGCGATATCACCAAGGTGGCCAACCATATCTTGCTCTTGCTTGAGTCCTCCTGCTTCCAGGTTGCTTTCTTGGACACCTTTGAGATGGACCTTTCCAAAGAGCTGGTTGCAAACTATCTGGAGTTTTTCAAAGCCGATCCGAACCAGACTCCGGTTGTAAGCCGCCCCTAGCCGGAAGCATTTTTCCTCAGTATATTTAGATTATACAGGATAGGACCCCCAGGGGGTCTGTTGCCTCATATCCACAAAGTGAGGAATACAAATGAATATAGATAAAATGACCATCAAACTACGTCAGGCTGTCGGTGATGCCGACATCCTGGCTCATGAAAGAGGGAATGCCGAGATAACAACCGAGCACCTTCTGCTTGCCCTACTCAGCCAGAAAGAGGGTTTGTTCTCTCCGCTTTTCGAACGGTTGGGGGTTCCCCCCAGACAACTGCAAACAGCCTTGGAGGATCTGGCCAATCGCCTTCCCAAGGCGTACGGAGGCAGTGTAAAACGGAGCATATCCGCAGCCTTGGGAAACCAGCTCTATGCTGCAGACAAGATTGCCGCAGAGTTCAAGGATGAGTTTCTCAGTGCAGAGCATATTCTGCTTGCCATCCTTGATGACGCCTGTCCCGCCAGTCGCGCCATGAAAAACCTTGGAGTGACGCGTGATGGGATCATGCAGGCTCTGCAAAGCATCAGGGGCAACCAGAGCATCGACAGCGAAGATCCCGAGAGCCGCTACCAGGCATTGGAAAAATACTGTAAGGACATGACCCTCCTTGCCCGCCAGGGCAAGCTGGATCCTGTCATCGGGCGCGATGAAGAGATCAGGCGCTTGATGCAGGTCCTCTCCAGAAGGACCAAGAACAACCCCGTGCTCATCGGGGAGCCCGGAGTGGGTAAGACCGCCATAGTCGAAGGGCTGGCCCAACGCATCAACCGCAAGGACGTGCCCGAGTCCCTGAAGCATAAGCGCCTGCTCTCCCTTGATGTGGGGTCCCTGGTTGCAGGGGCAAAGTTCCGCGGAGAGTTCGAGGAGAGGCTGAAGGCAGTCATCAAGGAGGTGACCAGCAGTGAAGGGGGGATCATCCTCTTCATTGATGAGTTACATACCATCGTGGGCGCCGGCGCCAGTGAAGGCTCCACCGATGCATCGAACCTTATCAAGCCAGCCTTGGCTCGTGGGGAGTTGCATGCCATCGGAGCCACTACCCTGGATGAGTACCGCAAATATATTGAAGTTGATAAGGCCCTGGAGCGCAGGTTCCAGCCGGTCTATACCAGTGAGCCCACAGTAGAGAGTACCATAGCCATACTCAGAGGGCTCAAGGAGCGCTATGAGGTGCACCATGGAGTGCGCATCAAGGATGAGGCCCTTGTTGCCGCAGCGACCTTGAGCAACCGCTATATCACCAACCGTTTCCTCCCTGACAAGGCGATCGACCTGGTAGACGAAGCTGCCAGCCAGTTGAAGATGGAGATTGAGAGCCAGCCAGAGGAACTCGATCAGATCGAGCGCAAGATCCTGCAGCTAAACATTGAGCAGCAGGCCCTTGCCCGTGAGACTGATGCCTCCAGCATCGAGCGGTTGGATAAAATAGTAAAAGAAGTGAGTTTGCTGAAAGGCAAGCGGGATACCATGCAACTGCAGTGGGGCAATGAGCGCAACGCCATCGCCAAGCTACGGGAGAAGAAAGCTACCTTGGAGCAGCTGAAGGTCGAGGAGCAACAAGCTGAGAGGGATGGAGACCTTGCAAAGGCCGCCCAGATAAAGCACGGCTCGATACCCCTCTTGCTCAAGGAGATCCAGCAACAGAGCGAGCTGTTGGCCCAAGGCCAGATTGACGGCAAGCAGATGCTGCGCGAAGAGGTCAGCGAAGATGACATCTCCCGTATTGTCAGCTCCTGGACAGGGGTGCCCATCGCCAAGATGACCGGCAGCGAGATGCAAAAGTATTTGCAGCTTGAGCATACCCTCTCCGAGCAGGTAGTCGGGCAGAAAGAGGCTATAGAGGCACTCTCAGATGCCATCAGGCGTAACAAGGCGGGCATCGGGGATGAGAGGCGCCCCTTGGGCAGCTTCCTGTTCGCAGGTCCCACTGGAGTGGGGAAGACGTTGCTTGCCAAGGTGTTGGCCTCATTCCTCTTTGACGATGAGAAGGCCCTTACCCGCATTGATATGAGTGAGTATATGGAGAAGTACTCGGTGAGCAGGCTTATAGGAGCACCTCCTGGGTATGTCGGCTATGACCAAGGGGGGCAACTCACTGAAATTGTCAGAAGAAGACCCTATTCGGTTATCCTGTTCGACGAGATTGAAAAGGCACACCCGGATGTCTTCAACGTCCTCTTGCAACTACTGGATGACGGACGGCTCACCGATGGGCAGGGTAGGATTGTAGACTTTACCAACACGGTGATTATCCTCACCAGCAACCTGGGAAGCTCGCTGCTCCTGCAGCCGGGTGACCAGACTGAGGCCCGAAAGCAGGTCCGCTCTATAATCCATGACTCCTTCAAGCCGGAGTTTATTAACCGTCTTGATGAGATCATCATCTTTGAGAGCCTTGGCCCTGAACAGGTCAAGAGGATTGTAGGCTTGCAGCTAGAGCAACTTGCACTTCGACTCGAGCGACGGGGACACTCCCTCAGCTGGGATGAAGATGTGGTTGATCTGGTCTTCCAGGAGGGCTTTGATCACTCCTTCGGAGCACGTCCTGTAAAGCGCGCCATCCAGAGGCTGGTTGAGAACCCCCTCTCTGTGCAGTTGCTTGCAGGAGAGTTCCACTCTGATTCGGCCATCCATCTGACCAAAGCCGGTGATACGGTGGTTGCCGTCAAGGCTGAGGGCGCATAAGCAACTCTTCGTAGGCGTGCATTGTATCGATGTCCAGGATATACGCCTCGTCATCGACAATGCACGCTTTTACAGGGAACGCTTCCAACAAGCCATGCATGGTAAAGGGTATCTGCTGGTTAAGAATCCGTGCTTTGAAGCTGGCCTTCAGCAGTACCGGGTGGCCCTTTTGCTCCCGGTAGAGGGGCCTCAGTGCATCAGAAGAGGCGAAGTTTTGCATAAGGGTGAGGTAGTGGGAAGCCCTGATCAGGGGCATATCCGCAAGCGAGATGAAAAAATCCTCATGGTCGCGAAGGAGAGCTGCCCCTACCTGGGTAGAAGAGCCTTGCCCAAGGGCATAGTTGCTGTTGTGCACCACAGTGAGGTCGTCACAGGCAAAAGGGGCAAGAGCCTGCTCTACTTCAGCTTCTCTGAAGCCGGTGACCACAATCGTATAGAGACCTGCCGCCAAGGATTGCTCGACTGCCCAAGCGACGATTGCCTGCCCCTTGTAGGGGAGCAGGAGCTTCTCACCTCCGCTTCGCTTGGCTAATCCCGCTGCAAGAAGAATATTTTGCATAAAGTTCCTTGTCCTTGTCTTTCTAACCCATTATACTCCTATTCAATATGTTTGCCACCTATATAAACTGCCTTGCTGTTATCATCGGGTCCCTCTTTGGTTTGCTTTTGAAGAATCGTCTCAAAAGCTCCTATAAGGAGGTTGTCTTTACCTCATCAGGGTTGATCACCTTGGTCATTGGTATCTCCATGGCGATGCAGACCGGTTCCTTTCTGATCCTCATCTTTGCCACCATACTGGGAGGATTTGTAGGGTATGCCCTTGCAATCGAGGAAGGGGTGCTCGCACTGGGGACCTGGATGGAGTCAAAGCTGGGCAAGAAAGGTGGGGACGAACAGGCTGCAAAGAACTTTGCCCTGGGATTTCTCAATGCATCCTTGCTCTTCTGCTCGGGTGCTATGACTGTGGTGGGCTCCATACAGGCAGGGACGACAGGCGACTACCAACTATTATTGGTGAAGTCGGTCATGGATGGTTGCATGGCGATTATCTTCAGTGCTGTTTATGGCCCCGGTGTCATGGCCAGTGCCCTGGTCATTCTGGTCTATCAAGGGTTTTTTACGCTTGCTGGGGGTTTTATCTCCCCCATTCTGGGAGAGAGTGGCATTACAGAGCTCTCTGCAGTTGGTGGGGTCTTGTTGATGATGATTGGTCTGGGGCTGTTGGATATTCGCAAAAGCAAGACAGGGAACTTTTTACCGGCGATGGTGATTGCCCCGGTTTTGGCAATACTCTCCCCCCCGGTCGTGATGCTCTTCTCCCGCTTGTTCGCCTAGGAACTTGATTTTTTCTTCATGTAGATGAGCAGCCGGTAGATGATATCCTGCTCTTCATTGGTGAGGCTTGATACCATCTGCATAATAGCTTTGAACATGGGAGGGTGGCTTTCTGCCGCCTCCTCATCGTCTAGGGGCTCCCAATCAAAACCATACTCAAGTTTTTCAAGACTCAGCCCTGTTTGTGCTGTGAGATTCAGGAGAACGTCCATAGGGGGGCGACGGTCATTGTGAATCCAGCTGGATAAGGTACTTCTCTTAACATTGAGCATTGCTGCGAGTTCCACTACGCTAGGCGACCCCAAAAGGGTTATTACACGTTCCCAGAATTTTTGCATGATTAAGAATATACCAGTAAATTTCCCTTGATTGCTAAAAATGCGTCACAAATACCAAGAAATCATCACTAATATTTTATAGTATTGCATAGAGAAGAGATAGTTATTTTGTTCTGCTATATTTGTGTCACTTTGAGGGAGGTTTGCTATATATAAACCAGCAGGATTCCGATTGGAATCCTGCTGGTACGGTTACTCTTTATTTTTTCATTGCATCTTGCAATGCGGTCTCAATGCCGTTGCCCCGCTCTACAGGGCACTTCTTGAGGTTCCAGATATCTTGCGCATATTCGCTGATTGTCCGGTCGCTGGAGAACTTGCTGCTGGAGGCGACGTTGATGATAGCCTTGCGGTTCCACTCATCCTGGTCCCCCTTGTACAGTTCCCTGGCACTCTGGTGCGCATCGAAATACATGCGAAGGTCTGCAAAAAGGAAGTATCTGTCCCCACCTTCAAAGAGGCTCCTGCGAAGGGGTTCAAAGATATTGGGCTCGTTTACATTGAAATACCCGGAAGAGAGAAGCTCAACGGCTTCCTTGATCGCCTTGTCCCCCATCGCCCAGGCGTAGGGGTCATAGGAGGGCCCTAGTTTGGCGATCTCCTCTTCAGTGTGGCCGAAGATGAACATGTTTTCCTTGCCTGCTTCCTCTGCGATCTCCACATTGGCTCCATCCATTGTTCCGATGGTCAGCGCTCCGTTGAACATGAACTTCATGTTCCCGGTCCCTGAGGCCTCGGTGCCTGCAGTGGATATCTGCTCGGAAAGGTCTGTGGCGGGGATGATGCTCTCTGCCATCGTCACCCTGTAGTTCGGCATGAAGTGGACAGCAAGAAGCTCGTTCACCTGCTTGTCTGCATTGATGACGTTGGCAATGTTGTTGATCAACTTGATGATGAGCTTGGCGTTAACATAGCCGGGTGCTGCCTTGCCTCCAAATAGGAAGGTCGTTGGCTGCATATCTTTTGTAGCTTCTCCACCTTGCTTGATATCATTGTAGATCATCATGATGTTCAGGGCGTTGAGCAGCTGACGCTTATACTCATGGATACGCTTGACCTGGACATCAAAGAGGGTGTTGGGATCGATGATCAAGCCACAATCCTTTTTGAGGAATGCTGCTGCCTTGATCTTGTTCTCCAACTTGATTTTTGCAAAGTCTGCGACAAAGCTCTTGTCTTTTGCAAAGGGGGCAAGTTTGGCAATCTGGCTGTAATCTGTAATCCAGCCATCCCCGATCGCTTCGGTTATCTTCTCTGCCAGTCGTGGGTTCGAATCAAGCAGCCAGCGCCTTTGGGTTACCCCGTTTGTCTTGTTGTTGAACTTGTCTGGGTAGACGGTGTTGAACTCGGGGAACATTGTCCGCTTGAGCAGTTCCGAGTGAAGGGCTGCCACACCGTTGGTGCTGTGACTGCCGATGATGGCAAGGTTGGCCATACGAATCTGCTTGGGGTTGGACTCCTCCACAATGCTGAGCTTGCTGAGCACCTGGGGTTGTAGCGGGAAGAAGGATACTGCTTCTTGCATGAACCTGTGGTTGATCTCATAGATAATCTGCATATGCCTGGGGAGAATAGATTGCAACATCGGAAGTGTCCACTTCTCCAGGGCTTCGGGCATGAGCGTATGGTTTGTGTATGCCATAACGCTGGTGGTAATCTTCCATGCAGCATCCCAGGTGAGGTTTTCTTCGTCCAGGAGAATGCGCATCATCTCAGGAATTGCAAGGGAGGGGTGAGTGTCGTTGAGTTGGATCGCAGCAAAGTCTGCAAACTCCGACCAGGCATAATTTCCCCGTTTGAAGGTTTTTACAATATCTGCAAGGGAGCAGGCTACAAAGAAGTACTGCTGTTTTAGTCTCAGTTCTTTACCCATATAGAGCGTATCATTGGGATAGAGTACCTGAGAGAGGTTCTCCGCTGATATCTTCGATCGGACAGCCTCGGTATAGTCTCCTTCGTTGAACTCATGGAAGTCGAATGCATCGGGGCTTTTGGCAGACCAGAGCCTGAGGGTATTTACCGTCTTGCACCCATAGCCGATGATAGGCATGTCGTAGGCTACCCCTATGACTTGTTCGCTTCCAATCCACTTGAAGTTGTCCCTGCCTTTTTCGCGGATGAGCTTTACCTCACCGCCGAACTGCACGGTAAAGGCGACGTCGTGTCGCTCAATCTCCCAAGGATTACCGTGTCTGAGCCAGTTGTCAGGCTGTTCAACCTGCCAGCCGTTTTTAATCTGTTGGCGGAAAATGCCATAGTTGTAGCGGATGCCATAGCCATGGGCGGGGTACTCCAGAGTTGCAAGGGAGTCGAGGAAACAAGCGGCAAGGCGCCCAAGTCCCCCATTTCCCAGTCCTGCATCATGCTCGATGTCAGCGAGTTCCTCGTAGGTGTACCCAAGGGAGGCGAGGGCCTCTTTGAGCTCATCCTCGATGCCCAGGTTGATGACGTTGTTGGTCATAGCCCTTCCCATGAGGAACTCAAGTGAGAGGTAGTTGACCCGTTTGGCCTTCTTGTTCATCTGGGTTTTTCTGCTTAGGTTCCATTGGTGTAGGATCCTGTCGCGGACAGTGAGGGCCAAAGCCGTGTATTTGTCCTCTACGGATGTATGGAAAATATCTGCATCTTGGCTATACTTGAGATGTTCAGCGAAATCTAAAGCCAATTCTTGCGGGGTATGTCCAAAGCGTACGTTAAGTTCGTCTTTCATGAAAACTCCTTAATTATAGGGTATTTGTAGAGTTAAAAGTATATAGGATTGTTAGGCTATGAGCAACC
>CAZPOJ010000064.1:0-16003 GCA_964588005.1 uncultured Sphaerochaeta sp.
GTGTATTATCGGATATCCAAGAGGTACAAGTCAATAAACGTTTTGACAAAACTGCGCTCTTGAGCTACTGTTAAACTATGCAAACAATTACAATTAAAGATGGCAAGGAAAAACAGCTTTTACGCCACCACCCATGGGTATTCTCTGGCGCAATCGACTCGATCACTGAAAAGGATACGGTCGGAATTGCTAAAACTACAACTCAAGACGGCTCTTTTATCGCCTGGGGATGGTACGATCCCAAAAGTCATATTCCCCTCAGGCTTCTCAGCTGGGATGAGGAGCAAGAGGTCAATGCAGCATGGTGGAAGAGGACCATAACCGCAAGCGTGCTCCGACGAGCTCCCTTCTTCAGGGACAAAAGCACCCCAACAACCGCATTTCGCATCATCTTCTCTGAAGCTGATATGCTGCCGGGCGTCGTTGCAGACGTATACGGGACACTTATACGCATAGACATCAGTGCAAGAGTTGCCTGGGATCATAAGGATAGTATCGTAACCACCTTGGACAAGCTCCTACAGCCGGCTATGATCATCGTCACCACTGACCCAAGCTTCTGTGCAGTCGAAGGGCTCAGTGAAATAGTGCAGTTCTATCAGAACGGAGGCTATTTTACCCCAAGTAAGCGCCTGGATCCGGTCAGGTTCCGTGAAGATGGACTCTTGTTTGAGGTAATCCCGGGAAAAGGACATAAAAGCGAGTTCTCCTGCGACCAAAGGGACAACCGCAAGGCTATCGAACCGTACTGCAAGGATGCTGTAGTCCTGGACGGATGCTCGCATACAGGGGCCTTTACCCTCCATGCACTACGTAGTGGAGCTGCATGGGTAGACCTCGTGGACACCAGTTCCACCGCCCTCAAGCAGAGCCTGGCCCATGTGCACATCAACCAGGATGCCGGCATCATCCCCAAAGACAGCAGGGAGCGGGTGAACATCATCAAGGCTGACATTTTCCGTCAGATGAGGATTATAGATACAGACAAGTATGATGTGATGATTCTCGATCCCCCTAAGCTTGCCCTGAAAAAAACCCAGGGGGACAAGGCGGCACAGACCTACAAAGATCTCAACCGTCTGGCCATGGAGAAGATTAAAAACGGGGGCATCATCGCCACATTCTCCAGCTCCGAGGCTATCTCGGGCGAAATGTTACGAACAATCCTTGCCTGGAGTGCCGAGGATGCTGGGGTGGAGATTCAGATATTGAAGACCTTGGCACAGGCAGAGGACCATCCTATTCGCTTGTCATTTCCTGAGTCGGAGTACCTCAATGGGTACCTCATCAGGGTTATACGCTAACTCGCCTGCGGATTGGGGGTATCATCAGGGTGTATAGCATCCCTGTTTGCTTCAAGCATAGAGGCAAGAAAACTCAGCTGCTCTAGCTGCCCAAGGATAGCCTTGGGCAGCAAGACCACCTCTGTTGCACTGCTGTCCAAGGAGCGCAAGGCGTAGGAGTAGTCCTGCATCACCGCCGTATCGGGCCCGAAGGTAAGATAGAGGGGCATGCTCTCCTCCTTGTTGTACCGACAACGACGAAAGACAGCGTTGCCTCCTTTGTCCCGATTGGCACAAGCGCCAAAGAGACGGCAGATCAAAGGGCGGGCAGGATAGACACTGCAGTGATGGGGATGCTCTGAGCGATAGAGGGGGCAAGGTCCTGTCTGCTCTTCTTGCGCATCAACGAGCTTGCCGATCAAAGCAGTATCGCGCTTTACCAAAAGCAGGTAGGCGGCTACCAGCCGAGCCTCCAAGGCGGTGATATCAGGCATAAAATGCTCACAACACGTACCGCACCCAGGTCCACAAGCGATGGAATGCCCTGCACAAAAGACTCTGGTCTCCTCTTCTATCTGGTCATATAACCTGGCAAGGGAGGTTATGCCTTCCCCAGCATACGTGCCGGTGAAGGCCCTACATATCTCGCTGATACTATCCATTATTATCTCCCGACAGGGGGAGATACTAGCATGGGAAAACCGGGAAATTCAATCGTGACGAACCCGTTTTTTTCCTTTTTTCTCCTTGGATTTCTTCTCTTTTATCCGCTTCCCCCCCACAGAGCGCTGTACAAAGCGCTGGTTACGCCGGTCGGAGAGCATCCAGCCACCAAGAAAGGCGCTTATGCCACAAATTGAGAGGGCCCCAACCCACGCATAGGGCTGATGCATATAGGGCAACTCGATATTCATGCCGTAAAAGCTGACGATAAGGGTGGGAAACATCAAGGCGATGGATATAATGGTCAACCGCTTCATGATCACGTTCATATTGTTGCCTATGACCGAGGCAAAGGCATCCATAGTACCGGTAAGGATGGTGGTATAGACGTTTGCCATCTCAATGGCCTGCTTGTTGTCGGTGATGGTATCTTCAAGAAAGTCCCTCTCCTCTTCCGAGTTCAATTTGAAATAGGAGATTTTCAGGAGCTTCTCCATCAAGACTTCATTGGTGGAGAGGCTTGTAGAGAAATACACCAAGGACTTCTGGATCTGCAGCAACTGGATCAGCTCATAGTTCATGATGCTCCTCTGCAGTTGCTCCTCAACAAGGGATTTCTGTCTGTTTATGTACTTCAACAGACGGATGTAGACCATGGTTGCCCGACCTAGGATACTGATGACAAACCCTTCCTTGGTAGCCACAGGGTACTGGCGAAACCGGTTCTTGGAGAAATCCTCCAGCACGATGCTGTCACTTTGACAGATGGTGATGACCGTATCCTTATACAGTACGATGCCCAAGGGGACTGCATACTGGTTTATTCCTTTGCTATCGTCAGCTAAGGCAGGCAGGCGGATGATGAGGGCGACGTAGTCATCCTCGCGCTCTATGCGAGCCTGCTCATCTTGGTCCATGATGTCTGCAAGTAGTTCGCTGGAGATGGGGTACTGTTCTTCCAGTAGGGTTATATCGTCTCGGTTGATGTTACGGGCATCCACCCAAGTGTAGGGTGCCGCAACAGCTTTATCACCTGGATTGGTGCTCACAACATTATTTCGTATGGTTATCATAGGACCTCCGTGGATTAGTGGGAAAGGCGTACCCCAACAATCCATAGGAACCGACCCTGCATAGGATCTAGAACGTAGGAAGCGAGGACGCCAAGAATAAATAACTGGGCAGGGGTGCGGTACTGCCACCTTCGTCTGAAACAGACATAGGGTCCTCCTTGTAGAATGGTTTCCCTTATAGGAAATACTGGTATATACTACCACACCTACTAAAAAAGAAGAAAGGGGAATAGGGTAAAACTACCGGTTTTTCCAGCGTTTCCCCAACAAGAATAATGAATATACGATGCATAAGAGAGGAGAAGTGATGTTTACCAGAGATGAAGCACTGCAATTATTACAGAAATACAACCCGAACGAATCTTTGATCCTGCACGCATACTGCGTAGAGGAGACCATGAGGAAGTTTGCCCGCCACTATGGGGAAGATGAGACGTATTGGTCCCTAGTCGGTCTGCTGCACGATGTGGATTATGGCAGTTTTCCTGAAGAGCACTGCGCAAAGGCTCCCTCCCTCTTGCAGGAGATCGGAGCGGAAGACCCTTTCATCCGCTCCGTCTGCAGTCATGGCTGGGGTATCTGCAGTGATATAGAACCCACCCACCTCATGGAAAAAGTACTCTTTACCATCGATGAACTCACCGGCCTCATCTATGCCACAGCTCTGATGAGACCTGAGCGCATGCAGGGAATGAGTGTGAAGTCTGTCAAGAAGAAGTGGTCATCCAAAGGCTTTGCAGCCGGGGTGAACCGCTCCATCATAACACAAGGGGCAGCCATGCTGGACATGGAGCTCAATGCCATCATCCAGATGACCATCGATGCAATGAAGGAATCAGAGGAGAAGATCGGCCTTTAGGTATCGTTCATCTGCTCGATTCTTACGATGCCCGCCTTGTTCAGTACGATGGTGTAGTGGCTGTAGATATCCAGGTCCTCCTTGACAGCCTTCTCACGGAGAACAAGATGCAAATGATAGACTCGCTCGCTGTTGAGCTGATCAAGCTCATCAGCGTTCGGGTCCATCCTGAAGACGATATCCTTGGGGTCATCCATCTCCTTGAGAAAGTCGTCAAGACGTATACGGGTCACCAGGGTGAAGTTATTCTCCCTGGGAAACTTTTCCCGTTCTATCTTATGCTTGGTCAGGGGGTGCATCACCAGGTTGCGTACATAGTGAATGACATTCTCCTCAGGCAGCATATCCTTGAAGGGATTTGTCTTGTCCGTGCGAATATCCCTTACCCTAGCCGGGAGGTCTTGCACCTTCTCATAATGGAGGCGTATCCTGCTTGAGCAGATTTTCGAGTTGCTTTTGGGCGAACGGAATGAAGAGATCTCATCAGCCATCATCTTCGGAAGAACTGCACGGAATAAAACTCGCAGCCACTCCTTGATCCTATCCTTAAACACATAGCCTATGATGATGACCAAAACCCATTGCATACTGTTTCGTATTAATGTCTTCTCGGCAAAGATGGAGATTACCGTAGCAACTACCATTGCAACGGCAGCTGCAGTCCCTGCGAGAATCTCAGAGACCCTCTTGGGCCAGCGCGATACCTCAGGTACCAGATAGAGGGCGGACTGGGTCCACTTCTTAAGGGCTGCCCTTCTATACTGGATAAGCTCGGGGTTGTCTCCCCCGCTCACATAGTTTTGGTGGTTGCGGTACTCGGCCTCATCGCGGGAGAAGGAGAGCAATAAGGTCAAAATCTCTGCAAGATCATCACCCAATGGAGAACACGCCATGTAGAGGTCGATAGCCTGCTTCTCATTGAGCAGACTCACCGCCTCATCAGCCCAGAGATAAGCAACCAGCAGTCGATTTTCCAAGGAGCACTTGCCCCTGATAACCTCCAGCATAGAACGGATGGATTCCTGGATGGCAAGGGTGTTTCTATACCAATCCTCCAGTGTTGATTTGAGATCATCTTTCATCCCAAGGCGCGCCATATCCTTGCAATCCTGCAACGCCGCCTTATTCTCATGCCTGACGGCATTGGCGACAGTCTGCAGCTCATGGATGACCGTGCGCTCGGGTACAGAGGTGATATCCTTTTCCAGATTATCCGTATACCGCTTCAGCAAGGTCAAAGGACTGATCATATTGTCCTCGTCAAGCAACTCCTCAAGGGTAAGTTCAGGAGAGGAGTACCTACCGTGACTTTGGAACTTGTGCAGCATCCTTTGTTCGGAGTAGGTGCTCTTATTCACATAGAGTTGCGGTGGTGAGAAAAAATAGTAATGCAGTTCCCTTTCGTATTTAAGCGTTTCTGGTATGGGAAGGACTAGTTTGGTCTCCAGGTGTCTGCTGGAGTGTTTTCGTAAATCTATCAAGGTGCAGTGCCTCCCGGTTGCAGTAGTATAGCACGCCTCACTGAAATCACAAGAGAGGTCAGCGAAGCGTTGAAAAAGAGTCGAAAGGGTATGCCTGGGCAGCAGTCAAGGAGATTTGATCGATGCCCTCCAAGGGCGGAATATACACCTCTCGTTGTTCCAGGGAAAAAACTTGCTGGACACGAGCCCCTAAGAGCGAGTGCATCAGCGAAGGTGAGCACTGTGCTTCATGGAGCCTTTTTACCAGAAGAAGCAGTCCACTGAAGCCGGGGATCCCGCTAGCTCCTCCCTCCTTGTCCTCTAGGGTATGCGGTGCATGGTCTGTCTCAACCCAGTCGATCCTCCCTGCAAGCAACGCCTCAAAAAGGGCCGCTCGCTCATCTTCATTGCGCAAGGGAGGATTCATCTTGGCATAGAGGGCGCGGTTGGATGCATCTTCGCTGTTGAGCAAGAGGTGGTGGGGTGTTGATGCACAGCTGATGCGCCGGCCTCTTTTTTTAGCCTCCTCCACCAACTCCAGGGCAGAGACCGAACTAAGATGACAGATATGCAGGTGACCGGCAAACCCTTCCTCCTCGCTGTATCGGATTTGATCAGCGACAGAGGCTGCCTCAGCCTCGAGGGGCCTGGCCAGCGAGTGCGTCGAGAAGTCAGAAAGATCGGTAAGTTCAGGACAGAGCAGGCTCTCCTTTTCACAGTGCAGGGCAACCACCCCCTCATAGCCCAGGGAGGCGAGGGTGCGGTAGACCTCTTTTTGTGTCTCACCTTCGATGAGGCCCATATGGCCGGTGGAGTGACCGGCAAACATCTTAAGGCCGATAACCTCACCGGGGTACTCCCGGGTAAGGGTTACCACCTCCTCTATCTGCCTACGATCAGCTGTTACCCCGGCATAGAGGTGGTAGCGCACAGGAAGGCCGCATCTCTTCGCGTCTGCAATGCGCTTCTCTATGCTCACCCTATCGGTAAGCGGGGGGAGGGTATTGGGCATGTCAAACACCTCATCAACCCCACAAGACAGGGCAACAGAGAGCCCATGGGCGAGTGTCTCCTTCTCCGAGTGTCCCCAATCCCTGAGGTGTACATGTGCATCTATCATAAGAGCACCATCTCAGGGGCATGGAGGGCAAGATAGTCATAGCGCATAAAGGTTCCCCACCTGCAGGTCAGCCTATCACCACAGGCACACTCGCCGCACATGCCAATGCCGCAAAGTGTCATCTTCTCCATGGAGAGGTAGAGAAGGTCCTCTTTGATGCCGCGCGCTATCAGCTTTCTGGCGGCAATCTTCATGAACGTCTCAGGGCCCACCAGATAGCACGCCTGTTCTGGGTCCAAAGGCAAGGTATCCAACTGCCCAAGCACCCTACCCGGCTTCCCTTCATCGGCAACACAGCTAAAGAAGCCAAAGGAAGCCAAGCGCTCCTCAAGCAAGGCAGGACCGGTATACGTTTCACTGGTCCCTACCAAGATGGTCATCTCAGTATTCTGCGCCTGTAGTTGCTCAGCCAGCGAGGGTAGGACAGCCACCCCGGTCCCTCCGGCAACCAGGAGTGCCTTGCGTGTAGGGGTGTTTTCCAGGGGAGCTCCATAAAGGCCCCTGACATAGAGCTTTGCCCCCTCGGAGAGGCGGCAAAGTTCACCGGAGAAGACTCCCCTGTCCTTTATGATAAAACTAAGAGGATCATTGTGGGCTACACTGAAAGGCTTCTCTCCAAGGCCGGGCAGCCAGAGAAAGGCAAACTCTCCAGCCTTGCAAGGAAGTGCCCCATCAAGGGCGAGGATAACAGTATCCTTGCCGTACTGTTCGACCTTGGTGACCGTATGCTCGGTATAAGCCATCTGCCTCTCAGCAATGAGAAAGGATGAGCTAAGGGACTCACTTATATGATCGCTGCCTTGCAGGATGGCCTCTGCCTCTGCCTTTACGATTGCCGTATAGGAGGGCCAGTGACGCTGGTCCACCATACCAAAAGCTGATCCGATACCCACCGCATCAGAGCCGGCTGCGATCATGGCAGCAGCCTCTTTTCCGGTAGTCACCCCACCCATACCAATGAGTGGAACGCTCGGACCTACAGCCTTGCGAACCGCAGAAACTGCGCGCAAGGCGTCATCATGGATCCACCTGCCACTACATCCCCCCTTGCCGGAGAGAGCGTTCTGCAAGATCGGCTGCTTGGCAACCGGATCGATGTGCTGGATGGGTCCTACGGTATTGATAGCTACCAAGCCATCGGCACCGGCATCAACCACACCCTTTGCAATGGCTCCAATATCCTCTGTGTTGGGCGTCAGCTTTACAAACAGGGGTGCTGTACACTCTTTGGTAGCCTCCTTGATCAAGCGGACATACTCACTGGCAATCGCCATGTCGCACCCGATGGAGGAGCCGTACCCCACTGAGGCGTGGGGACAGGAGAAGTTGAGCTCCACCAGATCGGCTACAGCGTCAAAGGCTTTTACCAAGATGATGAAGTCCTCTACAGAGTTAGCCGAAAGCGAGACATTGAGCAAAGAATTGAACGTGTGCTCCTTTCTGAGCTGCTCAAGTTCAGCAAGCGCCACTTCAAGACCTGGGTTTCGCAGCCCCACAGAGTTGCCAAAGTTTCCTTCTTCCGTCTCACAGATGATGGGCTCACGGTTGCCCGGATTTACCTCTACCTGGAAACTCTTGGTTGTAATGATTCCAATCGAGGATACCTCCCTATCAAAATACTTGATAAGGGCGGGCTTGGTGGATGCCACCCCACTGACGGTTGCCAGCACTACCTCGTCTTTGTTTCGCAGATGGCGCCCTTGTAATAGCGTTAGCACACTCATACCTTGGTTTCCTCAAGCAGTTTTCTGAGGGAAGCCTCACACATCTCCAGCCAATCTTCAGGTGCCTCCCCTTTCTTCCACGGGTGGGTCAGGGCACTTGAGCTGTTTATCCTGGCCAACTCAACCGGATAGCCACTCTGGCGTAAGGCTGCCATGACCGAGGGGGCATCACCCCCCTGGCTGCCGACCCCGGGGATAAGCAAGGGGGCAGAGCTCTCTGCATAAAGGGAGGCAAGGGCCTTGAGTTCTTCCATGTTGGTAGCCCCTACCACAGCTCCTACAGATCCTGTACCACTATTGTACGAGATAATCTGGCGAGCAACCTCCTGGTAGAGCAAAATCGTCTCTTCACCTGTATGTACCTCAAGGTTCTGCAGGTCCTTGCCACCGGGATTGCTGGTTCTGTTAAGAACATAGACCCCCTTCTCAAGAGGCGTATGGTCAATAAAAGGCTTGACCGAGTCATGTCCCATATAAGGGGCGACAGTCACTGCATCAGAGCCCCAGGCAGTAAATGCCTCATTGGCATAGTTGAGACTACTGCGTGCAATGTCCCCACGCTTGCTATCCAGGATAATGGGGATACCGGGGAAGAAATTCTCCACCATGTCCATGACATCGGCAAGGGCGAGACTGCCGGAGAAATCTTCGTCACGAGGACGGTCCAAAGCCTGGTAATAACCAATATTTGGCTTGAAAGCCGAGGGGATGAGCCCGGCGAGAACCATCCTTCGGAACAATACCTGGAAAAACTGGTTCAGGTTTGTCCGTATATCATTGTCTTGAAATGGAAGGGTTTCCACCTGGGGATCAAGGCCCATACAGGTGATGTTGCCCACCTGGGAGGCACTTGCACGTAACTTCTCACTATAAGTCATTCTCTACTCCTACACTCATTCTCTATACTCTATATCTATATCTATTTCTTCAAGGGTGGAAACCCATGCTTCTCACCCCAGCCAAAGGGATCTACCCTCCAAGCTTTGAGCAGGGCAGCGCCATTTTCATCCACATACCCACCCTGCAATGCTACCGCTACCATGCTCTCATAATCCAAAATAGTATGGCAGAGGCAAGGGGGATCCAGAAGGGCAAAAGCCTCCCTAGAGGCCTCTAGTCCGTAGGTAAAAATAGCAAGGGTATAGGGACATACCCCACCTGCTGCTACGATAGCCTCAACGGCCTTGATGGAGGAGCCCCCGGTTGAGATGAGGTCCTCGATGAGCAGAACCTTCGCCCCGTTGTAGCTGCCGCTCGGTCCCAACCCTTCGATCTGCTGGTGAAGACCATGATCCTTGCCAGAACTGCGTACATACGAAAGGCTCTTGTACATCCTGTCTGCAAGGGTTGTTGCATGGGGAATACCGGCTGTTGCAGTCCCTGCTATATTGTCAGGGTCAAAATCGAGAGCGGCGAGCATCTCGGAGAAAGCCTCGGCCACCAAGGCCCTGGCCTTGGGCAGGGCGAGCAACTGGCGGTTGTCGTTGTAGATGGGCATGCGGAAGCCGCTTGCCCAGGTGAAGGGGTCTTCGGGCCTGAGCCTGATGGCCCCCAGCTGTAGTGCCTCTTTGGCCAACAAAGGCCCGTAATGGTCTGTTATATTGCGTAGTTCTTTCATAATGTTCTCCAGTCTATCCTATTTTTTCCCTCTCTGCCATATTTCCTTGAAAGTGTGTGTCTTGTCGCAGTAGGCACAGGCAAATAAGCTCTCCTTGTTGCGGGTAAAGTGTGCCGGTACCCCCTCATTCTGCAGAGGATGGGAGATGCAAGCCTCGTTTGTGCAGGCCAAGTCATCAAAATTATAGATTCTTGGCGGCATGTGCAGGCGGTACTTCTTCTGTATCTTACCATCACGGATGATATTCAGTGTACACCCGGGAGCAACTGAAGCCAGCCTCTTGAGATTCTTCTGCGTCAAATCAGGGGCGTCGGGACGGAAGATGATACCCTTGTGAGAGAGTTCTCCCTTATGCCCGGTGCTTACCCACTCCCCGCCCTTCGCCTCATCAAGGCCGAGGACACTGCTTATCAGGCGCATATGGTCGCGTATCTCAGAGGGGCTGTCCCCCCTGCAGATATGGTCTATGACCAACCCGTTATGGATCGGCTTCACTCCTTCGCTGACAACCTTCTCCTTGGGGGGCTTCTGGGTGAGTTCTACTTCAAAGATGTATTCGGCACGCTCCTCTGGCACAATACTCCTCTGCGGGACAAAATCCGCTCCAATCTTTCCTTCAATGAGGGCAAGCAGGATGATCCTGACATACATGCCGTTGATGGACTGCCGCTCCCACCCGTTGAGGGGTGTGTCGTCGAGGAATGTCGGGATGGTTGGGGTAACCTTGTGCCTGGGAAGGGGGTGGTAGAACTTGGTGCCCTCCTTGAGAAGCGGCATATAGGAGCGCTTGAAGGTGATGGCAGAGCGAAGCTCCTCCTGCCGATTGAGGATACGGTCCCCCATCCTCTCCAGCTGAGGCCGGGTAAAGTACCACTTGTCTGCAATATCCTTCTGGGCGAGGTACTCATCGATGGATGTGAAGATACGCACCTCATAGCCATTCTCACGCATTTTCAGGACATAGGTCTCCGGCATGGCCAGTTCGACCGGGGCGATGAGGTCAACTTTCACCGCATCAAAGAGCTTGAGGCCGGAGGCCTTGGAGTGCACCGTCCTGCCATGGTAAAGATCGCCGACCAGGGCAAGGTGGATGGATTCAGTGCTCCAGTTGTTGTCCTCAATGAAGGTAAACTCATCAAGCAGTTCCTGCGTCGGGTGCTCATGCTTGCCATCTCCTGCATTGATGAAGGCTGGCTTGCGCCAGAGCTTGTTGCGCTGGGCATAGGAAGAACACTCGTCCTCCAGCCAACGACAGACCCCCTCGATCTTGCTACGGATGACAAACACCGCATTGGAATACCCGCTGAGCGTATTGAAGGTATCGGCATAGCTCTCGCCCTTGTTGAAGGAGGAGCTGTCGCTGTTGAGCTCAGAGACCTTTACATGGTGAAAATTTGCTGCATTCCTGAAGGACTCCTTTGTTCTGGTGCTGTCTTCCAAGAAGACCTCATAGACCCCAAAATCCTTATCCTCGATGCGGTAGCTATCGATAACCGCAAGGTTATTATCCTCCATAGCCTGCTTGAGCTTTCGTACCTCGGAGAAGAGGTACCCTCTCTCTTCAATGCTCAGGTCATCAATAACACAGAGAGACCTTCCTACAAATACGCTTTTTGTTCCCATCGTGACTCCTAAAAAAAAGTCGGTCTCAATTGACCGACTTTTTCAATACGTGCTATACGAAGAAACAGTACACCGTGAGGTTGCATTACACTGCAATATTGAATCCTCACCATCCTAGTTTCCTCCCTTGAATCGGAAAAACATTACCAGAGCAGAGGGACCCTGTCCAGTCCCCTACCCTTTTTAAACACTATTTCTTTCCTTTTGCCTCATCATCAGATTCAATGGTAGCGAGGCTGTCCAGAGCAGAGAGGGGCTTCTTCTCATCAGTTTTTCTATCCTGCACTCCTTCAAGCTTTCCCTCTTCACCCTTGTTCTCAGGAGCCTTGGCACTCATCTTAGGCGGGTCAAACTTCTTACTTGGGCTGAACATGGAGAATCCTGTCCAAGCCTTAATACTCTCGTGTGCCGCCCCGGGACCGAAGGCAAGAACAGGCTCAAAGACTTCCAAGGCAATGCGTCCGCGCAAGGCAAGGTCGCGCTTGTACTTTCTCAGGTACCAACCAGTACTGCGTCTCTTACGCAAGAGGCGCATATTCTTATTCCCTGCGGAACTGCCATAGGAGGAGTAACGGTATGAGTATGAACCATATCGCTTGCCATATCCGTATCCATAGCCTCCTGTCGATCCGGGGATTACCCCGTTGAAGACGACTCCGGTTATGGGCACCTTACCTGTCTGCAAGCTTAGGAACAGGTCTGAAAGTGCTCCCTTGCTGGTAATGCCTGCTCGGACGGTGATGATCAGACCATCGATTTGCTTGGAGATGGCAAGCAACTCACTGGCAGAATCAAGGGGAGGGGCGTCGATGATGATAAAGTCATACGCTGTCTTCAGGTACTCGATCATCTTTATATAGGAGGGATTGGAGAATATGGCAGCAGGAACCAAGGGAGGCGTACCAGGAGGGAGGAGGTGAAGGTTTGTCACCTCTTCAAAGGGCTGAATGATACACTCCTCAAGGGTTATATCGCCGTTGACATAGTCCACCAGTCCAATATCCTGTCGTTTAAGACGGAAGAACCGCTCCATACTGGGAAGACGAAGGTCTCCATCGATAATGAGGACCTTGCTGCCCATTTGAGCAAAGGATAGGGCCACATTTCCAATGATGGTACTCTTACCCTCGGCTATGGAACAACTGGTGATGGAGAAGACCTTCTTCGCCTCATCGGAATAGAGCATATTGGCAACAAGCTTGAATCGTTCAGACTCGAAGGAGAGCGGGTCGTTATAGACAGCGAGGGTCGGATACTTCTCCTTCGGAGATATTTTCATCAAGGGAATCCAGCCCAATATAGGTGTGTCGCGGCCAACAATCTTCTTGATCTGGGCCTCTGTACGCAGGGAGAAGTCGGTGGCCTCCGCTGCAAGGGCGAGTAGGAACCCGATGGCAACTCCAAGCAACAGGGCTACAGCGAGGATCAGCATCTTGTTAGGGCTTACAGGCAAACGAGGGAGGATAGCCTCATCAACGACAGTAACGTTTCCTGTCACCGCAGCCTCAACGAGCTTTACCTCCTCAAGCATATCCCGAAGCTTCAAGCCTATAGCCTCATAAATCTGCACATCTCGCATCAGTTCCGAGAGCTGACGCTCAAGGACCGGAAGTTTGGAAAGTTCATCAATAAAGACCCTGCCACGGTCCTCCAATACGGTGATGGCGACCTCGGTAGTCAGTGCCTGTACTATCTCCTGGGTGTTGTTTATACCAGAGGGATAGGCACGGGTAAGGGTAGCCACCCTACCCAACAGATCCTTTGTTGTCTGCGAAATCTCACTATTGAGGACATAGGTACGAGAAGAGCCAGAGCCGGCAGAGGTAGCTGCAGCCTGAGCAGGAGAGGGAGAGACGAGGGACTCATACATTGTCAGCTCAGTCTTCCATGCCGAGAGATCCTTGAGCTTGGAAGCGACAACAGGGTCCTTTCGAATAGCGTCAAGGGAGAGCACTCCTGTAAAGCCCATAGTCTCCAGGTCGGCATTGATGGAGTCGATGATGACAAGCAACTCCTTCAGCTGTAACTTCAATGGTTCCAGACGAAGGGTATAGTAGGAGATCTGTTCAACAAGCAGGGAGCTCTTGTCAGTAAGCTGGATGATATCACTGTTTTCCCTAAAATCACCCAAGGCATCAGAGGCACTCTGTAAAGAGCTGTCGTTGATAGGTATCTGAGACTGTATGAACTCCCTTTGTGCTGTCTTGGAGTTTTTAGCGATACCGGTAAGCAGGTTGTCATAACTTGAAGCCAGGGCATTGGCCAGATCACGGGCAAAAGCCTGGCTTGCATCTGTTACGGTGATGCGTACAATATTGGTATCCTTGACTGTGGAGACCACGATCCGATTCTTAACATTTCCGAGAATTGCCTTGTCGGTGTATGCATGTCCATCAGCATTGGTGTAGGAGTCAAGGTCGAGGGTACTCAAGGCGTAGTCAATGTTCTTGCGGCTGGTGATCAGCTCCACCTCAGTGGCGATCTTGGTAGTGCTTGCACTACTGTCCAAGAGATTCTCAATGGAGGAAGATTTCTGTATAGGCTCGACCAAGACCGAGACCTGGCTCTCATACTGGGGAACGGCGTAGTAGAGGTATCCGATAGCACCTGCAAGGACAACAACCAGTCCAATTACAAACCATCCAAACCGTTGCTTAAAGATATTAAACAGCTCAGAGATGGAGATTCCCTCTTCACTGCCCTCACCTTGGATATATCCTGCCTGAAACTCTTCTTGTTGATTCATTGCATACTCCCCTTACAGTTTTTTGGAATCAAGGATAACGCTGATTACCGCAGCCACAATTCCTAAAACAGAAGTGACCAAGCTGATGACTGCCACTGTAGGGGCAATGTCTTTGATAAATGTATTCTTTCCTACCCTGATGGATGATTCTGGGGGTACTTCGCCAGTGATATCTAGTTTTTGTCCCTCACTGTCATAGACCTTGACAGATGAGGGGTATGAGGCATCATCGCTGAGCCCCCCTGCCAGGGAGATGTAGTAATTAGGTCCCTTGTCTGGAATATAGGCAAAGACCCCTGAGCGAACAACGCCACCACTAACCGATACAAAGCGCTGGTTGAAAGGAATAATAAAGGTGTCTCCACTTTTCAAAGTGAGCAGACCATCAGGATCATCGCCATAGAGTATCTGCTGAGCCTTCAGCGGGATGCGCTGCTGGTCACGAAGCAGATAGGAGCCATCGAGGTCACTGACGGTCATCAGGCGAGGTGCGATTGAGCTCAGCATCTGCTTGACGCTCTCCCCGGGGTAGAACTGGTAGAAGATCCTTCCTGAAGAGGTTCCCACCAAGGCTGTAGCAGAGCGGCTATCGTACGCTTCGCTTGCTGCAACTGAGCCCTCGATAGTCACCGTTTGTACCGAGGAAGAGAGAGTATCGATGACAACTTGGTCCATATGCTGCAAAGCTATCTTCTTGTTGCCAAAAAGGTCTGCATAATTCACTTCCCAAGCTTTGGTCTCTTTGTTGTATCGCTGGATCCTAATCTTCTGTACATCACCGTTGTGCAAGACCCCTCCCCCGTAGGATGAGACGAGATCACTGAGGTTTTCGTTATTTTTCAGTTGATAGGTGCCCGGTGCATAGACATTACCTGCAAGCACCACTGTTTTTTCAGCACGGCCGATGGTGATGACATCCCCACTCTTGAGTAAGGGGTCCTGGTTGAGGACGCCCTTGCGCAAGGCGAGATAGAGGTCATAGGTTTCGGAACTGCCGTCTGCGTGGGTGATAAGGATATTGCGCGTCGAGGCATATGGGGTGGCACTACCAACCACCGAAGAAAGTCTTGAAAGGCCCCAGACAGGAACTACGCGAGTACCGCTCACTTCCCCGATGACCGAGACACTAAAGGAACCTGTGCCGGTTAGGACCAGCTGAGGATTGGAGTAGCTGTGGTAGGTCTTCAC
This sequence comes from uncultured Sphaerochaeta sp., assembly GCA_964588005.1. Classification (GTDB taxonomy): domain Bacteria; phylum Spirochaetota; class Spirochaetia; order Sphaerochaetales; family Sphaerochaetaceae; genus Sphaerochaeta. The sequence continues at coordinate 15,358 of CAZPOJ010000064.1, forward strand.
CATGGTGAGGATCTCCTCCTTCATCTGGATAAAGGAGAGGTTTTTACAATTCACTGATCCAAGACCGGGGACCATGACCACGCTTTTTTCATCGGCTTGGAGCTCAGCTGTCACTGTCTGCAATCCATCGAGATAGACCAGGCGGTACCTGTCTCCAGGGGTTACAGGGTAGCGCCCGTCACTGATGGCCCTCAGTATACGGGTTTCGGGTTTTTCCTCAGGGACATCCAAAGCAAGACCGAGTTGTTCGGCATAGGACTGGAGAACCAAAGAGTTTGCATCCATGGCAGGAGCAGGAGTATCAGGGCCAAACAGAGGCGACCGCACCACAAGACCCGAGCCTTCAGCAGCGAACAGAAGGGTCGAAAAAAGAAGAAGGAGCAAAATCATAAACCGTTTCTTTGCTGTACTATTCATACCTATTATTATCCTTTCGTAATTATTACTGTTGCTGCAGAAAAATCACTCTACCATAGTATTATTCACTATTTTCTATACTAGCACTAACTCAAAAGCCTAGGCAAGCGCTATCTGGCATAAGATTACCCGTGAACATTGTAGTAGCTTCTCTTACATATTGCAAACAAGAGTTGTTTATATTTATAGAGAATATAAACCAACAATCACAAGGAAAAGAGAGTATATT
>CAZPOJ010000065.1:0-15872 GCA_964588005.1 uncultured Sphaerochaeta sp.
AGAATGCAACTAAAAGTGGAAAAAAGTGCTCTGAAATGTAGGAATCGACGATATTTAGAGGGTTGAGTAGGATATGGTTCTACTTTTGGGTTTATCGTAGGCTAAAGAATCAGAAGGGACACAAAGACTGTTTAGGATGCTTGAAATGGCATTGGACTGTTTGACGACAGATGGTGTTGGCTTCATAGATTATATCGATTTCCTTCTGCATCCACCGCACTCCATAGAGCTGGTGCGGATGTTCAAAAACAGAAGGCTAAACACCGAGGGGCACAGTTGGTGTTCTCTTCCTAATTCCACAGAACTCCTCTCTGACGAGTTATTTCGTGCATCCAAGATAGGGATCGTCAGCAAAACCCTTAAGAAGGCTCTGTTGTGAGAATGTTTTCTTCGTTTTCTTGAAAACCTATGCACATTATTTCAGAAAAAATTATCTTATGAACAGGTGTGGAAGAGTTCCGTTTTCGTACCTGTAATCGTGAAAAACGGGCCTCCATCTGTGATTTTAATGAAAAATAGACTTCTCTCAGCATGATAAAATGCTATGGTTAAAAGCCAAGAGAAGTCCATCAATGCTCAATTCTAATCGTTAGCCCTTCACACTCCCACTGGTCATACCCGAGATGAGATATTTTTGTAAAAACATAAATAGCACAATAACTGGAAGTGAAGTCATGAGTGCTGCAGCACAGAGGTTGCCCCATTCGATACCATATTCGCCAATGTACATCTTCAATCCAACAGGCAGTGTCCTTTGAGCACTGGTGGAGGTAAACATAACAGCAAACATCAACTCATCCCAGGCATGTATGAATGTGTAGATAGCAGTTGCAACTATGCCAGGGACCGCCAGAGGCAGCAGAATCCTAAAGAGGATTCCGGTTTTGGAACATCCGTCTACAGTTGCTGCCTCATCCAGCTCTTGGGGCAGCCCGCTAAAATACCCAATGAGCATATGGATTACGTAGGGCAGAGAAAAGGAAGCGTACGCAATTATCAGAGACCCTTTGGTGTTTAACAAGTGCAAGCCACGCATAATGACAAACAAAGGTATGATAATCAGTACTTTAGGAAACATCTGACTCGACAGGAAAAAGTTCTTGAGAAATTTTGATCCTTTAAACTTAAACCGGCTGAATGCATAGGCAGCTGTTATCGAAATCACAACACAAATCAGAGTCGTGCTAGACGCTACTATTACACTATTCTTAAACTGAAGAGGGAAATCTGTTTCCTTAAAAACCTCAATATAGTTCTGAAAAGTTGGATTATTTGGCCAGTAGAGAATTTTTGCAGTATGTATCTCTACCGCAGGCTTTATCGAGGTGACAAAAGCCCACGCAACAGGAAGAACAGAGTACACGCTTATGAGGATTACCGGTATCCAAATAACAAAGAGCCTGAAATACCATGATTGATTGTTACGTCTCATTCTCAAATCTCCTCATAATTTCTATTTACTAGTTTTAAGTAAATTCCGATGAATACCAACATTATGAGCATCAATGTTATTGCCATTGCAGAGGAATATCCAAAATCAAGGTCCGTCCAAGCTGTCAGGTACGTATACAAAGCAAGCACATTTGTTGTATATCCCGGACCACCTTCAGTCATCGTGAATATTAGATCTGTAGTATTTGCAGTCCATATCAGGCGCAACACAGTTGTGGTTATTATCACTTTTTTCAGATGAGGGATGGTCACATGGATAAATTGCTTCACATTACCAGCACCATCAATATCAGCAGCTTCGTACAGTGTTTTTGGGATGCTTTGCAGTCCCGCGAGAAAACTGATGGCAAAGAAGGGAAATCCTTTCCAGATGTTAGTAGCTATGACCACAGGAAACGCTGTCTTGGGGTTAGCCAACCAGGGAATGTTTTCCTGAATTAGATGTAGCCGCATCAATACATCATTGATAAGACCATACGTCCCATCCATTATCCAAGCCCATAACAAAGCAGATACAACTGAAGGCAACACCCAAGGAATCAACACAAGGCCACGGGCTATCACTCGTCCACGGAATTTCTGATTAAGTAGAAGTGCTGTACACATTCCCAGAAGAGCCTGAAACGTTACTGAACCAAACACCCACCAGAAAGTCTTGCCTAATGATATCCAAAAAATATCATCCTGCAACATTTTTCTATAGTTATTAAATCCAATGAACCGCTCTCCAGCAGGGACAGGCTTAGTAAGGATATGGTCTTGAAAACTGAGAAGGAGACCTTTAAAAATTGGATAGACGAGGATTAATCCAATAACCAGCAGTGTGGGCAAAATTAATACATAGGGGTACCAACGTTGTCTTTTAAGTTGATGCATACTCCAATCCTTGTATGAATACTCCCGGGTACAAAATACCCGGGAGGGAATTCATTATAATTATTCAGCTAATGCTTTAGCCAATTGCTCAACCATTGATTCGGCTGTAATTTGCCCCATCAGTGCCTGTTGCAAAAGCTTAACAGTAGTATTCGTAACAATCTTGGACCACCCAACTGTTTTCGGCCAAGGACCAACAAACGCAATAGATTCATTCGAAACTGAATAGAATGGGTTCAGGGAGAAGTAGTCCTGCTCACTGACAGGCTTAGTTATTGGAATTGATCCCAAGTACTTGCTCTGGAATTCAACTGCCTCATTCTCACTCATCCAACTAATGAATTCAAATGCAGCATCCTTATTCTTTGAGATGGAGCTGATACCATGAAAAATAGTAGAGCCTTCACTCCAACGGTGACCTTCAGCATTGGAAGGAAATAACATGACACCGACTTTATCACCCAATGCCTCGGAAATTTCTACAGAAGTTCCGATATGGTGCTGGAACATTGCAGTCTTACCGCTTTTGAAGGAACCGACAATTTCTGCAAATCCATCACCGACGGTTGAAGGTGGGGTCACCTTTTCTTTCTGGAAAAGATCAATGTATTTCTGAGTTGCCTCAACAGCAATAGGTGAGTTAAAGGTTACCTTCCCATTCTCATCATACAGCTTGGCACCATAGGTCTGAGTCCAGATGTAGTAGCCTTGAGCATTTCCCGAACCACCACGCATACCAAATCCATACCTATTTACTGTTTCTCCAGCCTCATTGGTATACTTGCCTGTCAAAGCTTTTGCAGCTTTTACAAACTCATCCATGGTATCAGGAACTTCGATTCCGGCTTCTTCAAACCAGTCTGCACGATAGTACATATAGGTCACAAGTAGCTTCCAAGGAATTCCGTATTGTTTACCATCGATGTTCCCAGCTTCCCAAAGAGTTGGGAAAACATCATCAAATCCATCCCAAGTAGCAAGGTAGGAGTCCAAAGGTGCCAACATATTCATTGCATCAAACTCAGAAACCCATGACTCACTCATACCAAAGGAGTCGGGACCAGCTCCTACTTGGTAGGCAGTGATAAACTTACTGCGCACATCATTCTTTGGAACATTTTCCCAAACGACTTGAATGCCAGGATGTGTTGAGTTGAAATTTTCAATCAACTCCTTATAGCGACCCAAATCCGCATTAGGAACCCAATACCAGTGGTTAATCACCACAGGTCCGTCTGAGGTTTTTGCTGTCTCTTTTCCACCCTGTGCAAACATGGGCATTACAGCAAGAACGATCAAAAACATAACAATAGTCAACTTTTTCATACTTTTCTCCTCTTTTATTTATCCAGCAAATTCGACTGAATATAATCAAAATTCAAGTCCCAACCAAGGCCAGGCACAGTAGGAATTGTCACATACCCTTCATTATCCATAGGGTCAAAAATCGTATTGAACAAAGGTGAGGGCTTTTCATAATCCAAGAAGGGATGCAGTAACCCTCTTTCATAGTACTTGCCAGCAATCCCCATTGCCCCAAGGATATGGAGATTCCCAAGGGTGTTACCATGCAATTCAATACTCATACCAAAACTTTCGTACAGATGGACAGACTTCATAACACTGGTTATGCCACCATTAGTCTCCACTCCTGCACGTCCAACACTAGCAGCACCTGCAAGAATCCACTCTGCACGGATACGATTCTTCCCTTCAGCAGTCTCAGGCCCACAGATATCCAAACTGGTTGTATTGGTTAGCCATTTGTATGAGGACATGGAGTTTTCATCCATCGGCTCCTCCAACCAGAGAAAATTTAGTTTCACCAACTCATCTGCAATATATCTGGCTTCTTGTCGGGTATAGTCATGGTAAGGATCAAGCATCAGCTCAATATCCGGGCCGACTGCTTCACGAACCATCGCACACGCCTTAATATCCAATTTCGGATCTGGCTCGGGAATGATGGGTGGCATCCAAGTATGCAATTTGATCGCTTTATATCCCCTCTTGACCAGCTCCAAAGAATAATCTGCATATGCCTTGGGAGTATCCAAGCCTCCAGGAAAGTCATCACCAACCATGATGGAGCCATAAGCAGGGACCTTCTCCCTAAACCCACCAAGCAGCTTATAAACAGGCTGGTTGCAAACTTTTCCGCAAATATCCCACAGAGCCAGATCCAATGCACATAGGGTCCTATCGGTAAAGGTCGAGTGCAACCGTTGCCAGGTTCTCATCCGTTGCCAAATCCTTTCACGAAAAAAGGGATCTTCGCCAATAAGAGCTGGACCAGCTACGTTATTCAGGATATCAACATTCATATTTCCACCGACAGCAAAACCTTGTGTCCCATCATCACAGGTTATCGTCAAAATGGGGGTAGATGCATCATGGACTTTTCCCGGATGGGAATGTCCTTCAGCATCACGAACCATCACCGAAGTGTGGTGAATTCTCTTTGCTTCAACACTAATAATCTTCATTTTTCAACCTTCCCTCTATAACAATTCCATGTTTTTCATAACTGCTCTGAGTTTCGACAATTGTTCGCCGGTGATCCTATCAATAGGAGGGAGGCACGATCCTACTTCGTACCCCAACAGCATAAGTCCTTCTTTAATAACTTGTGGAAACGTACCCATATTGGTTGCAAGGCGAAGCGAAGCCAACTTGAACTGTGCTGCTAAAGCCTCTTGTGCTTTCCCTTGCATATAATAGTCGTAAATATCGCAGGTAACTCGGGGAGCAATGTTGGAACAGGAGGCGATAGCACCTACAGCTCCATAACACAGTCCAGCATAAATAAGTGTATCACGACCTAAAAGAACCGAAAAATCATTCCTATTTTTTGTCAGCCGTATATATTCTGCCGTATTGGTGAAATCTCCTGTGCTATCCTTGACTCCCACAATGTTTTCGATTTCAGCTAGGCGTACAATGGTCTTGGGAAATACAGTGACATTGGTCTTCGGCTGGTTATTGTAAACTATTACAGGTAGATGAGTACCGGCAGCAATTGTCTTATAATATGCATAGAGCTCATCCTGAGTCTGGCTTATGAACATGGGCGTCAGCACACTGAGGGCTGATACCTTACACTTTTCAGCAATCTTCACGAGTTCAAGCACACCCCGTGTCGTGATGTGATTTACTCCTGCATAGACAGGGACTCTTCCAGCAACTTGTTCAACAGTAGCGGTGAAGATTCTCTCAACCTCACTCGTGTTGCATGCGTAGAACTCTCCCGTCGTGCCCAAGGGGAATATACCATCCACCCCATTTTCGATAAGCTTATCGATGAGTCGTCTAAATACAGGTTCATTAAAAGAACCATCTTGGGTGAAAGGCGTAATGATAGGAGTAATTATCCCTTCTGGCTTTAGCATTGGTTATCTCCCTTTGAAACAACAATGTTTCCTGCCCCAAGATCACCAACAAACACAACAGAACCATCCATGACTTCAAGGGAAGGCTTATATTTCTCAAATAACTTCTGTTTTCCGTCACACATAATGGAAAATGTCCCATCGATTGCCTTGTGCTCTCCACCACTTGAAGGGGCGTCTATCAACTCAATATTTTTCTTGGCAAGTTCAGCTCCAATGAGCCGACTCTCAACAGGATTGATGGAACACATGTCTAAAAGCACTGTACCCATCTTGCCACCTTCAATAATACCACCCTTACCAAGAGCAACCTTACGAACCTGAGGGGAGTTGGGAACCATGGTAATGATGAGATCCCATAGTTTCGCAATTTCACTACCACTGGCGGCAGGACGGGCACCCAAAACAACAAAAGTGGCTACAGTTTCTGCATTGAAATCACAGACCACTAGGGAGTGTCCTGCTTTAATGAGGTTCTTATCCATAGGCCTGCTCATAGTACCCAACCAATGAATCCAACATCCATATTGTGCTCCTTGCAAAAAATGTTCTTCTCAGGTTAAGTAATTCAATACTATATATATTGGGGAGAATTCCCTTGAATCCATTTTTTTCAAATTTATATTGTTAGAATACCCCTGCTTATTGGAGTTGTCAATCTTTATTTGATTATTTTCAATTGTTGTTTGATTTTTATCATAAAATAGAATCATATATCAATTTTTTATGCTTTTTCCATCTTATACTCACCAAGGACTCTCTTGAGTATGTAATCAGGTCCCTGCTATAAAAAGAGAGTAGTATTTACTTGGAATATGAATGGGTGGACGTGTAACGTTGTAGCAACACATTAGTTGCTATCAGACATCTACCTTCAGTAGCCTTTTTCGTAGATGATCAAAAACTCACTGCCTACAGTAGCCCCATTAGCAACTCGCTGTAAGCAGTAGAAAAGGGAGGACTCTTATATCAGGTGAACGGAGAAAAAAACCTCTTATATGAAATCCGTACGAGTTGGAGTAAAAACATCCAACAAGACTCCATTTTCCTTACAGACAGTCCCATGGGTCACACCGCTTGCAAACAAGAGAGAGTCTCCTTGTTCAACTATCTGCTTTTCTCCATCATTCTCGAATTCAAATACCCCACTAAGAATGTAGGTCATCTGCTGATGGGTATGTGAATGAACCGAACCCACTGCCCCTTTTTGAAAATGGACTTCAACCATCATAAGGTCATCGTTGTGAACAAGTATTTTACGTTTAACACCTTGTCCCATATCCTGCAACAAAGCATTTGAAGTTTTAAGAAATTTCATAGTCTAACTCCTTCATTCCTTGCATCTTTAAACATACAGCCTTAAGGCGAGCATGTTCTCACCACAACTATTGCATAGTTTCATGATAAGGTGAACCACCTAAAATTCTTTGAAATGGAGTTTCCCTTATCCCCCCGTTTGATTCTCTATTCGACATACATAACCATATATAGGTAAAAGGATAAAGTATCCCAAATCGGTAGGAATTTTAGAATAGCAATAATTGCATTGCAAACAAGGTTATGAATTATTAAGTCACAGTCAAAAAGCATTTATCAAATTTTTTTACTTATTATAAGAATTTGCATAATGATATTTGATTATTTCACTATTTCATTTGATTTTTCAATTTACGTTTGATAGTATATGGAAAGAGTTGATCCTCCTGTATCTTGACGGAACGGCTCACATACCAACCCAAAGGAACCATAATGGCTGCAGATCTTGACCGCTATACCATAAAAACCGTTGAAAGGGCTTTTCAGATCCTTGACTACACAAGCGAGCAAACTCGTCCAGTCTCTATCCAGGACATCAGTTCAGCTCTGGATATCAACACCAACATGACCTTCAGGCTCCTTGCATCCCTGCAGAACTCCGGCTATATCAGCAAGGATGACTCCACCGGGTTGTATTCGGTCTCCCTCAAGTCCTTACGGCTCTCCCGCAATGCCCTGCAGTCGATCGAGATCAGGAAGGTCTGCATGCCCTATCTGGAGCTGCTGTGGAACTCCTTTCCCAAGGCGAATGCAAACATGGCTGTCTACTACCAGCAGGATGTGCTGGTAATAGACAGGATAGACAGCCTGTCGCTTCCCAGGACGTACTTCACCCCGGGGCGTACCCTTCCCTTCCACTGCACAGGCCTTGGGAAAATCCTGACCTGCACCCTCGAAGAAGAAGAGATTGATCTACTCATCAAGGAGAAAGGGCTCAAGCAGTACACACTGCAGACCATTACAACACCAGAGGGCATCAAGAAAGAATTGCTCAAGGTCCGTACTGAGCAGGTAGCAAGGGACCGCAATGAGTTCATCAGCGGGGACAACTGCAGTGCTGTGCCCATCTATGGGCGGGGAAACAAGATCATTGCTGCCTTGAGCATCTCAGCACTCGAGCCCTACATGAGTAGCGAAGAGGTTGAAGCGGCCATTCCCAAGCTCAGGGAGACGGCAATGAAGATTTCCTACACCATGGGGTTTAATGAGGGGATTTGAGACAGGATATGCCTTGCTCAGGGCAAGGTGTTCCATTCTCTTCTTACAAGCATAGTACCACTCTCAGAATCGTAGTCCATGGTCTCCCCCTATTGCTGGTACAATTGCTTGGTGGTTGAGAATTTCACCAGCTACCTCCCAGACCTCATGTCTTTGCGAGCACCTCAACACTTCGTCTGTAGATTGCCAACAACTTGACTAGAAAGGCATCTTGGAATCTAGCTACAGGGTCGAGGTTGGTCAGATGCTTCAGTTTCTCCAACCTTGTCGTTACGGTATTCCGATGCACCTGCAAGAGTTCGGCAGTTGCAGTAATAGTAAGATTTGTATCAACATATGCCTCAGCGCAGGTAAGGATGTCTAAGAATCCCTGCTCATCGTAGGCCTGAAGCTTTTTCAGAGCTGGCTCAATGAGCTTATTGCTGATCTGGGGCTGCAGGTGATAGCAGATATGCTCAAACAGAATCGATTCGACATTATAGAGAGGTTCTTTCTTCCGGGAATTGCACCCAATTGTCAGTGTGTCTTTCGCTTCTGAGAGGCTTTTATATACAGAACTGACCCCAAACTGAAGATTTCCATACGCCATATGGTATGATAATGCTGTAATATCATCCAAAGTTTCGCCAAGGCTCCGGCAAATAACATCCAATGAAAGATATATCCTGGAGAGGTCCTTTACAGGGACAAAGCTCTTGATGATCACCACTGATTCCTTGGAATGGAGAAGTACCATATCCTGTGAATTGAGATACTGGTTAGTTCGTATCTTTCTTACAATATCTTCCCTGATCTGCTCGATTGCAGATTGGTATCCTAGGTTCAGATTGATACTGAAGTATTTGGTCTGATGGAAAATCAAATCAATGCAAATGACGCAACGCAATAACGTAGGGTCAAATTCGAGTTGATTCATCAGGGAGAGCACTTTCTCCTGGTTGACATTGGGCTGGAGCAACATCTTGGCTAGCACGCTCTGCTTGTCATCGCCAATCTGCTCTTCCTGGGTGTGGATTTCATATTCCAGGGCTGTTTCAATGGAATACCGTACCATATTGCCAATCATCACTACACTTGCCGATGGCCCTTTTACAACAACACACCCTTGGAGGAGATCATCAGCAAACACAGGCGCACAATATGTCCTATCAACGCCATCTGCAGTTTGGGGGTCTATCAACGAAGGTCGGCCAATCTGAATTACATACAAAGCTGTCTTGCTCTGAGTTCCTATCCTATGCGTTAGCGAAGAGACCAATACACGCCCATCCTCATCTGTGATGTGAATACTGCATGAGGGATCGGATAGCTTATCCAAAATCCTTTGAAGAAACCCAACATCCATTATCATCCGGCAACCTCACAAAATTCAAGTTTTTGCATATTTATTAAGAATAAATACTAGATTTTTATACTTTTTGCACACCTCTAATCAAGATAAATATAAACTATTAACCAATATTATCACATATTCAAGATTATTACAGGATTTTTATACTATTTGCACATCAACTCTTTGTTGCGTGGCTTTCAGAAAGGCCCAATACTATAGCTAATTTGGAACAACTAGGAGGTTGTTATGTATCCAGTAGTCCTTTTGGTAGCAAGTGTGGTCCTGTTACTCGTGTTAATCTCACGATTCCATTTGCATGCATTTCTCTCTCTGCTGATCGTATCGTTGTTATTAGGTGTAGCTGCAGGTCTCCCTTTGGTTGATGTAGCAAACCTTGTCGCAGCGGGCTTTGGTGGAACAATGCAATACATTGGAATAGTCATTGTTTGTGGTGTCATCATGGGCGAAATCCTTGAACAGACTGGGGCTGCACAAAAAATTGCAAACTCAATCCTCAAACTCGTCGGAATCAAACGTGCTCCCCTTGCAACCGCCGTCACCGGTGGTATTGTATCAATCCCTACATTCTGTGATTCAGGATTCGTTATCCTTAACCCGGTCATCAAAGAACTATCCAGGGTAGGAAAAATCCCTTATATGGTTCTTGTTTCGGCCCTTATGGCAGGTTTGTTGACCACCCACTCCCTTATTCCTCCAACACCCGGGCCAATTGCCGCGGCAGGGATACTCGGTGCTGATGTAGGAACAGTCATGTTGTATGGTCTGATAATATCGATTCCAGTCATCCTGGGGACGATTCTCTTTAGCAACTCAAAATGGATCAGGACCAGGTATCCCGAGATTGCCGAAGAAGACGCAGAGAGCATCCAGGAAAGCAAGGAATACAAAGCTGCTGTAAAGCATGCCCCAAACACCTTCATGTCCTATATGCCGATTGTCATACCTATTATCCTTATCGTACTTCGTTCCTTTACTACCTTGTATGGCAACCCAGAAGCGAACCTGATCAAATTCATTGCATTTATCGGGACACCCTATATTGCCCTTCTTATCGGGACACTGATCTCATTTCTCCTGCCCAAAAAGCTTACCAAGGAAGTCACTGAGGAATGGGTATCAGTTGCTATCCGAAAAAGTGCGGAAATTGTTCTCATAACAGGTATTGCTGGATGTTTTGGAAAGATTCTACAAAGTATTGGTGTTGGCCCAATCTTGGCAGAAATGATGACTAAGACCGGATTGCCCTCTGTTGTACTGCCTTTCCTTATCTCAGCAATTGTCCTTATTGCCCAAGGCTCTGCCACTGTTGCACTGACGACAACTGCAGCCATTGTGCTGCCAATGCTTGGTGGATTGGGAATCTCCCCTGAACTTGCAGTCATTGCTATCGCCGGAGGATCTTTCTGTGGCGTATTCCCTCAGGGTTCATACTTCTGGTGCGTTACAAAACTGGCAAACTACGATATCAAGAAAGGGTATGTTGCTGTAACACTCACCACGTTTGTAATGGGCGGCATAGCCCTTGTATCCATCCTGCTCCTTTCTCTATTTGTATCCTAAGTTGTGTAGCTGATTGTCGTTTCTCACCGGTTGCTTTTGCAAGCCGGTGAGATTCTTACTATTTTTTTCCTGTAGTGGAGGACCTAATGGTAGATATTTCTAAAAAAGAAGAACTCGAACAATACCTTCTGAACCGTAAAATCATCAATAAGCAAGATGGTTATTCGATGTATTATTGCTCAGGAGGCGTCTCTGGCACAGTAGCCTTTGTGTATGCCGGGGACAAACCCATGATCATCAAACAAGCTCTTGCCCAACTCAAAGTCAAGGAAACGTGGCTTTGCGATCCTAATAGGATGAATATTGAGTACTTGAGCAACAAAACCTATCACAAGTATGTTCCTGAAAGTGTTCCTGAAGTCTATTTCTATGACGAAGAAAACTATATTTTCGGAAGAGAGGCAGCCCCTGAGAGTTGCAGCATGTGGAAAAGCGACCTCCTGACAGGTCTGTTGGACTTTTCGGTAGCTGAACAATCCATAACTGCGCTGGCAACCGTACACAACAAATGTGCAACGGACAAACAAGTTGCCAAAGATTTCGCGTCAAAAGACGTGTTCTACAACTTGAGAATCTCCCCTTACATTGAATTTACTGTCTCAAAGCACCCCGAACTTGAACAATACGCAAAACCCATTGTACAAGAACTGATGGAGAGTGCCATAACCCTGGTGCATGGAGACTATAGTCCTAAGAATATATTGGTCGATGAACGGAAAATCTCAATCCTTGATTTCGAAGTTGCCCACTATGGGCATCCCAGTTTTGATTTGGCATTTTTCTCCAATCATTTCTTGTTGAAGGCGGTTAAGAACAAGCAATTCGCATCTTCATACTTGAACATGCTTAGCCACATGTTGGCTATCTATTTCAAGTCGATGGACTATATGAATGCCGAGGAGTTGGAACAATCCTTTGTAAGACTCTTGGCAATGATGCTGCTTGCCAGGGTCGATGGAAAATCTCCCGTGGAATACCTCACAGAGGAATCGGACAAACAGTTGGTACGCAACCTTGCCTACCATATAGTCAATGAAAAAGTCACTACCTATGCAATGGTGATTGAATTCGCAAATACCCTAACAACAAAATAGAGGAGAACATATGTCAAAATATACTATTACCCAAGTACTGGCTCGGCAAGTATTCGATTCCCGTGCCAACCCCACTGTTGAAGTCGATGTGATTCTTGAGGGGGGCGCAAGTGGAAGAGGAACCGTACCATCTGGCGCGTCCAAAGGTGTGTATGAATCCTTGGAGTTAAGGGATGGGAACCCTGATGTCCTGGGAGGAAAGAGCGTATTCAAGGCAATAGATAATATTCGCTCTATCCTTGCACCTAAACTCATCGGGCTTGAAGCAACAGACCAGACGGGCATCGATCGGATGATGATTGCTCTGGACGGAACTGATAACAAGCATGCTCTGGGTGCGAATGCAATACTGGGTTGTTCGATGGCTGTAGCACGAGCGGCAGCGAATGCAATGAACCTTCCCTTGTTCCGATACCTGGGGGGTGCAAACGCAAAAATGATCCCAGTGCCCATGATCCAAATCATTGGAGGGGGTGCCCATGCACTCAATACTATCGACATACAGGACTTTTTAATAATTCCCATGCAAGCAAAAACTTTTGAAGAAGGCTTTGCTCAGGTAGTGAATGTGTATGAAGCTACCAAGAAAGTCTTTGCTCGTCATGGGAAACCCCTGGCGATTGCAGATGAAGGGGGATTCTGGCCAACAGACTTCAAAACCAATGAGGAAGGCTTGCAACTCCTTACTGAGGGAATCATTGAAGCAGGATATACCCCAGGAAAAGAGGTCGCGATTGCCTTGGATGTTGCAGCAAGTGAATTTTATGATGAAAAACGCAAAGTATACCGTTTCGAACTCGAAGACCGAGAATTTACTCGGGAAGAGTTTGTTGATTTGCTTTGCACATGGGTTGATACATATGCGATTATCTCCATAGAGGATGGATGTTCAGAGCTCGATTGGGAAGGATCTATCCTGTTGACGCAAAAACTGGGTAAAAAAATTCAACTTATCGGTGATGACCTATTCACGACCAAAATCGATCGCATAGAACAAGGGGTAAAAAGGGGAGCTTGCAACGCCGTACTGATAAAAATGAACCAGATTGGAACCATTACAGAAACCCTTGATGCAATTGAGTATACCAAGAACTGTGGGTACCTGCCTGTAGTCTCAGCACGCTCTGGCGAAACAGAAGATGAAACTATTGTACATCTAGCCATTGCTTCCAATGCCGGACAGCTCAAAGTAGGGTCTGTTGCAAGAACAGAGAGAACTGTAAAATGGAATGAGACCATCCGTATGGAAGAGCTTTTGGGACCAGGAGCCCTCTATCCTGCTGGAGCCATTTTTGATCGGGTGATCGAGAAGTAGAGAGATACCATTCGTATCTGGAGGAGGACACTCTACGCTGTTGCATAGGCAAAAGCAGGAGTGTCCTTCTCATATATCCATGGTATACTTTCTCCATCAAACGGGACGAACAATGATAAAACGAGAAATGACCAGCCGGGAAAGAGTGTTTGCAGCGATACGTGGAGAGGATTTTGATGTTTTTCCAGCCATAACACCAACTTCGGTGGCAACCTTGGAAGCAATGCAACTCAGCAATTCCTATTTTCCTTCCGCCCACACAAATCCACAAGAGATGGCAGACCTTGCTGCAATCGGCCATGACATCTTCGGCTTTGATTCAGTTGCCCCATACTTCTCTGTTCACCTTGAAGCTTCTGCCCTTGGTGCTAAAGTGGAGTTCAGTGATGCAGCTTCGACACCCTATGTGACCAGCAAGCCCATGAAACACATCTCTGACTTCAAGCTTCCATCTGGATTCCTTGAAAAACAGGAATTCAAGGCCCTATTACGAGCTATTGAGATTCTCAAGAAGCGATACAAGGGGAGAGTTCCCATCATTGGAAAAGTAATTGGACCATGGACGCTTGCTTATAATCTATATGGAGTGGAAAACCTGATACTGGATACGATTTTGGAACCAGAGAAAACCAATCAGCTCATACATGAGCTGATGCAAGTTCCCATCGCCTTTGCCATCGCACAGTTCAATGCCGGAGCTGATATGATCACCTGGGCAGAGCACGCAACGTCTGACCTTGTAAGTCCCCAAATCTATGAACGTTTCCTTGTACCCATCCACAAGCAGGCAGCCACAACACTGCAGAGCCACGGACCACTTATACTGCATGTGTGCGGGGAAGTTATGGATAGGCTGCACATCATTGCTTCAACGGGGATGCGGATGTTTCACATCGATTCAAGAAACCCGATAGGAGAAGCAGTGCGGATTGCTAGTTCAGACCTACTGCTAACTGGGGCAATCAAGAATCCGATTACCCTTGCACAAGGAAATCCAGTTTCAGTGACCCAGGAGGTAATTACCTGTTTACAAGCAGGAATACGCCTTATTAGTCCTGAATGCGCTATTCCAACAAATATCTCTATGGAAAACCTCAAAGCTGTAACCAGAACAGCCCACAGGTACAACCCTTCTTCACTAAAAAGGGTTGAATGATCAGAGCCATACTATTGAAAACCATGCAGGGATTCGGACCAACAGTATTTCATGCAAATGATATCATACCTGAGGGATCCCCTTATCAAGGCGATCCCTCTTGCTTTCTTTGTTCTTATTAGGTTCTGAGTCGTATCCTACTTGTTCACCACATTCACTGCCTTCCCCTCAAGAAAACTCTTGAGGTTATCAACAGCTATGCCCATAAGTCGGGCCCTGCTTTCCTTTGGGGCCCAGCTGATGTGTGGGGTGATGATGCAGTTCTTAGCCTTCAGAAGTGGGTTATCAGCCTTGATGGGCTCACTGGATACCACATCCAGACCTGCTGCATAGACCTTGCCACTGTTGAGCGCATCAGCGAGATCCTGCTCCACGATAAGAGGGCCTCGGCTGTTGTTGAGGATGATGACCCCATCCTTCATCTTGGCAATGCTCTCCTTATTGATGATGCCCTCAGTCTCGGCTGTGAGCGGGCAGTGCAGGGCTATGACATCGCTCTTTGCATAGAGCTCATCAAGGCTCACATATTTGCAGTCAGCATTGGGAATAGGGTATCCGTCATGGGCGAGGACCTCCATGCCAAATGCCTTGGCTATGCGCCCAGTAGCCTGCCCGATCCTGCCAAAGCCGATGATACCCATCGTCTTGCCAAGAAGCTCCATCAGTGGCTTGTCCCAGAAACAGAAGTCAGGACTCTCTGTCCATCGCCCCTTCTTGACCTCATTGTCATGGTGGGAGACATGGTTGGCAATATCCAACAGCATGGCAAAGGCAAACTGGGCTACAGCATCAGTACCATAGGTAGGGATGTTGCATACAGGAATACCCCTCTCTTTCGCTGCCTGGATATCGACCACATTGAAGCCTGTGGCCAACACCCCTATATAGGCGATCTTCGGCGCCTTCGACAGGGTCTCCCTGGTAAGGGGGGTCTTGTTGGTGATGACAATGTCAGCATCACCGATGCGAAAGAGAATATCCTTCTCTTCAGTACGGTCATGGACAGTCAGGTCCCCTAAGGCAGAAAGGCCATCCCAACTGAGATCACCAGGATTCAGCGTATATCCATCAAGCACAACAATAGTATGGTTCATCATGATTCTCCTCTCTTCACTAGTATGATCGTATGAAAGGTTGTCCA
>CAZPOJ010000066.1:0-15567 GCA_964588005.1 uncultured Sphaerochaeta sp.
ACAAATTCAATGCATGATAATCAACCTGGAAGTCAATTTCAAAGCCTAAAGCTCTATATAGTCCCAAAGCTCTGGGGTTTTGTGCATCCACCTCCAGCGAGATGGATACACTTGATCGGAAGAGTCCATCCAGTGCCAGGGCGAGCATTGTCCTGCCATGGCCTTGGCCTCTATACGCCTCATCGATAGCGATGCCATGGAGCATGATGCCTTTTGTATCCTCAGCTCTGCTCTGCAGTACTCCTAGGGGCTTGTTCTTATAGAGGTAGAGGTAGCCTTTTCTTGTTGGATCGTTCACCATTTTGCTGATACAGGAGGCATCTTCCTTGAGTAGGCGGGTGGCCGTTTGGCTATACGACTTTAGGGCCTTACCGGTTGCCTCCATAAGGGTACCGCCCTGTATTCTGGGGATTTCCATCCCCAACCAGCGACTTTTTGAAAGCACCAGAAGGTACTCGGTCCGGTCGATAAGAGGAGCCCTTGCATGGATGTAGGCTTTCCCGCTCGCACACGTGCTTTCCACCTGCAAGAGCATCTGGAGGAACCTATGGCCCTGATAGGTCTTTCGGGCCTCTGCAACCAGGGAGGAGAAGATCCCCCCTCTTCGATAGGCTGGGTGGACAAATCCCGTGATCTCAACCTCGGTATCGGTAGGAAAGAAGGCTGCCAGGAATCCTACAAGCTTGTTTTCCTTGTAGTGTAGGAAGAAGCAGGGGAGGTCCTGGTCTGTGTTGAGCTCGTTGGAGAGAAGGGGCTTGTTCTGTAACTGTTCATGCTCAAAACAGACATCTTGTAGGGTTTGTACCTCAATTCTCTGTTGAGCGGTGAGGGTGTTGGTCTTGCTTTGTCTCATTACAAGCAGGGTACAAGAGAGAAGCCCCTTCGTAAAGATACGAAAGGGCTTCTCTCTTGTGCTATCGAGCATCATTGCTTTTTTTAGCTGTTAAGCCTTGACCAGGTGGATGGCAAATCCACTGAGTTCCTCATTGAGGTAACAGACCTTGATGGCTCCCTTTGCATCCCGAGCAATGGTCTCCTCTTTGACAGTAAAGCCATGCTTGGAGAGGAAGGAGAGCGTGCGCTCGATATCAAAACAACGGAAGCCGATATGTCCGTTCTTTCCTAGGTAGGTCTTGGGCAGCACTTCGATGAAAGGACCCATGAAGGTGGAGGAGTTGCCTCTTTTGGCTCCCATCCCAAGGGCAGAGAAGCCTGCGATGCTCTTCTCAGCCTCTTCGACACTTTCGTTGTTCAATCCCATATGGGCAAACTCAAGACCCTGCAGGGCGAGTACTGCATCACTGCAAAGCTTGGTGATGCCATCCCAGTCCTCGTTTTCAATGAGGTCTGCCTTGACCATCCATGACCCGCCGACTGCAAGCACATTGCTCTGCTTGGCATAGGAGGAGAGGTTTGCCAAGCTGATGCCACCGGTGGGCATGAACATCAAGTTGGGGAAGGGACCGGCAAAGTTCTTAAGCATATCAACACCGCCGGAAGCTTCGGCGGGGAAGAACTTGAGGGTGGTAAGTCCACGGGCAAGACCCTGCTCGATGTCACTGGGGGTGCATACCCCTGGTACGATGGGAACATTGTTTTCCAGGCACCAGTCGACCACTGTAGGGTTGAAACCCGGTGATACGATGAACTTGGCTCCTGCTGCAACGGCCTTCTTTGCATAGTCGAGGTTGGTTACTGTCCCTGCTCCTACGAGCATCTCCGGATGGGCTTCTGTAATATTCTTGATAGCCTGTTCTGCGGCATCGGTTCGGAAGGTGACCTCAGCACAGGGAAGTCCTCCCTTGATCATGGCTCCTGCCAAACCGGCAGCCTTTGATGCGTCGTCTATCTTGACGACAGGGACAAGTCCGATGTTGTGGATTTGGGTAAATAGTGCTTCATGCATGGGTGAATCTCCTTATTCTGTTTCAAATATGAAACGTTGTTTCAAAATAATGTTGACAGAGCTCAGCATACCCTCTATGATTCTAAATATCAAGAGAATAATGAATGTTCACAAAATATTTTAGGAGGATTATATGGGCAAGAAATTTGTTACCTTTGGAGAGATCATGCTGAGGCTTAAATCTCCTGGTCATGAACGCTTCTTTCAGTCTCCCTCGCTGGAAGCAACTTTTGGGGGTGGAGAGGCCAACGTAGCAGTATCGCTCTCCCTGTTGGGCAAAGAGTCCCGGTTTGTCACCGCCCTTCCAGACAATGCAATCGGCGAAGCTGCTGTACGGGAAGTAAGGAAATATGGTGTTGATGTCTCTGCTATCAACAGGACAAAGGATGGCCGCGTAGGTATCTATTTCCTGGAAACTGGAGCTAACCAGCGTCCTAGCAAGGTTGTCTATGACCGTGCAGAGAGCTCTATTGCCCTTGCAAAGCCCGCTGACTTTGACTTCCCTGCAATCTTTAGCGATGCCCAGTGGCTGCATGTTACCGGTATCACTCCAGCTATCAGTCAGAGTGCTGCTGATGCAACTTTGGCGGCTTTGAAAGCTGCCCAAAAAGCTGGTGCAACCACTTCAATCGACCTCAACTTCCGTAATAAACTTTGGAAGTATGGAAAGACCGCTGTTGAAGTAATGCGTGAGCTTGTCAAATTTGCTGATGTTATAGTCGCAAACGAAGAGGATATCCAGAAGTGTCTTGGCATTGAGGCTAAAGTTGACGTCACCAAGGGCGAGCTAGACCTTGATGTCTATAAGGAGCTAACCCAAGAGGTTAAGCGTCAGTTCCCCAACATCAGTGTGGTCAACGTAACGCTCCGTGAAAGTAAGAGTGCAGACCATAACGGCTGGCGTGCTGCTATTAATGGTAAGACAGGGTTCTATGTATCCAAGCAGTATGAGATAACCAATATCATCGACCGCGTTGGTGGAGGTGACTCATTCTCAGCTGGTATCATCTACGCCTTAAGTGAATATGGTGATAACGAACAGTATGCTATCGACTTTGCAGTTGCTTCTTCAGCTTTGAAACACTCCATCGGTGGAGACTTCAACCTGACCCTCAAGGATGAAGTGGAAGCACTCGTCGGTGGCGATGGAAGCGGACGAGTCCAGCGCTAGGGCAAGAACAAGATACGATAGAGAAAGTAGAAATACTACAACAAAAAAGGCTGTCACCTTTCCTACCTTAGGAAGATGACAGCCTTTTTTCATGGGCGTAGAGAGTGATAGGGAAATGAAAGCGAGAGAATCTACCGTATGGTAGTCCCCCTTCATTGGACATGCTCCTGTTTTTTAGTATGATTGGACTGTGGAGGCCCTAATGGAAACCAAAGAGTTCTATTCCCTTATCAAAGAGTACCAGAGAGCACAAGTGGATTCTGTATTTTCAGAAAATGACCTGTTTGCGATAGAGCTTGAGGATACAACTCCTGCCTATGTCTCTGTAGTGGAGGGTGGCCTTGCCCTCTACTTGGGCCAGAAGGGGATAACCGGCTACCTTCGCCTCTGCTTCCTCGATCCTGATGATGCCCCTCCTATGGAGCTGCATGAGGTGGAGACCTCCCAGGAGTGCTATATTCTGACCTTGGACAATAACAAGGAAGACCTTGAGCCAGAGGACCTTGCCGCCATAGCGGAAAGTGGTGTTGAGTTTGCTGAGGGGTTTTTCCCCCAGGTCAGGATCAAGCGCCAGTATCGCCTGCCCTGGCTCCTTACCGATGAAGAACAAGACCAGCTTGCCTTGGCTCTTCGGGGCATCCTGTTTGCCAAGACCTATGTTGGGCAGTTCGGTAAGGTGGCCACGACAAATTCCCTTACTCCTTGGCTGGAAAGCCTGGGCCTGGATGACATCGATACGCGGGAGTACTACCCCTACTTCAAGCAGGAAGAGAGTGAAAAAGGGCAGTTTACCGTAGAAGCCAAAGAGCTCAGCGATGAAGACTATGGGGTGGAGTACCCCCAGGCGAGGCTGACCAATGAAACCAAGCTGCTACATTACAAGAGGATGAAAGCCAAACCTGGGAAGATTCTCTTTGCAGCAACCTTCCTCTTACACGAGCCGTTCAAACACGAAAAGGGTGGGGCCCCGGTCTTTCCCACAGCCTATCTGCTTTTTGATCCCCAGAAGCACATCATACTCGACCTGCATCTGCTGGAGGACTACGAGGAGGATCACATCAAGATAGTCGCACGCCTGTTGGATACTTTTGACGAAGTGGGAAAAGCTCAGGCAATACACTGCTATGGAGAGCGTACACTCCCCTTGCTCTCCCATCTGGGAGAACAGCTTTCTATCATGATGGTCAAAGGAAAGCCGAACGAGGAGTTGGAAGCCCTCATCCAGGAGTTCCAGAGCCAGAATGTCGAGGAAGAAGAGCATGTGCATGGACCAGGGTGTGCCCATCATCATGACTGAGGGTTTGTAGGAGAAAAGAGCGTGCTAACGAGGTAGGATAGAAGGCGAGATAGGATATAGAAGAGGAGGAGGACCTCCTCATAACACCCCCAAGGTGATATGATGCCTTCAATCCTATGAGAGGCTCCAATGATCTCTCTCTTAGCAGTTTCAAGGAGACGTGTTAACGCATCTGCATGGTAAAACTGGTTACTAAAGCTTAAGAGTAAACTGTCTGTCGAAGAATTTCATCAAGAGCTCAAACTCTCTATTGATGGAGAATTTGCTCAAATGTTAGATAAATCTGGAATGTTTCATGATATCAGTGATTGTGGTTTTGCCTTCCGACAAAATTTCCATCACCTGTCCCCAATCAATGCCTCCCTAATCGCACGTGCGATAGGGAGGCATTAAGTAAGAAGTAGGGGAGCTGTGACAAGGGATCATAGCAAAAGACAAATACTGTTTTTCTCTCCTCTTTTCCTTCTGTCCCTACTTATCCCCAACCTCCGGCACAATACAGATGAACACAAAAGGCTCATCTCCTGCTTGGGAGATCTGGTGCAGGATCTCCGAAGGAACATAGGCGATGGACCCTGCCTTAAGCGGGTAGTCCTTACCATCCATGAAGAGCATGCCCTCACCTTCGACACCATAGATGATATGTTGCCAAGGGTGGGTATGGCGGGGAGCAAACCCTCCCTTGCCGAGGGTGAACATTCTCATGACGTGGTCTTCCCACCCCTGGAGGGGACCTACAAGCACCTGTTTGGTGACCTTGTTGGAAGAGGGACTCTCTATCTGTTTTTTCTCAATCTCATCGCGATGTGATACAAACATAGTGTTTCTCCTATTTGCCTTGCAGTTTTTCCATAACCCAATCGGTTCTTGATCCACTCTCTCCTGTGCTCGGACAGGTTCCTTTTCCCAGAAGCTCATTGACTACTGTCTGGATAAGCGGCTGTGCGATATGGGGAGGGGGTGTTTCCACAGAGATGACCTTCTCCACTCTCTCCTTCCTTATGGTGATGGGATCAGCATTGGCGAAAACTGAGTAGGAGAGTTCCCCCTTGCTTCCGCTAATGGTGGTCACATCTTCATTCTTATAGGAGTTGAAGCAAAAGACAGCGCTACCCAATATGTTGTTCGCATGCTTCCAGCTGCCGCTGACAATATCCTCAGCTGCATAGGCCTTACTCTGGTTCAGGGCGTACCCTTGCGCCTCCTCGATAGGACCTAAAAACCAATCTAGGAGATCCAGGGCGTGGGAGCCTACATCCAAGAGCAGTCCTCCTCCGGAGATCTCCGGCTTGACGCGCCAGGACCCACCTCCCTGCCTATCCTCATCAGAGATACTCTGGTGCATTGCTATATGCACATGGCGTATCTCCCCGATGGTACCGCTATCGAGCAGTTCCTTAATCTTAATAAACTTGGGCAGTGCCCTACGGTAGTAGGCAGCGAAAAAGGGGACACCCTTCTCCTTGCAAAAGGAGGTCATCCTCTTACTCTCTTCACTGGACATACCCAAGGGCTTCTCGCAGTATACCGGCTTGCCTGCCTCTGCTGCCTTGATGGTGTACTCAAGGTGGGCGTAGGGAGGAGTGGCGATATAGATGGCGTCTACCTCCGGGTCATCGATGAGCTTCTGGGCATCATCATACCAGCGGGGGACATGGTGTCTTTTTGCATAGTCGGCAGCTTTTGCACCATCTCTACGCATGACGGCAACCAAGGAGGAGCCTTCGGCCTTCTGCAAGCCCGGCCCGCTCTTCTTCTCGGTCACATCCCCACAACCAATGATACCCCAACGGATACTCTTCATATGCTGCTCCTCTTTTCGTATCTCTCCTGTTATATTTGCTGCTATTTCTGCTCCCAACCGAGCAACTTGGAGAGTTTGTTGCACTCAGTCATGATGGAGAGGGCATGCTGTTCTTTCTCTTCTGCCTCAAATCTGAACAGGGGCCAGGAGACGCTCATCGCAGCAATTACCCTTCCTGTATAGTCGCGTATGGGAGTCCCTACGCAGAGGGTCCCCATCTCATGCTCCTCGTTATCAAAAGCCCATCCTCGAGTTCGGATCTTCTCTAGTTCCGAGCGCAACTCCACCTCACCTTTGAGGGTGTTCGGGGTGAAGGGCCTGATCGTCACCCTGCTAAGGTAGTGGTGCAACTCGCGTTCACTCATGTCACTGAGCAGGACCTTTCCTATCGCAGTGCAGTAGAGGGGGATGGTCTTCCCCACTCTACTGTACATGCGGATGGTGAAGGATGACTCCTTCTTCAGCACATAGACGGCATTCTTGCCCTCCAGTACACCCATGTGGACAGTCTCTCCCAGTTCGGTGCAGAGCCTTTGGGCCACAGGGTTGGCCAAACTGATAAAATCAATATGTTCCAACCCATGTGAACCCAGGGAGAATAGCTTCAGCGTCAAGCTGTAGAGATCTGACGGATCACGATAGACATACCCAAGGGCAACGAGCGTGGAAAGGAACCTGAGCAAGGTGGCCTTGGGCAACTTTGTCTCCTTGGCCAGATTCTCTAAATTGATATGCTGGTAGTGTGAGAGCGTCTCCAGTATGGCGATGGTGCGTACCACCCCACTGGTCATCTGCTTGTCCCCCTGCATTTCGGCTCCTTTCTCACTCATCGGTTTATCCTTCAAAATAGGTTTTTGCATTCTCAAATGAGATCTTCTTCACTACACTGGCGAGCATCTGCTTGTCGGAGGGAATCTCACCCTCTTCAGCCCATGTCCCGAGTATATTACAGAGGATCCTTCGGAAATACTCATGCCTGGGGAAGGAGAGGAAAGAGCGGCTGTCTGTGAGCATACCGATGAAACGTGGCAGGAGTCCCAGGTTGCCCAGAACCTTTATCTGCTGTTCCATTCCGTCCTTATGGTCTGCAAACCACCATGCCGAACCGAGCTGGATCTTTCCAGGAATCCCTCCCTGGTAGCAACCCATCAGAGAGCCGAGGGTGTAGTAATCCTTGGGATTGAGACTGTAGAGGATGGTCTTGGGAACCTCCCCTGTTGAGGAAAGGGCACTGAGGAAGGCCGAAAGCCCCTCAGCGAGCTCCTTGTCATGCACTGCATCAAATCCAGTGTCAGGGCCGAGCAGCTTGAACATCTGTTCGTTGTTGTCCCTGATGGCTGCAAAGTGTAACTGCATTGCAATATCACGCTTGGCATATGCCCTTGCAAGGTGTGAGAGGACAAAGGTCTTGTAGGCCTCGACCTCCTCGCCGCTGAGTGTTGCCCCACCAAGCTTCTTGCTAAAGATTGCGTTGACCTCGCTCTCGCTCTTAAATACAGCAGGAGCGGTTGCCAAAGCGTGGTCGGAAGCCTTGCACCCGTGCTCTACAAAGAAGTCCAGTCGTGCAATGAGGGCTGCAACAATGTCTGTTGCATTGGTGATGGTCATTGAGGCACTCTTAGCCAGAAGCCCGACATACTCGACGAAAGTATCCTTCTCGATGGCAAGGGCTTTGTCCGGGCGGTAGGAAGGAAGCACCTTTGTCGGGAAGTCTTCTTGCGATGCGATGTCGATGTGGAAACGGAGGTCATCGGCAGGGTCGTCGGTGGTTCCCACTGCATAGATATTTCGCTGTTTCATGATGCCCTTTACCGAAAGCTTTGCATCAGAAGCAAACCTTCTGTTGGTCTCTTCATAGATTGCCTTGGCACTGTTTCGATTCAGTGGCTCATGAATATCAAAGTAGCGCTGCAGCTCCAGGTGGGTCCAGTGGTAAAGGGGATTGCCCAAGGCATTCTCCAACGTATGGGCCCAGGCATAGAACTTGTCATAGGGATCGGCATCCTTACCGGTGATGAGCTCTTCGGGGGTACCGTTGGAGCGCATAGCTCTCCACTTGTAGTGGTCGGCACCAAGCCAAGCATCGGTGATGTTGGTAAACCGCTTGTCAGTAGCGATCTCCTGGGGAACCAGGTGGCAGTGGTAGTCAAAGATCGGTTGATCTTTTGCAAACTCATGGTACAGCATCTCAGCTGTCTTGTTCTGTAGGAGAAAATTCTCACCCATAAACTTTTTCATAGCAGTACTCCTTGTTATAGAATGACCCCATCCTTGAATAGGGAAATCTCGGCATAGCCGTTTATTTCATTTTTAGCTTTTACTTCGCCTGAGGCAATCTTTTGCATCAGGGAGATGAAGTCGTCCAGGACCACATCGTCCTCTTCTCTGAGCAAACGACCAGCATCAAAGTCGATCCAGTTAGCTTTTTTTGTCGCCATAGCGGTGTTTGAGGCTATCTTTACTGTAGGGACCGGGGCTCCGAGAGGAGTTCCTCTTCCTGTGGTAAACAGGATGATATGCGCTCCGCTTGCGGTGAGGGCCGTGGTCGAGACAATATCATTGCCAGGACCTGAAAGCAGATTCAGCCCTCGCTCGGTAACCCTGTCGCCATAGTCAAGCACCGCAACGATAGGAGCCTGACCACCTTTTTGGATGGCCCCGATGCTCTTGTCCTCCAGGGTGCTGATACCCCCCTCCTTATTGCCGGGTGAGGGATTGTCATAGACTACCTGATCATGCTCTACAAAGTAATCCTTGAAGTCATTGATCAGCTTTACCGTCTCGTTATAGACATCTTCGTTGATGGCTCGGTTCATCAGAATCTGCTCAGCGCCGAACATCTCGGGGACCTCGGTGAGGATGCCGGTGCCTCCCATGGCGGTGAACTCATCGCAAAACCGCCCTACAAGGGGGTTTGCCGTGATGCCGCTGAAGCCGTCAGAGCCACCGCATTTGAAGCCTATCACCAGCTCTGCCATGGAGACTGTTTCGCGCTTGTCCTCTGTGATGGTCTGTATCAGCTCAGTGAGCAGGAGCTTGCCGCTCTCAATCTCGTCTTCAACCTCCTGGCTGGTGAGGAACTTGACCCGGGTGGGGTCGACCTCTCCCAACAGCGCCTTGAAGGAGGCGGGGGTGTTGTTCTCACACCCCAGGGAAAGGACCAGGACTCCCCCCGCATTGGGGTGGTGCACCAGGTCCGAGAGGATGGTTCGGGTTGCCTCATGGTCAGACCCAAGCTGGGAGCATCCGTAGGGGTGGGCCCAGACATGGATGCCATCATAGTTATAAGAAGCAAAAGCTTCTTTCGCCCATGCAATGAGGGTCTCGGCAACCTTGTTTACACAGCCTACGGTGGGCACTATCCACAGCTCATTGCGGATGCCAATCTGCCCGTTTGCACGCCTGTAGGCCTCGATGGTGGGAACCTTGCCCTCCCAGAGCTTGCGCTTCTCTTCAGCTCTGGCCATATAGGAGGCGCTTTCCTCCTTGTCGTAGTGGTACTCTGCCTTCTCGCTGAGCAAGGTGGCGATATTCTCAGAGTGGACATGGCTGCCTTCAGCGATGTCCTCCTTGGCCTCCCCTATGGGGTAGCCGTACTTGATGATTTCCTCTCCCTTCTTGATAGGCCGGAGGGCAAACTTGTGCCCTGCCGGGATATCAGTGATGAGCTTCACCTCTTTGCCGCCAACATCTACAACCTCACCTTTGGCAAGGGCGTTGATGGCGACAGCTACGATATCGGTCTCTGCTATTTGTAAAACTGCATATGTCTGCATAGTTGAACTCCTTATTCTTTAGAGCGCCGAGAGGGCACTCTTCATCCCGTTCTTCCAGATGGAGCTAAGATTTGAGGTCACCTGCTCCACCAGTCCCTCTATCAGGGAGAGGTCCTTGTCCCACCAGGAGGTGTTACCCAAAACTGCCTTGGCAATCACCTCAGCATCCTTTGTCTTGTACAAACCAGCAAACGTTGCCAGCACCTCAGGGCTATCTTGGATCAGGTAGGTCTCTTCACCCCTCTTTCCCTTGAGGGCTGATCCTTCATACTCGGTTCCCTCATAGAAGCTGATGAGGGCCGCTAGGGAGAAGACAAGATGCTTGGGAAGCTTCTTGTACTTCTCATAGTAGCTCAAAAGGGAGGGGAGGTCACGTGTCTTGAACTTGCTTACAGAGTTCAGCGAGATGCTGAGCAGCTGGTGCGGATTGAACGGATTTTCAAACCGTTCAAGCACATCCGATGCATACGCCTCTAGCATCTCCTTTGAGCCATCCATCGATGGGATGATCTCATCAAAGATCCCCTTATGCATGAAGGGGTAGACCAGTGCCTTGTCAGCGATACACTCCTGCACCGTATCAAGACCGGCCTGGTAGGCTGCAAGGACGGTAAGGGTGTGCGCTCCGTTGAGAATACGAACCTTGCGTGTCCTATAGAAGCTCATATCGTCGGTCCAGATGACGTTGAGCCCTGCCTTGGCAAACGGAAGCTCGTCTTCATGGAACTCTTTTTGACACTCGATGACCCAGAGGTGGAAGATCTCCCCTGATACCAAGAGGTTGTCCTGGTAGCCGAGCTTTGAGCAGATCGCGACAGCTTCTGCTTTGGGGTAGCCGGGGACAATGCGGTCGACCAGCGAGTTGCAAAAGTCACACGCCTCGTCCAACCAAAGAGCAAAGCTTTCCTCAAGGGCCCACTCCTTGGCATACTGTTTGACAATACGCTTGAGGATCTCCCCGTTCTGGTCGATAAGCTCGCAGGGGATGATGATAAGGCCCTTCTCCTTGTCCCCGCTGAAAGCTTGGTAGCGTTTATAGAGAAAGGCACACACCTTGGCCGGGAACGAGGACTGTGGCCTGTCTTCCAACGTGTCTCCCTCGTGGTAGGCGATGCCCGCTTCGGTGGTGTTGGAAAAGATGAAGCGCAGGTCTTCACTCTTTGCGAGCTCCATATAGGTGCGATAATCCTCTTCACGATAGGGGTTGAGGCAGGCTTCCACACTGTTGATGGTCCTGTACTCCTCAACAGTCTTACCCCCCTGTACCCCTCGAAGGACCGTGGTATAGAGTCCTTTCTGCTCGTTGAGCATATCGCCAAGACCCTGTTTGAGGGGCTGGACGATTACCACGTTGCTGTTGAAATCGGTCTTTTCGTTGAGGATGTCTATCTTCCAATCAACGAAGGCCCTGAGGAAGTTCCCTTCCCCGTATTGAAGGACACGTACTGGTCTTTTTACTGGTTTTTTAACGGCTGTGATTGCTTGCATGGCTTACTCCTTAGTATATGGTGCGAAATAGTTTTTTGTCCAAATAGGCGGTACCCCATAAAGGCACAGACTGTCTGCTGGAAGACAATGCCAAATATGACGGGAAGGGCTGTATTTGCAGGAAAGAACTCGATGGACAGAACAAGGGCTGCACTGATGTTCCGCATCGACGTGGCAAACGTGATGCTTATGTTCTCCTCAAGCGGGATCTTGGCCAGCTTGCCCAAGTTGTAGGCTATGGGATAACCACTGGCGGCAAGGAAGGCACACAACAGTGCAATGGGAAGGTAGGCCCAGGTGGCGTCTGCGATCAGGCGCTCGGCGACCAGGGAGGTATTGATAATGATGACAAAGAAGAGGGCTATCTTGGCGAAGGGCCTGAGCGAGGGGGCAAGATGGACGGTGACCCCCCCTTTGGTAAGACTGTTCAGCGATACACCCAACAGCGATGGTAAGACGACCATCTTCAAGAGAGCGAGCATCATCGAGGTGCTATCTATTGATACACTGCTTTGGGTAAGCAGGTTTATGGTAAAAGGGGTCAACAGGGGGGCTAAGACCGTCGAGATGAGGATAAGGGTAAGAGAGAGGGCCCCATCGCCTTTGTAGATGGCACTCCAGATATAACCAGAGACTGCTGTGGGAATGGAGAGCAACAAGACGTAGCCGGTCACCACAGCAGGGTCCGATCCGAAGAAGAGGGATGCTAGCACCCAGGCAAGGATCGGCATGATGATATTGGTGCCCAAAAAAAAGACGAGGATGTTCTTAGGTCGTTTGACCACCTTGAGAAAGCTGGAGGAGCTGATACCCAGCGCCCCGCTAAAGGTGACAAAGGCAAACAGCCAGGTAACCGAGGGTTTCATCCAAGAGACGCGGGAACCCAAGATGAGGCCGAGCAACACTCCAAAAGGGGTGAGGATCGGCATAATGCGCTCCAGAGCTTGGTTCAGTCTTAGTAGACTTGTCTCGATGATTTGAAATTGAAACATTGTTCCAATGATATCCCCGACTAAGTTGACCTGTCAAGCTTAGTATTGTTCTAGGTTTTTGCTCTTAAGGGCTTTTATTGGAGAATTTCACCTGAAACGAGCTAGGGTCACCTATCAAAGAGTGAATTAGGAGATCAGGGTGGCAGTCGAACCATATACAGCGGCTCTCTTGAATCATTGCTAATTGGGGAAAACACTTATACAATATGAGCATAGTCCTGTATGTACAAAAAGGAGGAATACATGAAAACAAAGGTTTTGATCATCGCAATCGTCTTGCTGGTGATCTGTGTCGGTACAGTGGCAGCCGATACCCCAAGTGTCTTCGAAATCAATATTCTGAACTATTATACGATCCAGGATCTGGCGGACACCTCGTTTGTCCGGTACACCCCCGGGGTGAGGATGGGCTTCTTCATCACCGACTGGTTTGGCCTGGCAGGGGATATCATCATACCCACGCCTTTTGATGCAAGCGGTACAGGGTATCCAATCACCCTCTCCACAGACCTGGTCTTCCGTTTCCCTCTGGATTTCTTCGAAATCACTCTGGGATTCGGTCCTGCCTATGATCTGGTCATTGCTGATGATAGTGGAGCGCCTTTGAAGAGCCATGTCAATTATAGTGCGCGCCTGGGATTCGACTTCAACATCACACCAGTGTTTGCACTGGGAATTGAGGCGAACCAGATCATCAACCTCGATGGATTGTTCTCAGGTTCTATCACCTATGATGCCATGCGGGACACCTACGTCGGCCTTGGCATCAAGGTCAAGCTCTAAGGAGAGGTGATCACCTGCAGCTCCGGGCTCAGGTGTTCTCTCCACCCTGCTCGCCCCTGGGTTTGCACCAGGGGCTTCAGGCCATGGTGATGTGTTTACGCAACTAGGCGCGCATGGTGAAGCCTCACCTCTATAAGCCTCAGTGCCCTTTGATATCTTTTCATTGTACAATACAAGACGAAGGCCTACACTACATGCAAAGATGACAGTGAGCATAAGAGGAAAACCACACGATGAAACAGAAGGGCGAACAGAGGATAGGCTTGGTTTTGGTCTCAGGGGATACTGCTTTTTCTTTACGCTTTGCCTCTTCAATAGGTCGCCTGGCCAAGCGTTCAGGCAGTGCCCTCTTTGTCTTTGCTGGTGGGATGCCGACTAAAGAAGAGCTCGAGGGCCGCCCCTTTACCGGTATCATCCTCTTTGTAGACCCGCTCGTACTTGAAAGCGATATTCCTTTTGACCTCTCCCTGTTCGGTCCTATCCCCTGTGTCCTGGTCAACGCTAGCCAACAGGGAACCCCTTCGATTACATGCAATCTCTATCCTGCTGCCAAGCAGCTGTTGCAGCACTGCCTTGAAGGGAGGCGACAGGTCGCCTGTATCCAAGGCCCTGCACACAACGCCTTGGCCAAGCAGAGTTTTCAAGCCTATCGGGAGGCCTTGGCAGAGCATTCCATTCCCCTTGATTTCAAGCTTGTCTCTGATATCGGCATCTCTGAGCTCACCGACCAAAGGGCTCTGGTCCCGGGCAGTGATTTTGATGCAATCTACTGCTTCAGCGATGAAGTGGCCCTCTCGGTCTCGATGTTTCTCAAGGAGAGAGGCTTCTCTGTCCCCCTAGTGATCGCAGCTTCTAGGGGAGGGGATTCTCTTGCTTCTGCTGTGCTTCCTATCGCACAGATGGCTCTGCCTGCCTGGGAGATGGTCATCTCCGGAATCTCTGGCGATCGTGTGTTCGATTGTGAGGTCTTATTCGATAACAACCTCGAAAGGCAGGATCTTTTCACCAATACAGAACGACTCTTGCCTGCTATCGTTCAAGCCTACGACCTAGATGATGGGCATGCTAAAGCTATTGAGGATTTTATAGATGCATGCACAGCCCTTGATGAGTCTGTAATCGCCTCCCTCAAGGAAAAAATCTCCCTCTTTCTTGCAGAGGGAGGCAGTGTACTGCTCCTACAGAGGCTCCTGTTTGGGTTTTCTCTGCACCAGACGGAAAAGCAGAGTCTGTTTTTCCGTCTGGCCCTGTACGCATCCCAAGAGCAAACCTCCCACCTCACCAAGCGACAAACACTTTTCTCCTGGATGCAAGCTGCCATAGCTGATACTTCGCAAGAGGTTTCTGCGGCTATAGGCAAGTATCTTGCCCCCCTGGGCATCAAGTCTTGGTATGTTGTACAGCAACACGTGAGGCGAAGTGTGGTAGCAGGCTCCCATAGGAAGGCAGTGCTCAAGGATGCCCAGTTCTTATCCTTTGATCTTGGCCTGCTTCCGCCTTCGATGAAGCACCTGCTCAACGAGGGGTGTTGGCTCTCCATCCCCTTGGGCCGAGGAAGCAAGACCGGGTATATCCTTTTGGAGACCCTTCCTTGTGAACCGGAGCTTGTTGTCTTGCTGGAGTCTCTTTTCACCCCTCTTGTCTTGTCGGAGGAGAATCTGGGATCGGACAGATGTATTGTTGCCATCGGGGAAGGGGCAGCCTCCCTGGCTGCACTTCTCCCCGGTGTCAGGCAGATAGCGCTCTCACAATCCGATGAGTTCTTCCCAGCTTTGCAAAAAGGAAGACCGGCCCTTCTTATCGTTGATCTTGTTGATGTTCCCTTCTTCAAAGAGGTCCGTTCCAGAAAGGAGAGTTCTGCAACCCCCATTGTGCTGGTAAAGGAGTCTCTCTCCTCCGAAGAAGCTGAGGCTGTGCTCCATATTCCCCATTTGCTCATGGTGCATAGCTCTGTTGCCAGTAGCCGGGGCTTTCTTGTGCGTCTTGCCTCCCTTATTGCTGGGGAGGAAGTGAGCCTTCCCACCATGACTGCAGCTCTGGTCAAAGGGGCTCTTGTCTATATCGATGAACATGGGCGGACACAGTTTTCTCGCTGGGAACTCGCTGAGGCTGTCAGTGCAAGCGAAGACTATCTGGGAAGGATCTTCCGCGAGGAGATGGGGCTTCCCTTGTGGGACTACTTGCATATCCACAGGATTGCCTTGGCAACGGATATGCTCAAGCAGACCCACCTTACCATTACCGAGATAGCACATCAGACAGGATTTAAGGACTTGGCGTACTTTTCCCGGGTGTATAGGCGGGTTGTAGGATCATCACCCAGTCAGGTTCGTCTGCAGAAAAGATAAAA
>CAZPOJ010000067.1:0-15450 GCA_964588005.1 uncultured Sphaerochaeta sp.
AAAAGATGAAATGACCGTCTTAGGATGGTACCATCAAAAGAAATTTTCAAAGAATCAGCTTTTCTGGTAGGTTTAAGTTGTGTCCCACAAGTAATAATTTTGTTGAAAAAAGAAAGACCTTGCAACTTCATCTGTTACAAGGTCTTTTCTACCGGCGATCGGAATCGAACCGATACGGATTATTCATCCATTAGATTTTGAGTCTAACGTGTCTACCAATTTCACCACGCCGGCGACATTAGCGGATTCCATCCTAACAAATCCCTAGGGTAAAAGCAATATAGTTTGGGCAAAAATACTTTTTTGTTCCTAAGATTGTGTTTTCACCTATTTTCTTCTACAGTGAGAAGGGCTGGAGGGTATCGTGAAAATTCATATCAAATCACTTGCGATCCTATTGTTGCTCATCTTCTCCCTTACCCCAATGCTTGCTCAGGAACAAGTTACCAATGCAAGTGCAGACATACTGACAGCCGATATCCCCATCATGTATGGCGATGAGGCTTTCAGGTCCCGCATTGCAGAGAAGACCGGAGGCTTGCGCCCCCCTGTGGGGCTTGTGCTTTCGGGAGGGTCTGCCCGTGCCTTTGCCCATATCGGGGTGCTGAAGATGCTGGAAGAGGAGGGGATAATCCCCGATTTCATCATCAGCAACTCCATGGGAAGTATCATCGGCTTGATGTATGCAGCGGGTATGTCTGCCGATCAAATCCTTGAAAGTATATCGAGTGTCTCCTTGCAGTCGCTCTTTGACCTCACCTTACCACTTAGTGGTGGCTTGATGGAGTCATCACGTTTCAATACCGTCTTAGCTGCTTTTCTGGGAACCGACCTAAAGGTTGAAGAGCTTCCCATACCAATAATTGTCATAGCAGAAGATCTGGTGACCCGTCGTCAAGTTTTTATGGCTGAAGGGGATTTCTATACCGTCCTGCAGGCGTCCTATGCCCTTCCTGTCTACTTTCCTCCTGTGGAGTACAAGGGGCACCTCCTCCTTGATGGAGGCATCACCAACCTTGCCCCGGTGAACCTAGCCTATGAGTTTGCAGACTCTGTCATTGTATCCACCACCTTCTACGATGTGGATACCCTCAACTTGCGCAACCCCCTTACTATTCTCAATGTCTCCATCGACATAGCAAAACGGAGAAGGGGGGTTGAGGAGCTCAAGGAACACCTCACCGAAGCAATCTGGATTCGTTGTGCGGTTGAGGATGTCTCTTTTATGGAGTTTTCTGCTGTAGAGGAGTTGGCTGAGAAGGGGTACCTCTCAGCACAACTGCAAAAAGAGAACCTACAAACCCTGCCCAAGACTCTTGCACATCCTGCCCTGCTTGAGAGTCGTGCACGCCTCAGTGAAAGCATAGAGGGAGCCTTGTCCCGGCACAATACCTTCTCGCACAGCAAGGTGCGAGACTCTTCCCATCTCCTTGGTGTAGGCTTTGACAGCGAGCGGGCAGAGGTGTATGAATCCCTTTTTACCGATACTAATACCCTGGGCATCAAGTACACCCTCCGTTCTGGTGACTTGGACCTCTCCTTCAATACAGGGGTTGCGTTTCAGACATTCACGAACCAGGGCATGCGTGCAGACCCTACCTTGCGCACCCAGCTGGACTACTACTTTCTCAACCATTACAAGGCGTCGCTGGATGGTGCTTTCACTTGGGATGGAGGGCTGGACAACTCACTTTATTCAGCAGGCTTGCAGCTCGACAGCAGGTTCTTCTTCCTAGACCGTGCCCTCAGGCTCAGGCTTTTGGGGAGGTTTGAGCACCTCTCCAACCTAGGGCTTGGAGGTCTAGCTCCCTTTTGGAAAGAGCATACCTTTCTCTTCACCACTACAGCTGAAGTCAAGGTGGCTTTGCCCCAGGAAAAGGGCCTTGGCCTGGAAAAAGGCATGGTCGCCCTCTCCTTCCAGGAGCTTGGAAACTATTCCAACAGTCGTTCCTTTCTCGCAGGAAGCATGCAAACAAAGGTTTTGCACAAACGCTCAGGATTGTTTGGTGATGCCTCAGGCATTGCAAGGGTAGCCCTCGATGGCAAGGGGGAGGTGCCGCTGTTTATTTCCGACGGGTTCAGGACCAACAGTGCGCTTCTCAGGGCACAGGGACATGACCTTCTTCTCAGCGGAGGAAACCCTGCAAACCTTCTGGTTGCCTCTTCATTCTCCCTAGGGGTCTCTCCTTTGGATTTTAAGCCTACCGTCGCAGAGTTGTTCATCTTTGAGAAGAGCAGCATAGCCGCCTTTATTGATCTGTTGTGGCATGAGAAGGCTTCATGGAAGCCCTCTCATACCTTTGGAGTAGAACTGCACACAGAGTTCTCCCTGTTGGGCATCAGGACGTTGCCGGTCACCCTCTATGGAGGGTGGGATCAGAGAGGGAAACATTTTATCTGGGGCCTCTGGTTCAATATCCTGATCTAGGATGATTCACCTTCAAGCCTTCTTGCATACTCCAGGTCGGCCTCAGTGAGTTCGGTGTTGGGAGTGTAGTCCTCCTCTTCCAGTTTTTCCTTCTTAACCTGTTGCTTGGTTTTGGGTTTTACCTTCTCTTTTGCAAAGCCAGAGAGGACAAGAGAGGTCTCTTTTTCAAACTGCTCGGTAAGGGGTGCGGGCATTTTGCCTTGGGCGACCAAAGCTGTATTTCGATCGATCTCCAGTGCAGCGGCCCGTCTTGTTCTTGGGTCCTCAAGTCTTTCCTTCAAGGCCCTGACAACCTCCTTATCGATGCTTGTGGTGTTGGAGTATCTTGCCAGGAGGGCTTTGTCCAGCAGCTCTATAGCCTCTCCTACCTTGCCGTAGTGGACTCTTACCTGTGCAGCATGGAGATAGGGTTCCGGGAAGGCTGGGCCTCTGCTGATCAAGATGTCATAGAGCTCATTAGCCTCACTCCATCGGCCTTCAAGCAGACAGAGCCAGCCGTGGTTGTCATGGATGCCCGGGCTCTCCTTCTCATATTGGCTCCCTTCTGCAACCAAGGTGCGTGCAGTCTCTATGTCACCTTGCTCCAAAGCATAGGTGCCGTAGTTGATGAACAGGTTCTTGTCGCGGTACCCACTGTCGTAGACCTCCTTGACTGTCTGCACTGCCTTATCCAGATCACCTTCCATCCAGTAGACCATCGATACCATGGTTTTGGCGATGTTTGTCAGGGCAATGTCCTCATGCTTCTTTTTCTTTGCAAGGTACTCTTCGATGATGGCCTTGCCTATGGAAGCATCATTGCGTTGGATATACATGCTGGCTATGGTGATCCTATAGGCCGGGATCAAGCCGCTATGCAGGGCTTTCTGATAGAGGGGCCATGCTTTATGCCACTCTGCTGTATCTTTTTTGACTAGATGCCTGTTGCCCAGGATATAGAAGAAGATACTCCGTTTCCAAAAGATGAAGCCGCCGACCAGGATGAGGGCGATGATGCCTTTGACCAGAGCTGTGGTGGGTAGGACAGTAATGCCCAGGATAACGAGTATGGACAGCCATAGTCCCATGTTTTTCTTCTTATTCATAAGGTCTCCTTTGCGCACAACAAATAATGTATCGTGAATGGTAGGAGGTTGCAAGAGCGCTTTGCACATTGTACACTCCAAGGATGGATGACAAGGATATTCTGGTTCACGCATGTTGTGGACCATGCAGCACTGCAAGTATTGAGAGAATGCTCTCCGAAGGGTGGAAACCCACCCTATTCTTCTCTAACAGCAACATATTTCCCCAAGAAGAGGCGGACCGTCGCTATGATGCCCTCCTGACGGTAGCACGGACTTATGCCCTGCCGGTCATACGCGAGAAGTGGAACCATGATCCCTGGCTTGAGGCTGTTGCAGGCTTGGAAGGGGAGAAGGAGGGGGGAAGGCGCTGTGAAGCATGCTTTGCCTACAACCTCAAGGAAGCCTCTCTAAAGGCTGAGGCTCTTGGCTTTACGCATTTCTGTACAACCCTCACCGTCAGTCGGTTCAAAAACAGTAAGGTCATCTTCAAGGTTGGGGAGCAGTTCCCCCATTTTGAACAACTTGATTTTAAGAAAAAGGGGGGCTTTGACCGAAGCCTTGTCCTCACTCGCGAACTTGGACTCTACCGGCAGCACTACTGCGGGTGCGAGTTCTCCCTCCCCCCTGTATAAGATTCTTTGATTCTCCATTTTTATTGTGCTATACTCAGTCTCAAAGTGAGGGGTAGACCATGAGAAAACTGCTGAAATTTCTAACCGGGAGGCTTTTTCTCTCTATTGTTCTTATCCTCTTACAGCTTGCCGTACTCATAAACATCTTTGGATTTACCAAGAACAACGCCCTCTGGATCCAGATATTCTCCACTACCTCCATTGTCATGGCTCTCTTTGTAAGTATGCGTGACCACCTCAATCCAGCATACAAAATAGGGTGGATGTTGATCTTTATGCTCCTTCCCGTTTATGGAGGGCTTCTCTACATATTCTTGGGCACTAGGAAAATGACCCCTGGTCTTAAAAGAAGACTTGTAGCCTTCAACGCCTTCCACGAGGAAGGGATGGAGAATGTCTCACTCTCTGCAGAGTTGCCCAGGCAGGCGCTCGAGGCCTTTGATGTGACCCTCTCCCGACAGGAGAGCTATATTACCGGCATCAGTGGGTTTCCTGTCTGGAGCAACACTGAGGTGGAGTATTTTGCAGATGGGGAGGACTGGCTGCTCGATCTCCTGGAGGAGATCAGGGGTGCCAAGTCCTTTATTTTCCTTGAGTTCTTTATCATCGCCAAAGGCGAGGTCTTCACAGCCCTGGTCAATGAGTTGGTTGTCAAGATACAGCAAGGGGTCCTTGTGCGCCTGATGTTCGATGATGTTGGCTCCATCTCCACTATTCCTGCCTATCATGAACGTCACCTCAGAAGCCTTGGCATGGAGGTTGTCGCCTTCAATCCTCTCAGAGCGCATATCAACAGCCGTCTCAACAGCCGAGACCACCGCAAAGTTGCGGTCATAGACGGCAACATAGGATACACCGGGGGAATCAATGTGGCTGATGAGTATGCCAACCGTCAGATACGGTTCGGCCACTGGAAGGATACGGGGGTGAAGATGAAAGGGGATGCGGTGTGGAACCTTACCCTGATGTTTCTCCAGCTCTGGAGTTTTAGCGCAAAAGAACCTGTGGACTTTGCTCCTTTCAGACCGACTGTCCAGTATAAAACGGACGGGTTTGTGCAACCCTTTGGGGATAACCCCCTGGATAACCACAATGTGGCTGAAAACTCCTATATCCAGATCATCAGCATGGCCAAGAAGTATGTCTGGATCACCACCCCTTATCTGGTCTTGGACAACGAGATGATAACCGTCCTCAAGATTGCCGCCCAAAGTGGGGTGGATGTACGCATCATCACCCCAAGCATGCCTGACAAGTGGTATGTATTTGCCGTCACGCGGGACAACTACTACTCGCTCATCGAAGGGGGAGTCAAGATCTTTGAGTATACCCCGGGCTTTATCCATGCCAAGATGTGCGTCGCTGATGACAAGGTGGCTATCATAGGAACTATTAACATGGACTACCGCTCCTTCTACCTGCACTTTGAGAATGCCGTCCTGTTTTACGGCTCTTCAGTTGTTACATCTGTTTCAAGGGATATTGAAAATATAATGGAAGTAAGCCGGAGGATAACCTCAGAGGTCCTTGCCACCCGACCGTGGTACAAGAAGGTCCTAGGAACCTTGCTTAGGCTGGCTGCACCCTTACTCTAGGAGGATCGAATGAAATTTCTCAACTATGGATCGGTCAATATAGACCTGGTCTTCACCGTAGATCACATGGTACAACCGGGGGAGACGCTCTCAAGTTCCTCCTTCTTCAGAAGTGCCGGGGGCAAGGGGGCAAACCAAAGTGCAGCCCTAGCCAAGGCAGGGGCGAGTGTTACGCATGCAGGGAAGATTGGCCAAGACGGACAGTTCTTGGTCGACCTCCTTACAAGCTATGGAGTGGACACCTCCTTGATCCGCCTCTATGAAGGGGCGACAGGGCAGGCTCTGATCCAGTTGGACAAGCACAAGCAGAACGCCATAGTCCTCTATGGAGGAGGCAACCTCCAAATTACCCAAGAGGAGATCGATGAGAGCCTAGCGCAATTCGGTGCGGGAGACATGCTGGTCTTACAAAATGAGATAGTCCATACCTCGTACCTTATCGAGGAGGCCAAGAAACGGGGTATGCAGGTCTGCCTCAACACCGCTCCCTTTGATGAGAAGATCCTCGCCCTGCCTCTCAATCTCATAGACATCCTGGTTGTCAATGAGATCGAGGGCGCCGCCTTGGCAAAGACCGCCAAGGGTGCATCCTTTACCGAGGTTCTGGATGCCTTGGTCGCAGGGTACCCTTCCAGTGAGATCGTGCTGACTGTAGGCAAGGGTGGAGCGTACTACGGTTATGAGGATGTTCGTCTGCACGAGCCCATCTATGACCTTCCTGTGGTCGATACCACAGCTGCTGGGGATACTTTTATAGGATACTTTCTTACCTCGCGCTCACTCGGTCATGACAACCAACAAGCCCTGCGCTATGCCTGCAAGGCCTCAGGGCTTGCAGTCTCGCGCCTTGGTGCGATGGGCTCGATCCCCTTGGCCTCCGAGGTGTTCGAGTAAAGGCTTAGTTGCCCAACAGCTGCAGGTGTGTCTTGCGATAGAGGGAGGGAGATGATCCTGTGGAAGCCTTGAACTGCTTGGAGAAGTGGAACTCGGAGCAGAACTGCAGTTTGGCCGCTATCTCCTTGATGGAGAGGTCCCCGCTGGTCAGCATCGCCCTTGCAGCTTCCAGCTGCAGGCTTGAGTAGTACTTCATCGGGGTGGTGTTCATCCGTTTTTTGAAAAGCCGGACAAAGTAGGAGTTTTCAAGCCCTACATGGCTTGCTATCTGGGTGAGGTTCAGGTTGTCAAATACATGGCGTTGCATATACCTGATGGCCTTCTCCAGGCGCACATGCGGGCCTGTTCTTCTCTCTGAGACACTACCTGCCAACAGGTTGTAGAGAAAGCCCAGAAGCTGGTGGCAGGCACTGAGGCGCAGCTCCTCCTTGGTGCTGAGGGCCTTGTCCCGCACCTCCTCAAAGAAGAATCTCCAGTTCGTCCCTATGTGCAGGGGGTGAGTACTCTCCAGCTTGGTGAAGAGCTCCCTCTGCTGGGGGCAAGCTATCAAGGTGGCGTAGTAGGTGAGGTTCGCCCCCTCGTCTGTCCTGATGCTGTGCTCCCTCTCGTCAGTGGTGACAAACAGCGAGCCCTCTGCGATGGTATAGGAGTTTTTTCCATTGGTGAAGGTCCCGCTTCCACTGACAAAGTAGTGGACTTCAAACGATCCCTCCTCATGGCTGTGCTTTCTCTGATGCCATAGGAGTTCCTGTTTTTCATGCATTTGGTAGACAAAGACTGCGTCAAGAATTTCCATAAGTCAATAATACATATGGAATGCCAATCTTGTCTATGGTTATCCGCTCCCTTGTGATGGATGCTATATATAGTAAGGAGGACTCTTATGCAAATTGTTGCCGGAATAGATACTGGTACCCAGAGTACCAAAGTGCTCTGCTATGATGTCGGGCAGAAGAGGGTGGTGGCCAGCACGAGTGCCCCCCACGCGATGATAAGCCGCGATGATGGTACCCGTGAGCAAGAAGCCATATGGTACCTCGATGCCATACGCTCATGCTTTGCCCAGATCGATCCTAAAATCCGCAAAGCGATTGTCTCTGTCGGAGTTTCCGCCCAGCAGCACGGCTTTGTACCTGTCGGTGCCAAGGGTGAAGTCCTTGGTCCTGTAAAGCTGTGGAACGATACTGCAACCAGTGAGGAGTGTGATATCCTCACCGAACGATTGGGTGGGGAGGATCGTGTATTCTCCCTGATAGACAATCAGATACTTGTCGGCTATACCGCCCCCAAGGTGCTCTACCTCAAAAGACATAACGCGCAAGCCTATGAGAAGCTTGCACATATCCTGCTTCCCCATGACTACATCAACTTCTATCTGACGGGAGTCTACTCTGCTGAGGCGGGGGATGCCTCCGGAACTGCTTTCTTTGATGTGAAGAATCGGAGATGGAGCGAAGAGGTCCTGCACGCCATCGATGACAAGCGCTCGCTCTTGGATATGCTTCCCCCCTTGGTAGAGGCAGGAGATGCCTGTGGCAGGGTTACCGCCGAGGCTGCAAGGGAGCTTGGCATCCCTGAGGGAATACCTGTCTCCTCAGGGTGTGGAGACAACATGGCTTCAGCGTTGGGAACCGGGTGTGTGAAGCCGGGTTCCCTGACGATGAGTATGGGAACCAGCGGAACCCTGTTCGGGTATAGCGACACCATCGTTTCAGACAGGAAGGGGCGTCTGGCTGCCTTCTGCTCCTCGAGCGGTGGCTATCTTCCCCTGTTGTGTACGATGAACTGTACGATTACCACAGAGAGCATTCGAGCCCTCTTTGGCTATGATGTGAAGAAGCTCGATGAGCTCGCCTTCCGTGCCCCTATAGGGTGTGAGGGGGTTACGATGCTTCCCTTCTTCAATGGGGAGCGGGTTCCGAACCTTCCCCGTGGCAAGGGGGTACTGGCCGGGTTCGACCTCTCCAACATGAAGGTGGAGAATATCGCCCGAGCAGCCTTGGAAAGTTCCATCTATGCGATGAAAGGTGGTCTTGAGGCCTTTGGTGAACTTGGCTTTGAGCCCAAGCACTTGGTGTTGACCGGAGGTGGCTCAAAGAGTGCCATCTGGCGCCAGATCGCCTCGGATGTAATGCAGCTGCCCATCTCTGTTCCCAGCAATGTCGAGAGTGCAGCCTTTGGTGCAGCGCTTCAGGCGCTTTGGACCCTGGAGGGAGGGAGCATCGAGGAGGTTAGCGCCTCGCACGTACAGTTTGACGAGGAGAAGGGGTGTGTGCCCCGCGAAGAGAGTCGAGAAGCGTATGATAAGGCGTATGAACGCTATCAGGGATATGTAGGGGCTATGACCCCCCTGTTCAAGTAGGAGGAACACTATGGACTATTTTGTAGGTGATAAAGAGTATTTCAAGGGTATAGGAAAAATCAAGTTCGAAGGCAAGGAGAGTAAGAATCCCCTCGCTTTCAAGTACTATGATGCAAAGAAAAAGATTGACGGCAAGACCATGGAGGAGCATCTGAGGTTTGCCACCGCGTACTGGCACAGTTTCTGTGCAGATGGGGCTGACCCCTTTGGCAGTTCCACCATAGTGCACCCTTTTGCTCACCCCGATCCCATGACCGGTGCGATCGCCAAAGCTGATGCAGCTTTTGAGTTCTTCACCAAGATTGGGACCCCGTACTACTGCTTCCATGACATTGA
This sequence comes from uncultured Sphaerochaeta sp., assembly GCA_964588005.1. Lineage (GTDB taxonomy): Bacteria > Spirochaetota > Spirochaetia > Sphaerochaetales > Sphaerochaetaceae > Sphaerochaeta. Next base: position 9,315 of record CAZPOJ010000067.1, read on the forward strand.
TGTATCCCCTGAGGGTGAGAGTGTCGGAGAGTATGAGGCAAACTTCCAAAAGGTGACAGATGCCCTGTTGGCAAGGCAGAAGCAGACCGGGGTAAAACTCCTGTGGAACACCGCCAACGTCTTCACCCATCCCAGGTATATGCACGGAGCTGCCACCAATCCAGATTTCTCTGTAGTGGCGAGGGCTGCCGTGCAGGTAAAGGCCTGTCTTGATGCCAACGTCAAGCTAGGGGGGGAGAACTATGTATTCTGGGGTGGTCGTGAAGGGTATATGACGCTGCTGAACACAGACATGAAGCGCGAACGTGCCCACCTGGCCAAGTTCTTGACCATGGCACGCGACTACGGACGCAGCATTGGTTTCAAGGGGACTTTCCTCATCGAGCCCAAGCCGATGGAGCCTACCAAGCACCAGTACGACTATGATGCTTCTACAACCATTGCCTTTATCAAGGAGTTTGGCCTCCAAGATGATTTCAAGTGCAACATTGAAGCAAACCATGCAACCCTCGCAGGTCACACCTTCGAGCATGATCTGCAGGTCTGCTCGGACAGTGGCATGCTCGGCAGTGTCGATGCCAACCAAGGCGATGCCCAGAACGGATGGGATACCGATGAGTTCCCCACCAATGTCTATGAGACGACGCTCGCGATGCTGGTCATCCTCAAGGCCGGTGGTCTTGGCCATGGTGGACTGAACTTTGATGCCAAGCGCAGAAGAGGATCTGTCGACCATGAGGATCTCTTCCACGCTCACATCGGAGGGATGGACAGCTTTGCCTTCGGTCTTGAGACTGCCTCGAAGATCATCAAGGACCGTGCCCTCGCTGACTTTATCTCTGAGCGCTACGCCTCATTTGACACGGGTATGGGGGAGAAGTTCGCCAAGGGTGCAATGGATCTCTCATCCCTTGCCGAGTATGGACGCACCGCCTCCATCGTGGCAAAAAGTGGCAAGCAGGAGCAGCTGCAGAACCTTTTGAACTCTTATATCCTGGGCTAGGTCCCCAACAGGGCTACCAGGACGATATAACAAAGTGTACTGATTACAACGGTTACCGACGAGGTGAAGGATGACAACTTCCCCTTGTCGGTGCACTGTTGTGTATAGGCAGTAGAAACCGTTGCTACTGGAGCGAAGAAGAGCAGCGTCAGGGTGATCTTTACCATGGGATCCAAGCTGGTGAGTGTCCATATCAGGACAGAGAATATGATGGCAGCCAGATACCGTATGCTGATCACCTTCATCGCCTGCTTCATCCACCCCTTTTCAAAATGCACCTCAAGCATGATCCCGATCATCAGCATCGCTATGATCGGGTTTGCTTTTCCGATCGCACCCATCCATCCGAGAAGGAAGGATGGCAGTTTGAGCCCTAGCAGGGAGAGCAGAATCATCAACAGATACGCGAGAAAGGGGACCGACCTGAAGAGTTTCTTTACAATGTCCTTGATGCTCGGCCTCTGGCTTGTTGCTACAGAACTTCCCACCGAGTAGACGATGCCTGTGGTCATCAGGGCGTTGCCCAGATCAAAGAGGGAGGCTACCACCAAGCCTGGTGGTCCATAGAGGGCTTGTACAAAGGGAAAGGTGAAGTTGCCTATATTGTAGCCAGGGGTGTTGAAAATGGCATAGGCTTGCATATCCTTAGGAGCCTTGCGCATGGTCAATAGGGCGATGCCCATGAGGATTGCATTGGTTCCAATGGCCAAGAGAATTAATAGAAAGAGCGATGGATCAAGTGTAAAGGATCCAAAGCCTGCTATGATTGCTGCCGGCAAGGTGATGTTCAGGGTGATCTTTGAGAGCACATGCCCGTCTTTCCCTGAGAACAATCCCGCTCGTTTGAGTAGGTATGCAAGCAGTATGATACAGAGAAAGAGCAGTGGTTGGGTGAGGGTGGTTGTCATGCTTGGATTTCCTTTGTTTCTAGGGGGAGGGGCTCTCGAATCTTCTTGTTTCTGGAGACGAGGTAGGAGCCAAGGATAATGAGGAGGGATCCCAGGGCAAAGGTGGCAGGAAGGCTCTCCCCTAGGAGGAGCACTCCTGCCAGAATTGCCGTCACCGGTTCAAATACGCTGAGAATTGAGGCCTTCTCACTGCCTATTGTCCTGATGCCGAGCGAAAAGAAGGTACAGCCCAGTACGGTGGAGAGCAGCGCAAGCCCTGCTATGCCTGCTACCGCCTTGGGCCAGACTATCGGTATATGCGGCCCTTTTGCAAGAACTGCGACAGTGGGGATGGCCCACGCCAAGGCAGCACTGGTGAGGATGTGCAGCATGAGGGTGGTGTTGTCCAGGCCCTTGATCTCCTCCTGGTTGAGAAAGCGTACATACAGACAGAAGCTCAGGGCGCTGCCAAGGGCGAGGGCTATGCCCCATCCTTGGTTTGTACCGCTACCCCCTGAGGGGCGAACAGCCAGGTACAGGCCCGCCAACGAGAGGAGGGTGCCCCACTTCTGCAGCCTTGAGGGCCTGTAGCCATCAAAGAACATGGCAAAGATAAGCACCAGCAGCGGGTAGATGAAGTGCAGCGTAGTGGTCAGGGATGTGGAAATATAGGCATAGGAGAGAAAGAGCAGAAAGCTTGTTCCTCCGAAAAAGAGGGAGGAGGCGAAAAAAAGACGCCCCCTGAGGTGTTTGGGAAGAGCTGTGCTTTTCCCTTGCACCTTGAGCACTGCCCAAAGAGTGAGGGCAGCGACAAGAAACCTCAGGGTGATGCGTTCATAGAGGCCCAGGCCCCCCTCCTTGGCCAGCTTGTTGAACAGGCCCATGAGCCCGAAGAAGCTTGACGAGAGGAGGGTGAGCGCTACCCCTGCCCTATAGCTTATCATGCAGGTAAGCGATCTGTGAGGGGGTCAGGCTCAGGTCCGCTCCCCCTAGGGTCTCGGTTATCTGGGCGACCTTGCTCGATCCTGCAATGGCGACAGTCGGGTTTTTCTGGCTGGTGAGGTAGGCCATGCACAGTGCTGCAGGGGTTACTCCCAGCTCCTCTGAAAGGGCTTTGCAACGGGGGAGTATGGCAAGGTTCTTCTCTGTCAGGAAGCGTTCACGTGCCCGGTCGGAGAGGGTGTCCCCCTTGCCTTCGATGAGCTTGGAGAAGAGTCCTTTTGCCTGTGGGGCAAAGGCCATGACCGGCATGTTCTGCTCCTCGTACCATAGACGCTCAGTTTCAGTCATGCATACCAGTGTATCGTCTCCCCAGGTTTCAGGGGTGCAGTGGGCGAGGCTCCACTGGATCTCGCTAATGACAAAGGGGTTTTTGTTGTGCTTCTTTGCCCAGAGATTAGCCTCTGCAATCCTCTTGGTCGTCCAGTTGGATGCGCCAAGGTGTTTGACCAGCCCTTTTTCAACAAGCTGGGATGCCATGTCGATGATTTCATCGGCTCCCATAGTCGGGTCGTCACGATGGAAGAACCAGATGTCGACGCTGTCGGTCTGCAACTGGTCCAGACTCCGCTGGATATCACCGTCCATGTCCTTTGCATTGATCCTGCCGCGGCTCATATCGTCTCTGTTGGGGTGGCACCCTTTAGTAGCGACGATTACCTGCTCTCGATTCTTGTTCGAGCGCATCCATCTGCCCAGGACCTGTTCGCTGGTTGAGGGTCCTCCATCTTTCTCCTGACCATAGATATGGGCAGTGTCCAGAAGGTTTCCCCCCTGTTCAAAAAAGATATCCAGCTGTGCCAGTGCTATCTTTTCAGGAATGGAAGCACCATAGTGGTCGCATCCCAAGGCTATCTGGGAAAGTTTGGTTTCAAAGAATGGGGTATATTTCATAGGTATTCTCCTTGCGTGAAGTTTTGATTAGCTGTTAGTGCCCGTATTACAGGACCAAAACGCTTCTCTCCATGATACGCTAAGTGAATCTTTTTTGCTACTATGGTCAAGGGCTGCAGGAAAAGGGATCCAGCAAACAAAGTGATCGGGTCAGGAGAACAGAAAGAAATATCCTGGAAAGAGGGAAGGAGAAGCTAGAGGCTCCCCAGTCTCCTTTTAGACTTTGCTTGACCGCTGTCGTTTCTCTCAGTAGTATTAGCAGAGTACTCACAGGAGGGTAGAAGTGATGGATAATAATTTGGAAGATCTGATCAAGATCTTTTCCAAGACAACAGACGAGAAGCAGATGCGTCAGCTGTTTGAAGAGGTGTTCACCCCCAGCGAGCTCAAGGATTTTGCCTTGCGTTGGAATTTGATGAAAGACCTCTATCGGGGAATCCCCCAGCGTGAGATAGCTTCCAATCATGGGATCTCCCTGTGTAAGATTACCCGGGGATCCAAGATCCTCAAGCAGAAAAACTCCTACTGCAAAAAGATTCTCAGTGATCGCTACGACGACCACCTTCGTATTTGATGGTGCACCAGTTCTTCAAATCCTAGATATTTTTAGGATATATAGGAGCTTGGGATCGGTATGCACCCTTTGTCCTCAGATAGTGGTTCCGAAAGATGCCAATTGATGGTAGTATATGGATACAATACGCATTTCAATGAAAAAAGTAGAGAATCTTATGCTATCAGTAGAAATTGTAGTTGCCGGAGCTCCTCACGATGTATTTCCTTCTGCCCCCACCTTTTTCCCTGTGGTGCAGCAAGAGGGGTCTTTCGTTCCATACGGGATCTTTTCTGCACTGCAATCTGCCTGGAAGAAGAGTGATGCCACCTATATTGGATTTTGTACCTCCCAGGAGTATCTCAACTTCTCGGACTCAGAGTCCCCCTCCCTTGGCAAGGAATATAGGGAAGAACCCCATCTGAGCAAGGCATCAATGGCCAAGTATGGCCTTGATGATGCGGATACGATAGCACAGGCTGTCGCCGGGTATGATCTGGTGGTCTCGTCCGCTGTGGATGTAAGGAGGGGGAACCCTCCTTTTTCGAGTTTGCTTGAGCGAATGAAGAGTATCCCGGGCCTACGGAAAGAGGACCTGGAAGACTTTCTCTCCCTCATTACTACATCCCATCCCCAGTACGAGGGCCTTCTTCACGAGTATGGCAAAGGCCCATACTATCGTGCCAGCTCGCTATTCGTCATGAAGCGGGAGCTGTTTGATCAGTATTGCCCGCTGTTGTTTGGCCTCTATGACAAGTTTTTATCCGGCAGGGATATTCGAGGCTATAGCAGGCAAGAGGTGGTCGCCCTAGAGGCCCTTGGGCATATGGTGACCCACCTTTTTATTCTACGCCTCCAAGGGGATGCCTCCAAGAAGGTGCACACACTCTCCTCTGTTGTGTTTGGCGAGCGGAGTACCCCTCTCTATCTCAAGGCGATCAAGGAAGACGCTATTCCTGTTGTCTTTGCTTCCAATGAACATTTTGCTCCTTTTTTGGGTGTCTCCATCCAATCGATGCTGGAACAGATTAACACCACAGATATCTATGATATTGTGGTGTTGGAGTCGAATCTTTCCGAGGATTCCAAGCATCGGCTCCTCTTGATGGCCTCACGGTGGGATAATGTCTCACTGAGGTTCTTCAACCCCACAGCGATGCTCGCTGGCAGGAAACTTCAAAAGAATACTACAGACCATATCAGCATGGAGACCTACTACAGGTTTCTCATTGGGGATATCCTTCCTGAGTACGACAAGGTGCTCTACCTTGATTGTGACACCGTCATCCTCTCTGATGTCTCTGAACTGTTTGCCATTGACCTGGGCTCCTCTGCCTTGGGTGCAGCCCTTGATCCTGAGATACCCGGACAAAGAAAAGATGACCCTTCCCTGGTAAAATATATGCGTGAAGTCCTGCAGATGGAGGACTCTGACCCCTATCTGCAGGCTGGGGTGCTTGTGCTGAACCTCAAGGCTATGCACAAGCTCCACAGTGTCGACCAGTGGCTAACTCTGGCTGGGGAGCGGCGCTACCGCTATAACGACCAGGATATTCTCAACAAGGAGTGCAAGGGGCACTTGCACTTGCTCCCCCTCTGTTGGAATACGGTAGTGAACTGCAATAACCGTAGGCTCCCGATCATAGAGCGGGGGCCCCATCCTGTATTGGAGGCCTATCTTGAGGCAAGAAAAAACCCAAAACTGGTGCATTATGCAGGGTTTGAAAAACCCTGGGATGCTCCCTTTTCAGATTTTGCGTACCTCTTCTGGGATTTTGCCAGTCGTTCTACGTTTTCTGA
>CAZPOJ010000068.1:0-15360 GCA_964588005.1 uncultured Sphaerochaeta sp.
TGCTGGTGAGCAGAGCGAGACCTCGGTCGAGCCGATGATCACCCTGATCAAGGAGCTACGGAAGATGGAGGGGCGTTCTCATGTGCTGGCCTGCTCCTACCTGCTTGGCTTCCCCTGGGCTGATGGCGAGGAGAACGGGGTACATGCGGTGGTGACCACCGATGGAGACCAGGCGCTTGCTGACCAGCTGAGCAAGGAATTGGCAGAAACCTTTTGGGCCAAGCGCAAGGAGTTTGGGTTCTACAACGAGACACGGATGCCTGAGGATGCCCTGGAAGCAACCAAGGCTTCGTTGGAAGAGGGTGTCTACCCTGTGGTGATCAGCGACAGCGGGGACAACCCTACTGCAGGGTCGAGCCAGGATGTGACGAACTTCCTCGCCTTGATTCTTAAGGACAAGACGCTTTCAAGTCTTACTCCTCCGTTGGTCTACCAGGGTTTCTATGATCCTGAAGTGGTAAAGCTGGCCAAGAAGGCCGGTGTTGGCAAGACAATAGAGACAACCCTTGGTGCCAAGTTTGATACAGAAAAGAGCAAGCCTATAGCCATCAAGGCTGAGGTGAAGGCCATCACAGAGAAGTGGGCACCTGCCTTTGACAGCGACTTGGTCCTCCTGGATGTTGAGGGCGTTGATGTGGTGGTCACCAGCGGGCATGTGGGCTGCTATGATCCTGAGATGATGCGAGTCCTTGGGGTGGAACCTGAAGAGCGCAAGGTCATCGTGGTGAAGCTTGGGTATCTGGAGCCTGAGATACGCGCCATTGCAAAGAGGTCGATGATGGCCCTTACCACCGGTTCCACTGATGAGTTGTTTGAGCGTCTTCCGTATAAGAAGCTCCCAAGGCCGATCTATCCCTTGGATGGGGATTTTGAGACGGAGTTGGTGAAGTTGTAAATATAATAAAAACTTCAAGAAATTTGAGACAATCAGTGCTATGATGGGTAGTTGTATTGTAATGGAAGCGTACTAACCTCATAGATTATCAGGTATTTAATCTGTACCCGTTTGTATTCTTTGTAAGGAATACTCCTTTCTATGGTTTTGATCATGGGTAAAAAGCCACATAGTTGGTCTGATAAACATGAGCGACTCTTGCCGTAGAGTGCAATACAAAAGAATATTTGGTAGGTAAAGATGAAAATTGTTGGAAATAGTCGCTATCAGAAGGAAGCTAATGCCCTTTTGATCTTGAATTTATTGCGCAGACAGCCTGCAAGCAGGGTGGGCATAGCCCATGAACTGGGACTTCAGAATTCAACGGTCTCGTATAACATCGTGCGCCTCTTGGAAAATGGGTCGATATTGGAAGGTGATCCGATTTCTGATTCACAATTGCAACAAGGTAAGAAAGGTCCAAAGGCTAATCTTATGAAGTTGAATCCAGAGTTTGGAAGGGTAGTGGGTGTTGAAATGCTCAGTTCATATTACCGGATCTATCTCAGCGATATAACCGGCACTCCTCTCTTCAAGTCTGAATTGCCCTACACGAGCCATCAGGTTTCTGGTGATCGCCTGCGATTTGAAGACCTTGTTACAGAGGTATTGGCAAAAGCTACAGATCTTTCTGGTAAAATCCCCTTGTTGGGGGTCTGCATTGCAGTCCCTGGGATTGTCTTGGATGGCAATACCTGTATTGACGAGTGCTGGACCCATGGCCTGTATAAGGCTGATTTTTCCGACTTCCTTTCTCAGTTCTCCTTTCCTGTCATCTTTGAAAATGATGCAAACTGTTGTGCTGTAAAATATTTGTTCAACGTTGAAGATTCTCGCGATAGTTATTTCTATTTATTATCAAGATTACACCGTCCTGAGGTGGTGCCTGAAGAGATTCCTACGCTAGGGCTTGGACTGGGCGTAGTAATACATGGGGAGCTGTTCCGTGGCTCTTTTGCTCGCTCTGGAGAGTTTCGCTCCTCGTCTTTGATGGGAACAGGGTCTATAGGCCAGGTACACATTGCAAAAGATGCGTTGCTCAAACTGGACACTGATCTTGCAATCAGAAAAGAATTAATTCGATCTCTTCTTGCAGATCTGTTCTGCTCCATCAGTATCTTCGATCCTAGCTCTTTGTACATTGGAGGTTTCTTAGCTTCTCCTCCGTATCGCCAGACATTGACCGAAGTGTTCCAGAAAGAATTCATGGACTCTTGGCTTCAAGATAAATGGCAAGGAGAGATGATTTTAGTGCATGAAACACTCTTTGATCCAGCTGAAGGTGCAGCTGATCTTGTTCTGGATATGCTGTTTCGCGTACCCCAGATAGGCCATGCTGTTCAAACAGATATCAACTGGAATGCCCTGCTAAGAAATATTCAGTAGTAAACTTGAATATTTCTCTTCTCTCGTCAGGTTTCCTCCTGCAACAATACCTTTCGGTTTTGTTGCAGGATTATTGCATAAAAGGGATTAATTGTGCAGAATAAGTTGCCATACCCTGTAAGGAGACCTTTAGTATGGCATATTTTTTTGACGAACCTTCACGCACCTTCAGTGAGTACCTGTTGGTACCCGGCTATTCTGATGAAAACGCTATCCCCTCCAACGTAAGCTTGCGAACGCCCTTGGTAAAGTATGCCAAAGGTGCAGAGCCCTCCCTTTCGCTGAACATACCCTTGGTCAGTGCGATCATGCAGTCTGTAAGTGGAGAGTCCATGGCAAGGGCCCTTGCCCGTGAAGGGGGAATAAGCTTTATCTTCGGCTCGCAGAGCATTGAAGAGGAGTGTGCGATGGTTGCACGGGTAAAAGCCTTCAAAGCTGGCTTTGTCCCCAGTGATTCCAACCTTCGCGAGGACCAGACCCTAGAGGATCTTATTGCACTGAAGAAGCGGTTTGGGCACAATACCGTAGCCATAACCTCTGATGGAACTGCCCATGGGGTATTGCAAGGCGTTGTTTCAAGCCGGGACTGGAGACCGAGCAGGATGGCCATGGATACCCCGCTCTCTTCCTTTATGACCCCCTTCTCCCGCCTTGTCTACGCTAGGGAGGGTGTTACCCTCAGCGAAGCAAATGACATCATCTGGGAGCACAAGCTCAACTCATTGCCAATCGTCGATAAGGATAACCGCCTTATCTCCTTTGTATTCCGCAAGGACTACGAAAGCCACAAGGAGCATCCGGACGAGGTGCTCGACAGCCGTAAACGCTATCTTGTGGGAGCGGGTATCAATACGCGCGACTACCAACAACGGGTCCCGGCCCTCCTTGCCAGTGGAGCTGATGTGTTGTGCATCGACTCCTCTGAAGGGTTTACCGAGTGGCAGAGGAAGACGCTTCAGTGGGTGAGAAAAGAGTATGGTGATACGGTAAAGGTTGGAGCGGGTAATATCGTGGACAGAGAGGGTTTCCTCTTCCTGGCCGAAAGCGGGGCAGACTTCATCAAGGTCGGCATCGGAGGCGGCTCCATCTGCATAACACGCGAGACCAAAGGTATAGGACGCGGGCAGGCGACTGCTGTCATTGAGGTGGCCAAGGCCAGGGACGAGTACTACCAGAAGACCGGCATCTACATCCCCATCTGCTCAGATGGCGGCATTGTCCATGACTATCACATGACGCTCGCCCTTGCCATGGGAGCGGACTTTCTTATGCTGGGTCGCTACTTTGCCCGCTTTGACGAGAGCCCCACCGAGAAGGTGAACGTCAAGGGTTCCTACATGAAGGAGTACTGGGGGGAAGGCTCGGCTAGGGCACGCAACTGGCAGCGCTATGATATGGGCGGGGACGGCAAACTCTCCTTTGTGGAGGGGGTAGACTCCTTTGTCCCCTATGCAGGCCCCTTGAGGGACAACGTGCAGCTCTCCCTGAGCAAGATGCGCTCGACGATGTGCAACAGTGGAGCCCTGAACATCAGGGAACTGCAAGAGAAGGCCAAGCTGACCTTGGTCTCCTCGACCACCATCCTGGAGGGAGGCACCCATGATGTGATGCTCAAGGATACCAACGCACCCCCCAGGAAGTAGATGGAAAGAGGATGGTACTCTCTTATTGCATGCTGAAAGAAGTGCACTGGGAAGGAATCCTCCAGAGGATTGCTTCTCAGTTTTTTACCATCCTGCCTGGGTAATCTCATGGAATGGGTGCATAGGGAGAGAGCAATTTTTGTCTTAGTCGAACTATTATCCTCTTCATAGTTGACACCTGCCGCTCCTTCGTGGTACTTTCTCATTTGTCGGCCGGATAGCTCAGTGGGAGAGCGGTTGCTTTACACGCAACTGGTCGGGGGTTCAAATCCCTCTCCGGTCATAAGCGCATCCTCATTTGGGTGCGCTTTTACTTTGTAAGGATGGTATGTATGAAACGCAGCCTGTTTGAAAATCCCAAGATGGCGATCTTGATCGCTATCTTCTGCAACCTGCTCTGGGGAACCGCATTTCCCACGATCAAGGTAGGATACGAGTTGTTCGCCATTGGCGATAGTATCAGCTCCAAAATCCTCTTTGCAGGAATACGGTTCTTCTTCTCGGGGCTGCTGTTGGTTGCCTACCATCGCGCAACTACCAAGAAGATGCCCACCATACAGAAAAAGAACTACCCGTGGGTACTTATTCTTGCCCTGGTGCAGACGACAGCTCAGTACTTCTTTGCCTACATAGGGGTTGCAAACACTACAGGTGCCGCTGCCACCATCTTCTCCTCCGTCTCAGCTTGCTACGCTGTGGTGCTCGCTCACTTCTTCTTCTCCAATGACAAGCTCACTATCCAAAAGGTCGTCGGCTCGATCGTCTGTGTCTTTGGCATCTTCATCTCCACCTTAGGGGAAGGGTCCATCCGCTTCTCCCTAAACGGGGAAGGGATGCTCCTTATCTCCCAGCTCTGCTTTGCCATTGGCTCAGTCTTCAACAGGAAGATCACCCAAAGGGACAGCCCCTTGGCCATTACGTCCTACAACCTGACCCTTGGAGGGCTGGCTCTGATCATTATCGGCCTTGGCAGTGGAGGGACTTTGGCTGTGGTCTCTCTGTCCGGTATTCTGGTCCTGGGCTATCTTGCCTTGCTCTCCGCCCTTGCCTTCAGCCTCTGGTCCCAGATTCTCAAGTACCACCCCGTGGGAAAGATCAGCGTCTTCACTTTCATTGTCCCCATTGCAGGAACTCTTTTCTCGGCCCTGGTGCTCGGAGAGGATATTATGCACATCAAGTACCCCATCTCGCTGATTCTGGTCACCTTGGGTATCTATACCATCCATCTGCGAAGAGAAGGTAGCAAGGATTCTGTCAAGAAAGTGATCAAGAAATCGACGGTGTTGCCCCGTTAAGGTCAATTGGGTATAGTTGCAACGAGTGGGAGGTCATGATGCAGTTTGACCAGTACGTTTTCTATTTTGTGATATATGCGATGATCGGCTACATCAGTGAGGTTGTCTACTGTTCAGTTCCCATGAGGCGGTTGGTAAACCGTGGATTTCTCCACGGCCCATATCTGCCGATCTATGGCTTTGGAGCCTTGTTGATCATCATCCCCCTGCTTTTTTTCACTGCCCATCCGATCCTGGTCTTCTTCATTGCCTTCTTTTTGACCAGCGCCTTGGAGTATGCAACCAGCTTTGTACTGGAGAAGATCTTCCATACCCAACTTTGGGACTACTCCCAGAAGTTTGCCAACATACACGGACGGGTCTGCCTGCTCAACTCGACGCTGTTCGGCTTGATGGGTGTTGCAGCCATCTACTGGATACACCCTGCCATTACCGCCTTTGTGCAAGATATTCCTGAGTATGTACTGAATCCTGTGAGCACTGTCCTGCTCCTAGTCATTGCAATAGATACGACCATCAGCATATTCAGCCTGAATACCTTCCAGAGACAGCTCGTTGAGTTTAGACTTAAGGTCAAAGAGCTCGAGCTTCGATTCGAACTGCTAGCCAAAGAGAAGAGCAATCCATCGCTGGAGAGGTTGAAAGTACGCCTGAACCGGGAGCTTGAAGATCGCAGGATCAAGCTGAACAAGCGATCAAGACGGATCTTGGATGCATTCCCTTCCATTACAGCAAAGAATGAGGAACAGCGGTTGCAGCTTGAGCTGCTGAAGATGGAGTTCCGCTCCTATCGGGAAAAAAAGAAAAACCAGAGAAGCCAGAGGAAAAAGAATAACCAAAGGAAACAGAGATGAAAGCTCAAACACGACTTGACCATATGCTTGCAGAGATAGAGGTAGCTGCAAAAGAAGGGGGGAGGGACCTCTCCAAGATACAGCTGATGGCTGTGAGTAAAACGCACTCCTATAGCGAGATCCTTGAGCTGTTCGACGCTTCCCAGAGGTTGTTCGGGGAGAATAGGGTCCAGGAAGTGGAACAAAAGTTCCCCCTGGTGAGAACTGAAGGGATGAAGCTGCACCTTATCGGACACCTGCAGACCAACAAGGTAAACAAAATTGTAGGTCTCGTCGATGCTATCGATAGTGTCGATTCGCTCAGGCTTGCCAGGCGCATCAGCGCCTCCTGTATTGCCCAGGGGCGAAAGATGCCGATTCTCCTGCAGTACAATACCAGTGAAGAGGCTTCCAAAAGTGGCTTTGAATGTGAAGCTGACCTCTATAGCGCCCTTGATGCCATCAGCGAACTCAAGGGTATCAAGGTCCGTGGCCTGATGACCATAGGCCCCCTCTCGGGAGGCGAGAAGGAGACTCGCTCAGCGTTTGCGCTTCTTCGTAATCTGCAGCACTCCTGCTCCCGTCGCTACCCCCATCTTGATTTCTCAACGCTGAGCATGGGGATGAGTTCAGACTTCGCCCTTGCTATTCGCGAAGGATCTACTATGGTGCGGGTGGGAACGCGCCTGTTTGGAGAGAGGCAACACCGATGATGAAAAAAACGCTGTTTGTGGTAGTGCTCATTCTTTTCTGTTGCTCGCTTGTGCCCTTGAGCAGTGCGAGTCTGCCTGCCTACGAGCCCTACCAGGAAAATGAGTTTCCCCTCTGGTCCTATAAGCTGCGAAGGGGTGAGATCCTGTTTTTTGGATCTTTTGTCATTACGATGGCAGTCGCAAGCCTGGGCTACTCGCTGGCAGCCAATGCCGGCTGGGCACAGCCTGCCAAAGATGACCCCCTGACTGCACTTTTAATTCAAGGCGGTATCGCTAGTGTTCTTTCGCTTGGAATTGCTGTAACCGACTATATACTCGGTGAAAGGGAGGCTCTGTAATGGCCATCAAGGAACAACAAAGAGAGTTTGTCGTCAACAACCTTGAAGAGAAGATGCGCCTTGATCTCTACCTTGCCCAGGAGGGCATGAGGCGCTCGCTCCTGAGCGAGGAGAGGACTATCATTCTCCTCAATGGAAAACCAGCTAAGAAAGGCAAGCCTGTTAAAAATGGGGATGTTATATCGGTCACCTATACAGAAGAGATCTTTGAAGGGTTGTGCGCCCAGGATCTGCCTTTGGAGGTGTTGTATGAAGACCAGGCCATGCTGGTCATCGACAAGGAGCCGGGGATGGTCGTCCACCCGGCTGTGGGAAACCATGAAGGTACAGTGGTAAACGCACTGCTAGGCCGCTATGGGATGGATTTCAGCACGATATTCACCGACGAAGAGAGCCCTGAAGAGGATGAGGCGGAAGAGCCCTCGCTCAACTCCCCCTTGATCCGCCCCGGTATAGTCCACCGCCTCGACAAGGATACCAGCGGGACGATGGTCATTGCACGGACTAAAGATAGCCTGCAGTCACTTTCTGATCAGTTCAAGGCGCATACCACAACCAAGACCTATATTGCCCTGGCCAAAGGTACGTTCTCCCGGGTTGAGGGCAGCATACAGACAAACATCAAGCGCGACGCCCGCAATCGCAAGAAGTTTGTCACCTGCAGTGGTGAAGAGGGCAAAAGTGCCCTCACACACTACTGGGTCTTGCGCCAGTTCCCGGGATTTGCGCTGTTGCGCATCAACATACATACAGGACGGACCCACCAGATACGGGTGCACCTCGCTTCCTTGGGACACCCTGTGATCGGGGATGTCATCTACGGCAAGGATGATGGTACCACCTTGATGCTGCATGCCTTGCTTTTGGAAGTGGATCACCCGACTAAAGGAGAGCGAGTGAGCTTTCGCGCCCCCTTACCCCCCAGGTTCCTATCCTACGTTCGCTCATAAGAGCCTACTCATCTTCACGCCAGTTTTGCCTCTCCTTGGATAGGGCTCCCAGCTCCAGCAGTTGATGGTTGAACATGCGCTCGATGCGAAGCTTGCTTGCAGTCCCATGCCCAGGAAAGAGCAGGATATTCTCATCAAGAGTCATCAGGCGATTCCAGATGGAGCGCAGCAACAGAGCCTGTTCGCGATACCCCTCAGTTGAACCCACACGCCCGCACATCAGGGTGTCCCCTGTGAACAGGGCGTGGTCGATCTTGTAGACCAGGCTGTCCAGGCTGTGGCCGGGGACATGGATGACCTCGACCTCAAGGTCGCACAAACTGAGCGTCTGGTGGTCGCTGATGGGCTTGACCGGATACTCGTAGGAGGAGAAGCCCGAGGCATAGATGGTGGGGTTGTAAATCTTCACCAGGGTGCCCAGGCCTGCGGTGTGTGCCATATGGCGATGGGTGAGCAGTACATGCTTGAGCTTGAACTCGTTGGACTCGATCAGGTGTATCAGTTCGGTATCGACATGGCCGGGGTCTATGAGGATCGCATCACTCCCTTTTTTTGATCCTATAAGGTAGGTGTTGCAAAACCCTACGACAGAAAAATGCTGATAGATCCTCAATGGCGGGCCTCCTCGTAGTTTGAGTAGCGAAAGGATACCCGGCGCTGGTTTGTATGGGCGAAGTCCGCCTTCTTGAGGTTGCAGTCGATAAAGTCCGTGTCTCGAAGAAAGCTGGTGCCGAAGTTGGTGTAGTAGAGGTCGCAGTCGCTGAAGTTGCACCTCAGCGTATCAATACCGACAAAGTTGCTGTGTGTGATGTTAGACCCGCTGAAGTCGCAATCTATCATCTTGCTGCCTGAGAAAATGGAGTACCTGCTGGTGATGCCGTTGAATCGACACCCTTCAAAGAGGCAGAAGTCAAAGAAGCTGGTGATGAAAGTGCACTCGGAAAAGTCAACGTCCCTGAAGGTACACCACGCCATATTGGAGGATGTGAACTCTTTTGGGGGGATGGTGAGTGCTTCAAACTCCCCTCCGGTGAGCGAGAGGTCCACCACCTCATCATCGCCTAGGAGAGAGGTTACACACCATGTGTGCAGCTCCTCCTTGTTCGGGCTGTGGCGATAGCAAAAGGGCCCTTCACCACAGATATAGGTGTTGCATCTCGGCTGTTCGCACGTCTTAAAATTAAACATATGCTAACAGTACCAAATCTCAGAGAGTTGTCAAGCAGGGCTCTTTACCAGTACAGTATAGCCATGCAGCAATATACAGGAATTGTCACAAGAGGAATCAGCAATATCTACACAGTACAGCATGGGCAGGAGAGCTATCTTTGCCGTATCAAGGGCAAGCAGCTGGACACCGGGATGCATGAATACAACCCCCTTGCCGTCGGTGACAGGGTCACCTTTGTCATTACAGGAACCAAGGAAGGACTCATCCTGGAGCGCCTTGAGCGTACCAACTGCTTTCAGCGTTGGAACGTAAAGGGCAGCAGCAACCAGACGGTAGTGGCTAACATGGATTTGATAGTCTGTGTCTGCAGTGCGGATGCTCCTCCCTTCCGACCCCGCTTCATCGACCGCGTCATCGCATGCAGTATTGGCGTGGATGTCATGATCGTGATGAACAAGAGCGACATCCTCCTGACCGAGGATGAGTTTGAACGTTTTGCCCTTTACAACAAGCTAGGCTATACCATCAGGGGGGTCAGCGCCCTCACCGGTGAGGGCCTGCCTGAGTTTGTTTCCCTTTTGCAAGGCAAGACGGTCGCCTTCATTGGACAGAGCGGGGTAGGCAAGTCCACCCTCATCAACAGAATCCTGGATGTGGACCAGAAGATAGGGGATATCTCTGAGAAGTATAACCGAGGCAGGCATACCACCAACTACTCCCTGATGATCGAAGGCCCCGACTTTACCCTGGTGGACACCCCCGGGGTGCGCGAGATCCAGGTCCCCCATGGGGATCCCCAACGTATAGCACAATCCTTTCCTGAGTTTGTCGAGCCCTCAAAGAAGTGCGCGTTCGACCACTGCCTGCACAGTGAGGAGCCCGACTGCGAAGTCAAGCGCCTGCTTGAAGAAGGGAAGATCCATCACGACCGGTACGGCAGCTATCTGAGGATGCTCGCTTCCTTGGATGATAAAAATCCCGAATGGATGGGAAGAAGCGACCAAAGTCGCGAACGATACAGAAATATGGAAAAGCATGAACAAGAAGAGTATTGAAGACCTGGGATTTCTCACTGTCCTGCAGAAGATTCAGGGTTGCACCCTCAGTCAGGAGGGTTTCCACAGAGTAGCCAAACTACCGTTCCTTACCGAACGGGAGGCATTGAAAAGAAGACAAGAGAAGGTAGCATCCTTTTATCGCCTGCTTGGACAGCCCAACGCAGGCATGCCCTCCTCCTTTGACGAAGTGGGCGAGAGCATGGCTATCCTGGAAAACCCCCTGCTCGTCCTTGACGGGCCGAACCTGATTTCCCTTGCCCGCTATATAGAAAGTGCAGAAGTTTTGTTGGAGTACTGTAACCAGAGCCTGGAGAACAGTGGGCCCTTATTGCCCATCCATGGCTTGCTGGGCGAGGCTATTGACGAGTCGCTTGTGCTGCTTAAGACCAACATCTTCTCTATCCTTGAAGAGTCGGGTGAGGTCAAGGAGAGCCACCCTGCAATTAAGGCGCTGAGAAAGCAGGTTGAACAGGCTAAAGGGGAGCGCGTACGGTTTTGCAACGACTTTATGCGGACAAAAAAAGATGCAATGCAAAGCGACCAGAGCGTCTACCGAGATGGAAGGGTGGTCATCCCTGTACGCAATGATCGCCGTAGTGAAGTGGAGGGGTTCATCAGCAGTGCTTCCTCATCGGGTAATACCGTCTTCATGGAACCCTACCGCCTGGTGGAGATGAACAACTCGGTGGTGATGGCGGAGAACCAGATCCTGGTCGAAATCGCCAAGCTGCTTGCCCTGCTTGACGGCAAGGCACGCAAATGCAAAAGGGAGTTGCACTCGCTTTTGGATATGGTCGGCTTTGCCGATGCTCACTTTGCCTTGGGACGGTACAGCTTTGATACCCAGGCAACTGAGGTGAATCTTGAGAGTCCTCTTTTCACCATGCTCGATGCCCGTCACCCTCTTTTGGGCAGGAAGGCTGTTCCCATCACCGTACAGCTAGATCCCAAGGTGCAGGCTGTTGTCATCTCAGGACCCAATGCCGGAGGAAAGACCGTCACGATAAAGACTGTGGGCCTGATGGCCCTCATGAACCAGTTCTGTGGCTTCATCCCGGCAAGGGATGGCAGTGCCCTCCCTCTGTTCGATGATATCTTTACCGATATAGGGGACGAGCAGAGCATAGAAGAGGAACTATCCACTTTCAGCGGCCATATGAAGCAGATAGGGTATATCCTGGGCAAGATGACGGAAAACTCCCTGGTCATCATGGACGAGCTGGGAAGCGGTACCGACCCTGTGGAGGGGGCCGCCTTGGCAAGGGCAACGATGGAGTACTGCCTGAAGAAGGCAAAGCTTACCCTGGTTACCAGCCACCACGGGGTGCTCAAGCAGTTCGCCTATGCCAAGGAGAACGTCATCAACGCTTCGATGGAGTTTGATGAGAAGACCCACCAGCCCACCTTCAAGGTCATCAGCGGTATCCCCGGAGACAGCCACGCCCTTGATACCGCCAAGGCTATGCGTCTTCCCCCTGAGGTACTTGATAAGGCAAAAGAGTACCTCGGCAGTGAAGCTGTCGCGATAGGGGAGATTATCAAGGGCCTGGAGAAACGTAGGCGTGAAGCAGATCGTCTTGAGCGCCAGATGCAAGAACGTCGCCACGCCTTGCAGCAACAGGTGAGGGAGGTCCAACTCAAGGAGTTGAAGCTCAAGCAGGACGCCCATCTGCTCAAGCAGGAGCAAAATAGCGCCCTCTACCGCTTTATGCGCGAGAAGAGCAGCGAACTTGAAGGGCTTGTCGCAGACCTGCGTAGCGGTGAGATAACGCGCGAGAAGACGCGCAAGGTCAAGGCCTTTGTCTCCTCGTTGCAAGAGAAGCAGAAAGAGACAGAAGAACAGATAGAAGCAGAAATTGAAGAACTCCAGGAGTATGCAACAAACAAGACACCCATAGAGTTCGCCCCTGAAATGGATGTCCTCTGTGGCAAGGCCAGGCGTGAGGGTCGCATCATACGCAGGGCATCAAAGGGCAAGTGGGTCGTTGCCATCGGAACGATGCGGTTCACCTTGGATGAGAGCGAGCTCTTCCTGCCCAAGAAGGAAAAAGAGAAAAAGGTCCATGTGCAGTACCACAGCAGTACCCCCGCCCCAAAGATGGTCATCGATGTGCGCGGCCAGACCCTGGAGGAGGCCCTCGCTGCCTTGGATGCGCAGATAGAGAGCGCCCTGGTCCATGGGTTTTCCTCGTTTTCCATCATTCATGGCTATGGGGACGGCATCCTCAGTCGTGGAATAGGGGAGTATCTGAAACAGAGCCAGCATGTGCAGGATTTCCGCTTTGCTCTTCCCGAGGATGGGGGGATGGGAAAGACCTACGTGTTTTTTGGTTAAAACATGCATGGTACAGAGGATTGCAGGGGCGTTGCCCTTGCTTTTTTTTTGCCTATGAGTTATCTTCTAAATTAGTAAATTACTAATTTAGTAGATAAATAATACCCTATTCTGATGCAAGAGATCTTAGAGTGAAAAAACACAGATTATACAGGAGGAGGGAACGATGAAGATCGACAAGAAAAAGCTCAGAGAGCAGTACAAGGAGAGCAAGCCCCCCATGGGGTGTTTTGCCTTGCGCTGTGATGTTACTGAAGACCTTTTTATAGGGTGGGCAACCAATTTGGAGAGTGCTAAGAACTCGATCTTGTTCAGACTCTCCATAGGGGGCTTGCTCAATGAGCCTGAGGTGCAACAGCTTTATACCCTGCATGGAGGGGAGCAGTTCAGCTTCTCCGTCCTTGAGGAGCTACCCTATGACAAGCATGACCAGAGCAAGGATTATAAGGATGACCTGAAAGTCCTTGCTGCAATATATTTGGAAAAATACCCAGAAGCAAAGGAGATACAGGTATGGAAATACCCGCAACACTGAAACATAAGCCGGTTATCGTCGTTGAGAACTATAGTGAGGTCGATGGCAAGCGCGCCAACGACTCGGATGCACAAGGGCTCTCCATTGGGCTGGCCCAGTGGAATGACCGTGGCAGTGTCGAGGTTTCTGCCAAGGTATGGCGTCATACCGGGGAGAAGTGGTCTCGTCAGAGTGAGGAACTCCCTTTGAACAGAGTCCTTGATTTGGCAATACTGCTCGCCAGGACAAGTCTCTACTTCCAAGATGCCTATCGGTTTGAGAAGTATTATGACCCTGAAGATATGCAGATCGACAGGATAGGGGTGCAAGGAGGGGCGATGACCGTTGAGGTCTGTAAGAACAACCCCCTTATCGACACCGACATACGCCTTCTTGCCGATGCCATGGGCCAGGATGGGGAGATACTGGGAGAACGGTTCAGAGTCCTTTCGTCCCTCCTGAAGGATATGGGATATTAGAGCTCTGCAGTTTGGCGGTGTTTTCTTGCTAACTTGAGCGATGCATGCTAGGATTTTTACAAGGAGTAACTATGTCAGATTATATGAATGGAACTGGTATCCAATACCATCTGCATATCAAGGAGGGCGATGTGGGGCGTTACGTCATCCTCCCCGGAGACCCTAAGCGCGTCCCTTTGATAGCCGCCTATCTCCAGGATGCACACCTTGTTGCCGACAGCCGCGAATATGTCACCTATACAGGTACCCTTGAAGGGGAGAAGGTTTCGGTGACCTCCACCGGGATAGGAGGGCCTTCGGCCTCAATCGCTATGGAGGAGCTCTTTTTGTGTGGCAGCGATACCTTTATCCGCATGGGCACCTGTGGCGGCATAGCCTTGGATGTCAAAGGCGGGGATGTGGTCATTGCCACAGGGGCAGTGAGGATGGAGGGTACAAGTCGCGAGTATGCTCCCATCGAGTTTCCCGCTGTTGCCACTTTTGAGGTGGTCTCTGCCCTGAAAGAGGCAGCAACTCGTCTTGGAAGCCGCAACCATACCGGGGTGGTACAGTGCAAGGACTCCTTCTATGGTCAGCACTCACCTTCGGAGATGCCGGTCTCCTATGACCTGATCAACAAGTGGGAAGCGTGGAAACGCCTGGGTGTCCTTGCCAGTGAGATGGAGAGTGCCGCCCTGTTTGTGGTTGCCGCAAAGTTGGGAGCTCGCTGTGGCAGCGCCTTCCTGGTGGTGGGAAACCAGGAGCGCGAGCTGTTGGGTATGGATAATCCCAAGGTCCACGACACAGATGCTGCCATAAAGGTCGCCGTTGAGGGAGTACGTTCCCTTATCTTGCAAGATAAAAAAACAGATTCAGCGCACTAGGCGTGCATCTTGAGGCTCCCCTGTACTGTAGGGGAGCTTTTTTCTAGCAATATGGTCTGTATGGTCAATTCATGGGTAAAAGGGCCAACCTTCCCTAGGGAGCAGAGGCAAGAGCTGCCGTGGTATGCTTCGTAGGTTCCACAAAGCGGGTAGTTTCTCCCGGCCTCCGGGAGTGTGGCGCTGATTTGTTTGTAGTGGGGTAGTAGAGAGAGGGTATTGGGTATGTACTCCAAGGTGCACCGGTGGCCGATGAAGCCGAACCGGGGTGTGCCGCCCGGGTGGCTGATGAGCAGATCCAGCAGGGTTGGCAGCAGGGTGTAGTCCAGGATAGTGCCTCCTTGCTTTTCTATGTGCAGGTATACCCTAAGCAGTAATTGACGGGCCTTCTCCTCGGTTGTATAGATCGCCTGTTTGCTGGAAAAACGCATTCGGTAGTACATCGCTCTCCTCCATACAGAGAAAGGGCAAGACTAGCTCACTTTGCTTCAGCTCTGGTAAAAAGGAATCTTAAGGTCTTCGATTTTCTTCTCCCCCTGTTGGAGGAGCTTGTCAAGGTTCTCTTTCTTTTCTGCAATGATCAGGGGTTCTATGGTGAATATTTCTAGGCCTTGCTCTTCATATTCGGCTTGCAGCTCCTTGTTGGGGAAGTTCCCCATGTCGAGCTCAAAACGGATTTTCTGAATATCTTCGGTAAAGTTCTCACTTTTCAAAAGGAGGGTCCTTTCAGTGTGCAGGTTGAAGATTCGGATGATTCCCCTCATTGCATGGGACCTGTACAGGTATGTCTTTTTCATATCACGCCACTATAGTAAATTCCTGCGTTTGTGTATACCTAAATAGGGAACCAG
>CAZPOJ010000069.1:0-15264 GCA_964588005.1 uncultured Sphaerochaeta sp.
AATCCTGTTATAAGCAACAAACAAATACTATTGGTACAACCTTATACAGATAACGAAGCTTGTATAAAAAAATTAGCTGAAAGCGGAAAGATACTTGTGCTTACCCTTGAGCAACTCCTCATACAGCGGTGCAAGGGTCTCATCAGGAGTGTAGAGCTTTGAACGCTGTAAGGAAACTGCCTTCGTGTAGGCCACCAGATGGGTATTATGATGGCCAAGGGCCACCGAGGCATTGACCCATGCCCCCAAGGAGGTAGTCTCGGTGTTGTAGGGCTGGATGACCTCCTTTTGGAGGATATCCGCTTGAATCTGATTGAAGACAGCACTTTTTGCCATGCCTCCTGAGACACGCATCTGAGTGATAGGGTGCGCCACAGATTCAAAGATAGTGATGTTCTCCTGTATCTCCAGGGCTATCCCTTCCAGGATTGCCCTAGCGATATCACCTTTGGTGGTACTCAGCGTCAGGTTGTTGATGACCCCCTTTGCTTGCGGGTCCCAATAGGGGGATCCACTTCCCTTGAAATGAGGGATAACCTGCACACCTTGGGCACCCGGGGGTGATTCCTTGGCCAAAAAATCAAGTGCTACAAAATCAAGACTCGGGTCAAGCATTTCCCTGAACCACCGGTAGACCGACCCTGTAGATATCATCCCCCCCTCTAGATTGTACAACCCTTCTATTGCTGAGGGGGTGCAGAAGACCCGCCTGAGCGGATCGATGATCGGAAGAGAGGAAAGACCCACCACGTAAGATCCAGTGCCGGTATTTGCAATGACCGTCTCCTCATCCAACAGACCCGATCCCAAGGCGGCACACTGCTGGTCTCCCCCACTGGAAATGACCGCGATCCCCGCCGGCAGGCCAAGCCGGGAGGCAACTTCCCTTTCCAAGGAGCCGACAACCGAACCCGGAGGGACAAGATCACAGAGCAGGGAAGCATCGATGCCATAGATTTCCAGCAGGACCTCATCCCAGGAGAGAGAGTGGATACTCAGCAAGCTGGTTCTTCCAGCCAGGGTGTAATCGGTGACAAACTTTCCACAGAGGTGGTGGATCATCAGATCCTGCACCCCTGCCATCTTATAGGTTTTCTGGTAGACCTCAGGCTGATTTTCCTTGATCCACTGCATCTTTAGGCTTGAAAAGACCGAATTGATAGTAGCCCCGCTTCTTTGATAGATGGTTTCAAGCGAAGGTTCATACGATTTTACAAGGGAGTCGGTTCGCTTGTCCTGCCACATGATCACCGGATACAGGGCTTGTCCCTGCCTATCCACCGGGACAACAGCCGAACGAAAACCTGTAAGGGCGATCGCCTCTACGGTATGGTTGCTCTCCCTTGCAAAAGAAGAGCACGTCGTAAGCAATTTTTCCAAGGTGCTCAGAAAGGAAGGGCCTTCGTGCTCGACTCTGCCATCATGATAGTATCTGGGAGGGTGATGTTCCTGAAACATCGTTACAACCTGCCCTGAGAGGTCAAAAAGAGTTGCCCGCATACTTGTTGTCCCAGTATCGACGATAGCTATAGTATTCATCTATCCCTCCCAAAAGTTCTCATTCGCAAAAGTAAAAACTTAAAAAACCCTAGACGCAATCTGTTAACTCACCTTATAATCATCATAAAGAAAAGTCAAATTGATTCTTTACTGTTTCTTTTGATTTTTTTGTTCGAATATAATGAGGATAATATGGCTAATAACTCAATAGCAAATAATAGGCATCTGCAGATACTGGATGCTTTGTATACATCGGGAACTGTAACAGTCAACGATTTGGAAAATCTTCTTCTGGTTTCAAAAGTTACCATCCGCCGCGATCTGGATTTTCTCAATGACAAGGGCCTTCTTGTGCGCAC
Source organism: uncultured Sphaerochaeta sp. (assembly GCA_964588005.1). Taxonomy (GTDB): domain Bacteria; phylum Spirochaetota; class Spirochaetia; order Sphaerochaetales; family Sphaerochaetaceae; genus Sphaerochaeta. The sequence continues at coordinate 1,860 of CAZPOJ010000069.1, forward strand.
CCACGGCGGTGCCTCCTTGCCAAAGAACCAGGACATCAGGCTCAGCGACGAGGACTATGCAAAAAAAGACATAATCAACGTGCAGGAAAAAAGACGCATAGCACAAACATGTGCGTCTCTTATCAAAGATCAGGATATCCTGTTCACCAACAGCGGAACGACAACCAACTTTTTACTGCAATCCATCCAAGGCAAGCAGGTAAAAGTCATCACCAACAATGCTGCCGCCCTGGACTCACCCCGAGATGACAAGGTGGAGATACTCTTTCTTGGTGGGCAGTATCTCAAGCATCCACGCTCTTTCATCGGTGAGTTTGCCCTCACCACGCTTCGGGAGATGTACAGCTCGCATACTATCCTGGGAACAAACGGCATCAGTTTGGAAAAAGGACTGACCACTACAATCCACCAGGAGTGCAGCATCAACCAGACCATGATCCAGAACACCCTTGGAAAGGTGATAGTGCTGGCAGACTACACCAAGATGGGGGTGGTTTCCAACTTCATCTCCGCTCCTCTTGAATCTATCGATATAGTCATCACCGACGACAAGTGTCCTCCTGAATTCAAGGCGGGTCTTATCGCGGCAGGGATTGAGGTGCTTATTGCCTAAAAAGACAAAAAGCACAAAAAGAAAGTAATTAAAGCTTAATTAAACCAATTAATACAAATCAATCTTTTTTTTCTTGGCTTATCGCAATTGTCATGCTACGATATATATGTCATGTAGTCATGATGACAAAACGGAGGAACAAGAAATGAATAAATAACGGATGATTGTATTGGTACTCAGTGTATTGGTCGCCGGGACAATGCTCTTTGGTGCTGGTGCACCAGAGGCTCCCAAGGCACCTGCAAAGGTAAGTGACACGTTCGACTGGAGACAATTTTCAGGCTCGACGGTAGTTTTCAACTACCCCAACCACGTCCACTACAATGCAATGGTTGCATCAGGTGTTCTGGATGAGTTCACTGAAAAGACCGGCATCAAGGTTGAATCTGACAGGATGCAGTATATGAACATGCATGATTCACAGATTCTTCAGATGAGCAAGCCAAAGGGTGACTACGACTTGATCACCATGGTTGTCATGTGGAAATCAGAGTATGCAATGTCCAACCTGATCAGGCCCTTGCAGCCCTACTTCGACAACCCACGCTTGGCAGCACCAGATTATAACTTTGATGACCTGGTACCAGCCTACGTAGAGGTAACCGGTATTGCAGGAGGCAAGAACATCTACAAGGATGGCCCTGGAGCCCAGCTGTTCGGCCTGCCTTTTGGAGCAGAGACAAGTTTCCTCATCTATCGCAAGGATCTCTTTGACAAGTACAACATACCTGTCCCCACAACCTATGCCGAGATCGAGAGCGCTGCCAAGTTCTTTGCCGAAAATGTTCCTGGTGTCTATGGCTTGACCATGAGAGCCGCCAGTGGACACCATGCAACCCACGGGTGGCTCCTACACGCCTCCCCCTATGGGGCAACAGTATTTGATGAGAACTGGGAACCTGCCTTCACCAGCAAGGAATCCTTGGAAACCATCGAATTCATGAAGACCATGATCAAATACGGACCTCCAGGAATGGAAGGATTTACCCAGGATGAAGAGTTTGCAGCTTTCCTCCAGGGAGATGCCGCCATGTATCTTGATGCAAGTGTTTTTGCAGGCCCTGTAAAGGATCCTGCCCAGTCAAGAGTCTATGACAAGATTGCATTTGCCCCCCATCCAAAGGCAAAGACCAGTCTCTCTGAAACTGGTGGTTTCGGTCTTGGTATCCCCTCGAATGCGCAGAATCCTGAAGCCGCATTCCTGTTGATGCAGTATCTCACCCTCCCTGAGGTCGAGAGAAAAATCGTCCTTGCCGGTGGAGCACCCTTTAGGATGTCAACGGTTAAAGATGCCTCCCTGTATGAGAAGTATCCTGAATTTGCAGTCCTTGCCGAACAGCTTGCACATGCAAACGCAGACTGGAGACCTATCATTCCAGAATGGGGTGAGATCAACAACCTCCTGGGCATAGCCATCAACCAGGGCCTCACCGGGGTAAAGACCCCTGCCAAGGCCATGCAGGATGTCGTGGATCCCATCAGGAAGATCATGATCAGATCCGGATATATCAAATAATAGCATAGAGGTACGTAGGCGAATACGAGTAAGTATTCGCCTACGATTATGGAGAAATCATGAAGAAGAACACCATCTCCGGCAGAAAGACCAATGCCTACTTATTCTTGGCACCAGCGGCAATCATATTGCTGGTGGTCATGCTAGTGCCGATCTTCAATAGCATGCGACTGAGTTTTTTTGAATGGTCGTTGCGTAGCATGTCACAAAAAGCTAAGTTCATCGGCCTGCGTAACTATGCAGAGCTCTTTACCAGTGAAAACTTCTTATCAAGTGTGCGGGTAACCATTGTATTCAGTCTGAGTGTGGTAAGCATTGAACTATTGCTGGGAACCATCTTCGCCCTGTTGCTTGAAGGGGACTTCGCAGGGATGAGGCTTTTCAGGACTCTTTTTGTCCTGCCCATCATGGTAGCACCGGTAGTAGTGGGTATCATGTGGCGCTTTATGTACCACCCCTCCTACGGGAAGATTAACTTCTTCCTTTCCAAGCTGGGCATTGCCCCGGTCGGATGGCTTTCCGATCCCAATATCGCCCTCACGTCGGTAATCATTGCCGATGTATGGCAGTGGTTTCCCTTTGTCTTCCTTTTGGTCCTTGCGGGCCTGCAGGGGGTTCCCAAAGACATAATGGAGGCTTCCTATATTGATGGGGCAAACTATTGGCAGAGCCTGTTGCATATCAAGCTACCCTACATAGCCTCAGTTCTCGGCCTTACGGCAATTTTGCGTATGATTGATTCGTTCAGGTCGCTGGTTGTCATCTACAACATGACCGGTGGTGGTCCTGGTGTCTCGACAGAGGTACTCTCGCTACATATGTACAAGACTGCATTTACCAGCCAACGCCTTGGACTCGCTTCTGCTGTCTCGGTGCTGTTGCTGCTGATAATCGTATTTTTCGCACTTTTTCTCATTGTGCGCTCCATAAGAAAAGAGGGGAAGTGATATGAAATATTCAACACGAAAACACCTGAGCCTTGGAGGCAAGTATATATTCATCACACTGGCTACCCTAGTTATCCTCTTTCCCATCTATGAGATGATCTCGACCTCCTTGAAGCTTCCCGTAGACGCCTTTGTCATACCCCCCATATGGTTTTTTGTGCCGACCCTGATCAACTACAAGGCTGTCTTCTTTGATGCGAACTTTTTCCGCTTCTTCACCAACAGCGTGATAGTGGCCATCACCTCAACTGTAGTCAGTGTCGGCCTTGGTGCCTTGGCGGCCTACCCGCTTGCACGTTGGAAGTTTGGAGGAAAAAAGACCATGATAGTGGGGGTGCTGTTGCTTAGGATGATCCCCGAGGCAATCCTTGCTGTTCCTGTTTTTGTCCTGTTCAACTCCTTTGGGTCCTCGGTAAATGGGAGATTGGCTCTCATTCTTGTCTATACTGCCATCAACCTACCCTTCAACATCTGGGTGATACGCACCTTTATCATGGACCTTCCCTACGAGCTTGAGGAGTCGGCGATCATCGACGGATGCTCGGACTTCTCCACATTCACCAAGATAGTCCTGCCCTTGATTGGACCGGGTCTCTCTGTTGCCGGCATCTTCACCTTCAGGATGGCTTGGAATGAGTTCATCCTCTCGCTGGTACTCACCGATCGTTTCACCCGAACCCTGCCTGTCGCCGTCTCGCTGTTCCTAACCGATACAGGCACCGAATGGGGCAAAATCACTGCAATAGCAACCATCATAGCAGTCCCTGCATTTATCTTCACCTTTGGTGCGGCAAAGTCCCTGATCATGGGCCTTACTGCAGGTGCTGTGAAAGGATAAAAGAATAATACAATTTACAAGGAGTTTTATATGAGCAAGGTAGATGAGATTACAAGAGAGTCCTGGATTCTCAATACATTCCCCGAGTGGGGCACATGGCTGAACGAGGAGATCGAGCAGGAACAGGTAGAGCCGGGCACCTTTGCCATGTGGTGGCTGGGATGCACCGGCATCTGGGTCAAGTCCGAAGGGAATGCCAACCTTTGCATTGACTTCTGGGTCGGGTCGGGAAAACGTACCAAGACAAATAAGTTCATCGGGCCTCAGCACCAGATGGCGAGGATGGCAGGCAATAAGTCCCTGCAGCCCAACCTCCGCACCAGCGTCTTTGTGCTCGATCCTTTTGCTATCAGGGAGGTCGATGCGATTATCTCCACACATATGCACAACGACCATATCGATGCCAATGTTGCTGCAGCTGTCCTAAAGAACTGTGACCCCTCGGTCCCCTTTATCGGGCCCCAGGCGTGTATTGACATGTGGACTAGCTGGGGTGTGCCCTTGTCGCGCTGTATAGCAGTGAAACCCGGGGATGTGGTCAAGATCAAGGACGTGGAGTTGGTCGCCCTGGAGTCCTTTGACCGTACCGCCCTGATAACTGGCCCCCCCGATGGTGACATCAGGGGCAGGCTCCCTGACGACATGGACTACCGCGCAGTCAACTATCTGGTCAAGACACCAGGGGGAAGCCTGTACCACAGTGGAGATTCCCACTACTCGAACATGTATGCAAAGCATGGCAATGAACACACCATCGATGTCGCACTTGGCTCCTATGGGGAGAACCCCAGGGGTATTACCGACAAAATGACATCCTGTGATATCCTGAGGATGGCAGAGGCTCTCAACACTAAGGTTGTCATCCCCTTCCATCACGATATCTGGGCGAATTTCCAGGCAGATCCCAAGGAGATCACAGTCCTGTTCGATATGAAAAAGGATCGTCTGCAATATACGTTCAAACCGTATATATGGCAGGTGGGCGGTAAGTTTGTCTACCCTGATGACAAGGACAAGAGGGAGTATCACTATCCTAGGGGCTTTGATGATTGTTTCACCGTTGAGACAAACCTCCCCTTCCCTTCGTTCCTATAAGGAAGCAATAATGACTATAGAGAAAAAGACTCTCGATCACATGGATCGTTGTTATGCAGTGGCGGCTTTCAAGGTTGGAGGACGCTTACAGCTCTTCTATGCCTCTGAAGGCCATGGCCCCTGTTACATGTATGATGCACAGACTCTTGAGAAAAGGGTTGTCTGGGAGGAGCCGGGAGGGACTATGTGTATAGTCCCCTTGGAAGATACCGATGGTGATTTCCTCGCTGTACAGCACTTCTTCCCGACCTTCCAGTCGGAGAACAGCACCATCGTGCATGGACACTATGACCAGGGGACCGAGAAATGGACCATCACCACCCTTATCCGCCTGCCCTTCATCCATCGCTTCGATGTCCTGCATACGGCCCATGAGAACTACCTCATAGCGTGTACGCTCGCTACATCCAAGAAGGACAAGGAAGACTGGTCGGATCCGGGTAAGGTCTATGTGGCTGCCCTTCCTGCCAATCTAGAAGAGAAGATCTCGCTCTCGGTCATCCTCGATGGCCTGGTAAAGAATCATGGGTACTCGCGCATCCATCTCGAAGACGGGAGCCCTGCATCGCTGGTCTCTTCAGCAAGTGGGGTCCATAAGATTGTCCCGCCTCAAGCGGTCGGCGAGAAGTGGACCATTTCCCACCTTATGGACCAGGAGAGCAGCGATGTCTGCATGATTGACATGGATGGGGATGGAAACAACGAGATGGCTGTCATTGAGGGATTTCATGGCTCTGTCCTGAAGATCTACAAGGAGCAGGATACCAAGTATACAGAGGTCTACCGATGCAAGAGGAAGATGAACTTCATCCATGCCATCTGGGCAGGAAACTTGCGAGGTGTTCCCACCATGCTCTTTGGCTACCGTCGCCATGCCCTTGAACTTTTTCTTGTGCAGTATGACCAACAGACAAAGGAGTACTTCGAATACACCCTTGATATCGGAACAGGTCCGAGCAATGTCACTGTTGCACAGGGCAACGAGTATGATATGATACTCTCATCAAGTCGTCATATTGGAGAAGCAACACTGTATTATGTCTATGATTAAATCTTTCACCTTAGGATTATATGAAAAATCGATGCCCGATACCCTTACCCTGCAGGACAAATTGCTCAAGGCAAAGGGTGTCGGCTACGATTTTCTTGAACTCAGCATCGATGAGACCGACTATCGGCTCAAGCGCCTCACCTACTCATCAAAACAGATACGTGAAATGAGAAATGAAGTGCAAGAAATTGGATTTCCCCTCGGCTCGATCTGCCTCTCGGCACATCGGAAATACCCCTTGGGAAGCACAGACGGGGCAACAAGGACGAGGTCCTTGGATATCATGAAGCGCGCGATCAGCTTTGCTTCCTATATGGGGATCCCCATCATCCAGCTCGCCGGCTATGATGTGTACTATGAGACCTCTACAGAGAAGACCCAAGCGTTGTTCACCGAGAACCTAGCCATTGCAACGACGCTCGCTGCACAGCAGGGCATCCTCCTTGGCTTTGAGACCATGGAGACCCCTTTCATGAACAGTGTCGCCAAAGCTTTGAAGTATGTCTCTTTGATCAATTCACCCTACCTGCAGATCTACCCAGATCTGGGCAATGTGGTGAATGCCGCCGATAGTAGCAACCAACAGGCAAAGCAAGACCTGCTTCTTGGCAAGGGCCACCTCATAGCAGCGCACATCAAGGAGTCTCTTCCCGGCAAGTTCAGGGAGATTCCTTATGGAACGGGGCATGTAGACTTCCCCCTACTCCTGCAAGCCTGTTGGGATGTCGGGGTGCGAAGATTCGTGACGGAGTTCTGGCATACAGGAAGTGAGGATTGGGAAAAACAGCTCAAGGATTCATTTGCCTATGTCAATGAGGTATTTTTCACTGAGAAGAAATAGCCTTGCCACTATTTAAGTCTGAACACCACCAACAAGACCGTATGAAAAACATACGGTCTTGTTGCATCTGGTGGAGAATCACTTCTTGCAAAGGTATTACAAGGATGCAAGCATCTTCTGCAGTTGCTCCACCTTGGAAGGAGTGACTTCACCCTTCACATACCCCGCTACCCTGCCGTCAGGGGCAACAACGACCAGCGTCCCGCTCTCATCGGAGGGGAAACCAGCTTGTTCGGCAAACTTCTCTGTCTTGGAGACAAACAGCACCCCAACTCGCGAAGGATCAGTTTTGTCAGCATAATAGTTGTAGAGCGCTTTTCTGATGGTCCCTTTGACAAAGAAGGGGATCCCGGAAAGAACAGGAAAGTGATAGACAGGAACTGAGCCCAAGGTCGCAGGATTTTGGTCGAAATACTCTTGCCACCCTGTCACCTGTTTTTGCTGCAGCTCTCCATTGTCACGATCCTTACCCATCGTAAGGGCGAAGACAGCAGCTCCACTGCGCAGGGCATCAGTGGGAAAGACAAAATCTTCACCGTCCGCCGTCTTAGTCTTCTCTTCTTGAAACGTGGCAGCGAAGAGCAAGGAGGAGCATAGAATAACCATCAGGACCATGATCAGCGTATTTTTCATCATAGGTCCTTATACACCACAGAGCGATATTTGTATAGGTTTCCCCCTAGAAGGGGGTATCTTGATTGACAGATAGAGAATTTCGTTTTACTATCTTATTGGTATCATATTGATATCATACATCTGTAATCGGAGGTTCTAGATGACCAACAACCTTATGACTCCCATCGACTACGGGCAGGAGAAAGTCTTGCATAATCCCACCAATGGTATGCTATTTCTTATAGCGAATTCTCTTATCATCCTGCTTGCAATAGCAGGCTTTGTTCTTGGTATTGCATTGGCACTCCCTACAGCCCTGCGTATTGTGATCATCGTTACAACAGGCTTGTACGGCTTTATAATAGGCCCCATCCTCTATGCCGGGCTTAAGATCATCAAGCCAAATGAAGCGTTGGTCCTCACCCTCTTCGGCAGATACTATGGGTCCATCAAGCACCCGGGATTTTTCTTCGTCAATCCCTTTGTCAGTGCAGTCAACCCGGTTGCACAGAGTGAACGAACAGCACAGAAAAACACTCCCAAAACCCTTGAACAGACGATGACCGTCCAACTTGGAAGTACCCCTCTCATCAACAAGAAAATATCCTTGAAGGCGATGACGCTGAACAATGAGCGCCAAAAGGTCAATGACGCCTTGGGAAACCCCATCATCATAGGAGTCGTGGTTATCTGGAAGGTTGTTGATACTGCCAAGGCTGTCTTCAATGTGGACAATTTTGCCGAATACCTCTCTATACAGACTGATTCTGCCTTGCGCAATGTTGTCAGGCTCTTCCCCTACGATGCTCCTGAAGATGAGGATGAGAAGTCCTTGCGCGGCAGCAGCAAGGAGGTCGCTGATGACCTGAAACGGGAGTTGATGAGCAAGGTTGAGATAGCAGGGCTTGAGATCTTGGAAGCCAGGATAACCCATCTCTCCTATGCTCCGGAGATCGCAGCGGCTATGCTGCAGAGGCAGCAGGCTTCTGCGATTATTGCAGCTAGACAGAAAATAGTAGAAGGTGCTGTAAGCATGGTTGAGATGGCCCTTAACCAGCTGAGTGAAAACTCGGTGGTTGAACTTGATGAAGAGAGAAAGGCTGCTATGGTCAGCAACCTCTTGGTAGTCTTGTGCGGCAATCGTGATGTACAGCCTATAGTGAACAGTGGTAGCCTGTACTAAGAAACAAAGGAGGTGAGACATCGCAGAAAAAAAAGATCCTGAAAAAAAACAAGTATTGCTCCGTCTCTCATCTTCGTTGTGGAAAGAGATTGCTTCCTGGGCTGAAGATGATTTCAGGTCCATCAACGGACAGATAGAGTTCCTGCTTACCGAGAGTGTGAGAAGACGAAAACGTATTGATTCTGAAGATGAACTTTAGAGTGTGTCACAAGTACGCTTTTCAGCAAAATTGAGAGCATGGATATAGAGCACTGAAGGCCCCCGGAATCCCGGGGGCCTTCAAATCAATCAAGAAACCTTGTATCAGAGAACTCCAGCCGCCTTTAAGGCATTGATGTTCAAAGAGGAGGCATAGGGTACTTCCAACTTGCCCTCATTGACCATCTTGATGACCTTGTCGCGATGGGGGGATGAGAGATCGACCCCAACAATCTTCCAGTTGTTATCCACCTTAGGATAGATTGTTCCCTGCTCCTTGATATGGGCCACCAGCATGTCACGAATCGAGTTGGGGGATTCCCACTCCCTCGTGCCTGCCACCAGTTTCTGTGCCTTGAGGGCAGAGGAGTAGCGGTAGTTGTTTACTGCCAGGGTGAGCCGCTGTGTATCCGAAAGGGGCTTGCCCTTGAACTTTACGTTCACGATCCGCTTCCCTACAGGTTTGGAGAGGTCGATCTGATAATCGACTCCTGCAAACATGTCGTAGAGGTAGCCAGGTTTCTCCGGATTGAAGCTGATCGAGATATCACCAGGTTTCCACTGGTTATAACATGAAGCAGACCACTCCATGTACGCCTTTAGCTCCGCACCTGTGACCTCCACCCTGTAAAGGGTATTATCAAACTTGTAGATGCCGAAGATGGCGCCATAGTTGATCGGACCGGCTTTGATGTCGCTGGTATCGGAGAAGAGAGCTGCAGCGGAGACATCAGCGCCTGAGTTGGCAAGCTGGACGGAATTGATGAGGTCCATGACGGCAGTGTCGCGAAGCTTGCCCTCAGGGATGCCCATGATCTCATTCTTGGGCTGGAAATCAACGGCAGCGGTTCCAAAGATGCCTCCACCTGGTTTGCCATCTGCTGTGGGTGCTCCACCGGATATAAAGTCACGGGTCTTCTGGTGAGCTTCCATGATGAAGGCATCCTTGCGGATCAGGTCACTGGGTGCATATGCATCCATCTTGACCACTTCGATCTTGCGGGAGATGACGCGCTTGTCGCTATCGATGCCAAGGTCAATGCGGATGACCTCCTTACCAAGGTTCCTCGCCCCGCCTACAACTGTGTCACCATGAATGGTTTTATAGGTATTATGATCGTGCCCGACGATAAGGACATCAAGTTCAGGACAGAGTTCCAGGATTGCGTTTCCACCATCACTGCCACCATCTTCATCATACTCGGGATATATTCCCACGTGTGCTACTGCAATGAGGATGTCGACCTTGTCCTTGAGGATATCCACTACCCTTCTACAGGCAGGCCCAACCGGTGCAAAGACAAATGGATCGGTCTTCTCCCCATCCCACCGTGGTGCATTGGGGTTCGTCAGGCCGATGATACCAACCTTAAGACCGCCACGTTCTACAATGGTGTAGGGAAGAGCAGCCATAGTACCATCGACTCTGGCCATATTCGCTGCAAGGACAGGGAATGAGGCAAGGGTCTGTACCCTCTTGATAAGATTCTCGCCAAAGTTGAACTCATGGTTGCCCAGGGTGAGGGCGTCATACTGCAACAGGTCCATCGCCCTTATCACCGGGTGGGGACCCTCCTGCTTGTTGTAGATATCATCGGTCATGATGTTACCCTGCAGGACATCACCGTTGTCGACAAGTATGACATACGGCTCCTGGGAGCGGACCTCCTGTATGTAGGTGGCTACCCTGGCCATACCGTCGTTTGTGCTCTCCTTGTCATTTTCATAACTGAATCCCCATACATTGCTATGGAGGTCCGTCGTTGCGAGAATGGTCAGATTTTGCATCTCCGGCAAGGGTTGGGCAAAGAGCATACCCAACGAGAGCGAGAGGACCATCATGACCAGAACAAATAGTTTCGAACCACGATTTCTCATCGTTTCCTCCTAGATTCGGATCGAACTGGACTATCGATCCTTTGGTTGTGTGATACCTTAGTGTACCACCTCAAAGGGGACAACACAAGAAAAGAGTGGAGCAATCAAAATCTTGGTTATTATTTTATCTCTCTTGAGGATAAAAAGTTGTTTATTCTAAGTAGGGTTTTATTTCTTCTATTTGCGTACAAGTGACAGGGTTTGTGCACACCAGAGATACAGAGCTGATAATACCTTACGGCAATCTCTGACTTGCACTGTTTTCCTACCAGCCAAGGAAAACAAGTATCGGTTAAAATATAGACAAATTAGTAATTCTGGACAATTTTCAGGAGTTTTTCTATACTTGGAGGTGAAGTGACTTGCCCTTGTATGTGGTAGCCAGCCCTTGGGCAGGTGAATCCACAATCTTACAAAACAGCAGGCTACTTCATCTATTTTAGGTATACCTTACTGTATGTTTGGCCCTAACCTCAAACAACCCTCTCTATAAGCTGGAGGAGCGCTGCGCCCTTGCATTCCTATCACCAGTCTCTTCTCGTATCATGGCGATGAACTGAGAAGCTAGTGTAGGGTCAAACTGTGCGTTGCTACAACGCTGGATCTCATCAAGAGCCTTTGCAATCGTCACCTCCGTCCTATACGTCCTGAGACAGGTCATCGCATCAAAGGAGTCGCAAAGGTTGAGGATCCTGGAGTAGAGGGGGATCTGCTCTCCGGCGATCTTATTGGGATAGCCCGTTCCATCCCAGCGCTCATGGTGGCAGAGCACCTGCTCGGCGATGGGGGCATACTGGTTGACCGAGCTGAGTATGTTGAACCCGATCTCAGGGTGCCGCAGGATCTCTTTCCACTCATCCTTATCCAACCTTGCATCCTTGTTGAGTATCCTTGTTGAGACTGCAATCTTGCCTATGTCGTGCATTACCCCTGCGGTGTGCAGGGCCTCTTGTTCTTCCTCTCCAAGGCCGAGATAACACCCAAATCGACGGGCCAGCAACCCAACCCGCTTACTATGGTTCATCTCCCTTTCACTTTTTTTAAAAAGGGACTGCAGCAGAATATCCACCATTTTCAGACGGGCACTCTGGTTCTCCACAAATTTGTTGCGGAACAGATCATCTTCTGCTCTTTTATGCAGCTCGCTTATGCTAGTCTGAGCATACTCTTTCTTGGCGTAGCCATAGGATATGCTAAGGGCATACCCTTGGAAGGCCTCTTCAGCCAACACCTCTTGGATTTCATTGGAGACCCTTTGGGCTATCTCTTCGGTTGCATTGGGGAAGAGGAGGGCAAACTCATCGCCATCGACCCTGCCTACCACCTGGGCCTTAAGCCAGGGCCGTTGGAGGATGATTGCTATCTCGTTGAGCAGGGAATCCCCAGTTGCATGGCCGTACGCCTCATTGATCAGCTTCAAGCCGTTGACATCCAAAAGCATCAGCACCAAAGGATAGTGCTTGGGAACATCAAGCTCATGGAGTTTTGCATAGAATGATTGTCGATTCAACAAACCGGTGAGCTTGTCATGGCTACTGAGGAACAACAGCTCTTCTCGCTGGATCTGTTTTTCCGTTCCATCGATAAAGATAATCACAACCCCTGTAATGTTCTTCTCTCCATCCAGGATGGGGTAGATCATATCCTCAATTGCAACCATCTTGCCACTTTTGGCTACCAGTTTTACCTCGTAGTTGTTGTATTTGAGAGGGATACCAGTTTCAAGCACCCTATCTGCCCAAGAGTATTTGGCGGGTTCAAGAGTGTATCCATCAACGATACGATAAATATCCTTAAGCGGCTTACCCTTAGCCTCAGCAATATCCCACCCGGTAAGCTGCTGCGCCATCCTGTTCATGATGACCACCCTACCCTCCAGATCAGTGGATATGACGGCCTCCCCAAGGGACTGCAAGGTTGTTTCTATCAGTATCTTCTCCCTCTGCTCATGGTGTTGAAGGATTTGTAGCAGGGATGCAGCTTCATCGGCCTTCTGCTTCTCCCTATAGAGTAACTTGGTGTTTTTTACAGCAAAAAAGGCTACATAGCCCAACAGCAACAGGCCAAGCAGGATGATAGTAACACCGAAAGTTCTTACGTGCGCAACCGAGTAGAACACCCTCGCCTTGAAGTCCAGACCAAATGCAATAGGAATTTCTCTATTTTCTGAAGGAATGAGCATGTAGATACTGACCCATTTGCCCCATTGGTCGGTATAGGGTTTGGAGACAAGCATGGACTTCTCACCAAAAACTCCATACGCCTCAGGTGGAGCTGCTAGATACACATCACTAGGAAGTGCAGACCTTGCAGAATTGTCAGGCAGTGAATCAACCAAGGTATAGAGTGAACCATCACGCAAGGTGTAGTAGTATGCTTTGTCTATGTCCCTTGTTTCAGAAAACCCATCCATGAGATTTTTCTTTGCAGTGTGGTAGGCCGGTAGATTAAGATCCTCTGCCTGAGAGGTGAAGAAACGCAATTCAGGCTGATTAAGAGATGGTGCTATTGCCTGCACTGTCTTCATGGCTATAGCTTCATATGACCGTATCAGGTTTTTATAGGTAACCATTGATACAACACCAATGAGAACTATCAGGAAAGCAAATAATACCTTGGGGAAAAGACCA
>CAZPOJ010000070.1:0-15207 GCA_964588005.1 uncultured Sphaerochaeta sp.
AGATTTTTTGATCTTTAGTTGTCGATTAGCTCCCTACTCTTTCAGGGTTGCACAGACACCCAGTGCCTTCTTGATGGTATCAACAGGATAAACCTTGAGAGTCCCCTTGCCCTTGTTGCTCTTGGGCAGCAGGACCCTTTTGAAGCCCAGCTCACTGGCGGCCTTCTCACGCTTCAGAGCGAATCCCACCGTACGAACCTCCCCTGCCAGGCTCATCTCGCCGTAGGAGACCAGGGAGGAGGGTAGGGGGACTCCTTTCAAGGCAGACCAAAGGGCTAAAGCCAAGGGGAGATCTATAGCGACCTCGCTGAGCCTCATCCCACCGGCAACATTGACGTAGATATCCTGGTCGTTCAGACGGACCTGGGCATGCCGCTCCAGGATTGCTGCGATCCTGGTCACACGGGCAGTATCGATACGGTCTGAGTAGACTCGGGAAAACCCGCTTTTGCTAGGAACTGTAAGGGCTTGGATCTCCACCAGAAAGGTCCGCGACCCCTCGACCACTGCCGTATAGGCAATGCCTGGAGGGGCGCTCTCCCCTTCCCTATCGGTAATAAAGAAGGAGGAGGGGTTGGTCACAGCGGTAAGGCCCTTCTCGCCCATATGGAAGATCCCGATCTCATCAACAGAACCAAACCGGTTCTTCGCTGCCCTGATGAGGCGTACCCCACTTCCCACCTGGTCGAAATAGAGAACGGTATCGACGAGGTGCTCGATGACTTTAGGACCAGCCAGTACCCCTTCCTTGGTGACATGACCCACAAGAAAGAGAGAGATGCCAAGCTGCTTTGCAATACCCACCAGCTCGGTGGAACAGAAACGTATCTGGTTAACAGAGCCGGCAGGGGAGGCCACTTCACTGCTAGAGAGGGTTTGCAGGGAGTCCACCACCAACACCTGGGGCTTCATCTTCTCAAGCACATTCACCAGCACTTCTACTCGCGTATCACAGAAGATTGAGATCTTGGAAAGGGAGAGTCCCAGACGCTGGGCCCTGAGCTTCACCTGAGAGGGGGACTCCTCACCTGAGACATAGAGGACTGTCCGCTCTAGCGAACACTTCTCTATCATCTGCAACATGAGCGTCGACTTCCCAATCCCGGGCTCGCCTCCCAGCAGGATGGAGGAGCCACGCATGACTCCTCCTCCCAATACACGGTCCAATTCGGAGATACCGCTTTCATAGCGGAACCCAGGCTCGACCTCGATATCCGCAAGCGAAACAGGTTTCGTCTCAAGGCTTATCTGTGCTGTTTTTCCAGGCTTGCTTTTTGAGGGCAGGATAAGCTCCTCCTCAAAGGAGTTCCAACTGCCACAATCGGGACAGCGTCCCAACCACTTGCTCTCCGAGCGTCCACACTGGGTACAAACAAACTGCAAACCCTTATCTTTCACCTATATCTCCTATGATAGAACAATTAAAAACTGATGAGCTCCACATCGAACACCAGATAAGAATCGGGTGGGATGATGCCAGGATACCCTTGGGTCCCATATCCCAGATCGGGAGGGATGATGAGGGTACGCTTCTCACCCTTGGTCATGGTCTTGAGCGCTTCGTTCCACCCTTCGATGACCTCGCCTACTGCAAACTCTGCGGGAGCTCCTCGCTTCACCGAGCTGTCAAACATCCTTCCATCAAGAAGAGTACCTGTATAGTGTACGGTGACCTTTTGTCCCTGCTTGGGAGACTTCTTTCCATCACCAGCTTCATTGACTACATATCTAAGACCGGTTGGGGTCCCTATTGCATCAGGCCAGCGGTTCTTCAGTTCCCGCTCGAGCTTGGCTTTTTTCTCAGCATTGCGACTCTTTGTCTTTTCTTCGGCAGCTGCGACCAACATGGTGAATGTTTCACGTGAAACAGTAAATGCCTCAGCTTCACTGCCCTTGCGGATGATCTCAACGCTGGTAAGCTTATCGCCTTGGGCAATCGCATCAACTATATCCTGACCTTCGAGCACCTCACCAAAGATGGAGTGCTTGCCATCGAGCCAGGGGGTGGGAACGTGGGTGATGAAGAACTGGCTTCCGTTGGTAGCAGGACCGGAGTTGGCCATGGAAAGCTTGCCAGGGGCAGTGTGCTTCAAGGTGTCGTCGAACTCATCCGGGAAGGTATAGCCTGGGCCTCCAGTGCCAGTTCCCTTGGGACAACCGCCCTGTATCATAAAATTCTCAATGACCCGATGAAAGGTCAAGCCATCATAAAAAGGTTTGTTCTTTCCGTTGATATTCAAGGAACCCTCGGCTAGTCCAACAAAGTTGGCTACAGTCATCGGGGTTTTCTCTAACTCCAAGCGGAGGGTGATATCACCCTTCGTGGTATGCATGACAGCATACAAGCCATCAGCGAGGTTACTTTTTTCCATACGTACAAATCTCCTACTTACTATACTTCAAACAGATCGGCCCCTGGGGCCAGCAACTGGTACAGCCTTTCCAACTCTTCGCTGGACGAGTAGGGAATTTCCAATCTCCCTCTCTCCAGAGAACCTTTCACCTCCACCTGCGAACCTACTGCGTGGAGGAACTTATCCTCTACACTAATAATATCCGGGCTTTTCGGCAAACTCTTCTGAGGTCTTTTTTTCTTATCCTGATAAGCAGCCCTCTTTCCCTTGTTAAATTGGGAAGCAAGCTGTTCGGTCGCCCTCACTGAGAGGTCTTTTTCCAGAACTGATCGATAGAGGATCTCCCTATCAGCTGGATTCACTACAGAAAGAAGGGCCCTTGCCTGCCCTGCAGAGAATTTACCTGAGAGGAGGTCATTTTGCATCGTTGAGGACAACTGCAAGAGCCTTATGCTGTTGCTGATGGTTGAGCGATTCTTACCCACCCTGGAAGCGAGCTCTTCTTGGGTGATCCCGGCCTCCTGAATAAGATATGCATACGCTTTTGCCTCTTCTATAGGGTTGAGGTTTTCTCTCTGGATATTCTCTATAAGAGAGACCTCAAGACGTTGCAGATCAGTAAAATCTTTAACGAGTACAGGGATTGTTTCCAAGCCTGCGATCTTTGATGCCCGAAAACGCCTCTCTCCAGCAACTATGCTGTATTCACCCGGAGCTATCTCCTCTACGAGGATAGGTTGCAAAACTCCCTGGTTCTTGATGGAAGCTGCCAACTCCTTGAGGCTGGTCTCATCGAACTCCTTACGAGGCTGGCGGG
This sequence comes from uncultured Sphaerochaeta sp., assembly GCA_964588005.1. Lineage (GTDB taxonomy): Bacteria > Spirochaetota > Spirochaetia > Sphaerochaetales > Sphaerochaetaceae > Sphaerochaeta. The sequence continues at coordinate 3,172 of CAZPOJ010000070.1, forward strand.
GATTTGCTCGAATATTAGCCAAAGGGATCGTAAGGACTGCATCCCCCTCAACCTTGCCAGCTTGTCCTGGGCCAAGGCCCAAGGCATTCTCCAAGACTGAGTCAAAAGAGTAGTCTTGCATCAACGATCCGATTCCCTTGCCTAGTCCATGTTTCTTATTTGAGTTTTTCGACACGTTTGGAGACCTCCTTTGCAAGTGCTTGGTAGGCCTTTGCCCCACTACTTCCACTATCATAGATATCAATGGGTAAGTTGTGGGAAGGGGCTTCTGCAAGCCTAATGTTTCGCGGAATTACTGTGGAGAAGGTGAGATTGGGGAAATACGAAGAGATATCTTCCACCACCTCAGTGGTCAGGTTGGTCCGCTTTATGAACATAGTGAAAAGAATTCCCAAGATTTCCAGATTAGGATTCAAGGACTTTTTAATGTTGCCTATGGTCCTCATCAAGAGATTCAGCCCCTCCATAGCATAGTACTCACACTGCATGGGGATTATAACGTGCTGGGCCCACGTCATTGCATTGACGGTAACCAGGCCCAAGGAGGGGGGACAATCACCGAGGATATAGTCCCAGCTGTCACCCAAGGTGGAAAGAGCTCTCTTAAGAAACTGTTCCCTCTCATACTGAGCCACCAGTTCGATATCGAGTCCAGCCATATGGATGTTGCTGGGAATGACAAATAGGTTCTCAACCACTGTCTTTTGGCATGCATCCTCTGCTGTACATGTCTCCGCCATGACATCATACATTCCAGGGCCCCTGCCATCTGCCCCGACACCACTGGTCAGGTTTCCTTGTGAGTCAAGGTCAAGCAAGAGAACCTTATTTCCCATCTTAGCCAATGCGGAACCAAGGTTAACCGCGGTTGTAGTTTTACCTACACCGCCTTTTTGGTTTAAAAAGATGATTTTTTTCACACTCATGACACTACTATAAGGAAAAGATTGGGCTGTGTCACTAAGAGGGTAAACGCCTTGACCCTTGTGCGACACTATTGTATGTTTTATTTAACCCTATGGAGGAAAGTAACATGGAAGATAAAGTCAAAAAGGCAATTGAGGACATTAGACCCTCGCTGCAAAATGACGGAGGCGATATCGAGTTTATCAGCTTGGTGGACACCGATGTGACTGTTCGTCTGGTTGGAGCTTGTGCAGGTTGCCCAATGTCCCAGGTCACTCTAAAAAGTGGTGTCGAGCGATATCTCAGAAACTTCGTTGACCCTAGAATTACTGTAATAAACGGCACAGACCTTTAGGTACTGTTTATTGTTTTAGACGTTTCACAAGGATTATTCCCTGTGAAACGTTTTTTTATACCCTCAACTCCCGCCCATTCGGCAATTTTACAACAGAAAGAGACTCCCCTAGTACAGTAGTACTTGGGACCTACAAAGAAAACTAGATAGTTGCATTTGTTTTCTTGATTGAGAACTTTCTCCTGATTTGCGTAGGAGTTACTTTATTCAAGGCAGGGGAGCGAGTTACTAAAAGGATCCCTATTAGAGTAGCTTTGGTTACGCATCTGACCATGTTTCACGTGAAACAGTACGAGCTTTACAAACCCTTAGGTTATATCACCGATTCATAGGACTTGCCCTCTTTTTCTTAATCTGTATAAAAGCTACATAATACTAGGTACTTCGAATTATCCATCTTTGCTGTTTCACGTGAAATATCTTTTATGGAGCCTCCCCCTTACCATCGCGATGTTACTGAGCAACACATCGAGCCTCCATAGCCATTCACCAAAGCTAAGAAAATAGGTCAGAAATTTACTTTGTGCAAGTCATATTGAATTATTGAGCTATCGATTCTATATAACAGGTTTGAATAAATGTCGTTGTAGAAACTTTGCTTTGCATAGCTCATACCTTCTCTATAACAAAAACCCCTCCAGTTTGTTTCACGTGAAACATGTTTTTTATCTTCACATTTTTTCCTCAATCCCTATAACTCAGATCGTTTATTACTTGCCTGACCACAGAAATCTACTTCAGAGATTTATCCCACTCACTTTCTGCGTTTATTTAGGTAAGCTGCATTCTATCCCTTAAATCTTGTCCTTTCCTCTTCCTCAACTCATCCTTGTTGATAATGCCGAGAATTCTCAGTTCCTTGCGCGTTCCCGGTTCTACACAATCCAACCCGCCTTTGTTCTATCTTGTTTTTTTCTTATGCCCATACATTCTGGCTCTTTGACATATCAAAAAACCCTCACATCCCATACTTTCCCTTACTGAGTCGATCAAGAACCGTTCTCTTTTCTGCATGAGACACACGGGAACACCTGTTTTATCTCTATCTTATGTACCTTGCTTCAGGTCTTTATAGACTCGCCGTTCCACACTATTGATGACACTTCAGTGATTCAGCCATGCGTACACCTGTGTTCTTCTACCATTCCAAAGTTAGGAATCTCTTAAACCAATATTTCATGTTTCACGTGAAACCTTTATTTCTGCATACTTCAGTATCCCCCTACATATCAAAGCTTTTCATTCTGCTATTTGGGAACTATTTCCTGCTTATATTATGTGACTTTGTGGTTTGGTCAGTTTATTCTGAATTTATTTCCAGAGATTTCCAAAATGGCCAAAAACTGCTTTCCAGAGCCACATTTGCAGGTTATTTCTTTATGTTTCTATGTAACGATACAGATTAGCTTGGGAAATTCAGCTCTTTTTTGAGCTAAAAACAAGGCCGTCTCTTTTCAGAGTCGGCCTTGTTTTTAATACTATACAGATGTTTTTATTCGGTATCTTCCGAGGAAGAATCATCTTCATCAACGATGGATTCTTCTTCTGTCTCTATGATTTCCCCTTCGATGAGAAGGTCTTCTTCGAGCAGTTCATCATCTTCAAGCTCTTCATCTTCCTCATCACCTGTTGATGCAATGGCTACAATGGAGTCCTTGGGGGATTTCATGGTAACCACCTTTACCCCAGCGGCATTCCTGCCCTGGATGGAGATGTTCTTCACATGCACACGAAGAGTTTGACCCATGAGGGTGACACAGACCACATCGTTCTCATCGTTTACAGCAAGGGCTCCCACTATGAAGTCAGCCCTTCCTCCGAGCTTGTAGATCCTCTGGCCCTGGGTTGCTCTTCTATGCACCCTGAAGCTATCAAAAGTAACCTGCTTGCCCTGGCCATTTTCGGTGACCATGAGAATACGTTTGGTGTCATCAACCTTCAAGAGACCTGCAACCTGGTCGTCATCGACCAGCCTGATTCCTCTAACGCCCCGGGAAGCTCTTCCCATAGCCCTGACATCAGACTGTGCGAACCTGAGCCCTCGTCCTTTTCTGGTGATAAGCATACACTCATCGCCTTCCTGGACAAACTCACTGTGCAACAACTCATCGCCCTCATCAAGGATGATGGCTATGATGCCCCGAGCACGTGCATTGCGGAAGTTGTAGAGGGAGACCTTCTTCACCACCCCAAGACGGGTAGCCATCATGATGTACTGGTCCTCACTGAACTCCCTGAAGTTGATGATCGAAGTGATCCTCTCAGTCGTCTCCAGCTGAAGGATATTCTTTACGCTGATTCCCTTGGCATTTTTGGACGCCTGGGGAATATCAAAGACCTTGGTGTAGTACCCCTTCCCTGCATTAGTGACAAACAGCACATACTCGTGGGTAGAAGCGACAAACATATGGTCGACAAAGTCGCCGTCCTGCAGTCTGGCGGTCCTGCTGCCCTTGCCGGCTCTTCCGTGGGTATCATACTCCTCGGTAGGGATGCGCTTGGCAAAACCCTTGTTGCTGATAAGGACAACCACCTCTTCATCCTTGATGAAGTCCTCCATGGTCGCTTGTCCGATCTCCTCACGCATAATCTTTGACAGGCGGCGATCCTTGGGGGCTAGGTTTCCAGGCAGGGCCCTGACTTCGCTCTTTACAACAGCGAGTATTTTCACCTCGTCGCCAAGAAGCTCCTGGTAGTAGGCAATCTTCTGCTCAAGGTCGGCCAGTTCATCAAGAATCTTTGAAGACTCCAGATGGCTAAGGCGCCCGAGCTTCATGTCGATGATCGCCTGAGCCTGGATCTGATCCAGACCAAACCGGGAGATAAGCTTCTCTGCAGCAACCGAGTTGTCCTGGGACTCCTTGATGATGCGAATCACCTCATCGATGTTATCCAGACCTATCTTCAGGCCAAGAAGGATATGGGCCCTCTCCTGTGCTTTTCTCAGATCAAACTTGGTCCTGCGGACCACAACTTCCTTGCGGTGCTCAATGTAATAGAAGAGCATATCCTTCAAGGTGAGCAGCTGGGGCCTTCCATCGACCAAGGCAAGGTTATTTACATTGAAGTTTGTCTGAAGCGCTGTGCGGGCAAAAAGCTGGTTTACGACAACCATCGGCTCACTTCCCATCTTCAGCTCTACAACAACACGGATTCCATTGCGGTCGGACTCGTCCCTGACCACAGAGATCGAGGGAATAACCCCATCCTTTCTCAGGTCATCGATCTTCTTGACCAGGTCTGCCTTGTTCACCTGGTAGGGGATCTCAGTAAAGACCAGGTGGTCCCGTCCATTGTCAAAGGTCTCTATCTCGTAGCAGGAGCGCTGGACAATCCTTCCCCTACCTGTGGTAAAGGCATCCTTAATACCTTGGGTCCCACAGATGATCGCACCCGAAGGGAAATCAGGTCCCTTGATATGATTTTCCATCAGTTCATCTATGGTGATATCGGCATTATCGATGACGGCACACACAGCATCACAGATCTCCTGCAAGTTGTGGGGAGCCATATTGGTGGCCATCCCTACGGCAATACCGGTACCGCCGTTTGCCAGCATAAAGGGGAAGGACCCCGGCAGTACCGTAGGCTCTTCAAGGGACTCGTCATAGTTGGGACCGAAATCCACGGTCTCTTTTTGGATATCGACCAGCATCTCGTCCCCGATGCGGCTCATCTTCACTTCGGTATAACGCATCGCGGCGGCGGGGTCGCCATCGATCGATCCGAAGTTACCCTGAGGGGTAACCACAGGATACCTGAGCGAGAAATCCTGGGCCAGACGGACCAGGGCGTCGTAGACAGAACCATCACCGTGGGGGTGATACTTACCAAGAACGTCTCCGACGATACGGGCGCTCTTCTTATAACTGGAGTTTGCCCTGATGCCCATCTCAAACATATCATACAAAATCCGCCTGTGTACCGGCTTGAGCCCGTCACGTACATCAGGCAAGGCCCTACTTACTATTACAGACATGGCATAGTTGAGATACGAGGTGCGCATCTCCTTTGACACATCTACAGGAATTATTCTGCTGTTCTTCTCTTCTTCCACAATACTATCCTTTCCTAGACATCCAGATTCGATACATAAACGGCATTAGCGTCAATGAAGGCCCTGCGAGGCTCAACCTCTTCACCCATGAGCATGGAGAACACCCTATCGGCTTCCTCTGCATCATCGAGGCGAATCTGGCTGATCATGCGAGTTTCAGGATTCATGGTAGTCTCCCAAAGCTGCTCTGGATTCATCTCACCAAGACCCTTGTACCGCTGGATGGAGACCTTGGAGTTCTCGCCGATATTGTGCTCCTTGAGAATATCCAAACGCGCTTCCTCGTCATAGGCGTACATTACCTTCTTGCCGATGGTTATCTTATAGAGGGGAGGCATGGCAAAGTAGACATAGCCAGCCTCAATAAGAGGACGCATGTATCGGAAGAAAAAGGTAAGCAGGAGGGTTCTGATATGCGAGCCGTCGACGTCGGCGTCAGCCATAATGATTATCTTATGGTACCGGGTCTTTTCAATATCGAACGTGATGCCGTTTTCGCTCTCGTTCTCCAGATCCCTGCCGGTATTGTTGTACCGCGTGATACCAGCTCCGAGCGTCGAGATGACAGGCTGAAGCTTGTCATTGCCCAATACGCGGAACTCCTGGGCCTTCTCTACGTTGAGCATCTTTCCCCACAGGGGAAGGATCGCCTGGAACCTGCGGTCACGGCCCTGCTTGGCAGAACCACCTGCTGAGTCACCCTCAACGATAAAGACCTCACAGAGGGCTGGGTCCTTCTCCGAGCAGTCGGCGAGCTTGCCGGGAAGCCCGCCGCCTTCACTCTTCTTACGAATCTGCTCGCGTGCCTTACGAGCGGCAACACGACCAAGGGCTGCGCTGATGATCTTTTCGATAACCTTCTCAGCTACAGCAGGAAACTCGTCAAAGTAGTTGCCCAGTTTCTCGTAGACCATGGAGTAGACTATACCGCTGACCGCGGAGTTACCCAGTTTCATCTTAGTCTGGCCTTCAAACTGAGGCTCGGGAATCTTCACTGATATAATGGCGGTAAGGCCTTCGGAGATATCGCTCTGTTCGAGCTTCTCCTCATATTTTTTCAAAAGTTTTGCATTTTTCTGTAGCTGTACGTTGATAACCCTGGAAAGACCGGTCCTAAAACCGGTGAGGTGGGTCCCACCTTCACGGGTATTGATATTGTTCACATAGGAGAGAACCTTCTCATCATACTTGTCGTTGTACTGCAAGGCGATTTCCACCTTGACGTTGTCCCTCTCACCCTCAATGGAGATCGGAGGTTCGTTGAGCACATGCTTGAACTCATTGAGATAGCTTACAAACTGGCTGAGGCCTCCGGTAGCATGAAAGGATTTTTCTCGAATCTCTTCACCGCGTCTGTCTGCAATGGAGATGGTTATGCCCTTGTTCAGGAACGAAAGCTCACGAAACCTGTTTACCAGCGTCTCGTAGCTGAAGGCATTGTCCTCTATGATGGAGTAGTCGGGGCTGAAGCTGACCACCGTTCCTGTGCGCTCGCTATCACCAGTCTGCACGACCTGGGTCTGTGGCAGGCCCTTTGAGTAGACCTGCTTGTAGATGCCACCATCACGGTAGACAACCACCTCCATCCTAGAAGAGAGGGCATTTACACAGGAGACGCCCACTCCGTGCAACCCTCCTGATACCTTATAGGAGTTCTTGTCGAACTTTCCTCCGGCATGCAGCTGGGTCAGCGCTATCTCCAACGAACTCTTGTTTTCAGTCGGATGCATCTCTACAGGTATGCCGCGTCCATTGTCCTCAATGGTACAGACATCCCTGCCTTCCTCATTTTTGTCGAGAAAAACTTGGATATCAGTACAATACCCTGCCATAGCTTCATCGATGCTGTTGTCCACCACTTCGTATACGAGGTGGTGCAGGCCATCGATGCCAGTGGAACCAATATACATTCCGGGTCGTTTCCTTACAGCCTCAAGACCCTTGAGGACTTGGATGCTCCCGGCAGAATAGGTATTTGTTAGAGCTTCCGTATGCGAACCACTATGGTGCAGTGGTGGCTGGAAGTTTCCTTTGTCAAAGCTCCCTTCACTCATCAGTTATATCCTTATGTAATAATAAAAAAAGGCGTGCGCCAATCCTTACTGATTATACCAGAAACAGGGGTTTGTTGCAAGTATTCGGATAAAAAACAAGGCATTTATAACTGCTTTTTAGGCAATACATTATCAGCTTAGCCCCTCTGGTTGCCAAAGAGCTCTTGCAAGCCGGTGACCGACAGAGTAAAATGGGCACATGAGCGACACAAACAGTAACTATTATGAATTTTGGCAGGAAACTATCTTGCGTATACAAGAGACACTGCCTGTACAGGAATACACAACCTGGTTCAATCGTATCGTCTACGTTGGATCGGAAGATAAGAAGGTCATCCTTGCTGGAGCGAGCCAGTTCATCCTCGATACCGTGATAGCCAGATACAGGGACCTCCTGGTAAACACCTTGTGTGAACTTACCGGAGAGGAAATTGGGGTGGATTTCATCGTCAAGTCACTATCTGAAATACAGGAGCACAAGCAAGGGGACCCCTCATCGGTGATAGAGCCCCCTAAGGAGGCAAAGGCAGCCAAGCCACCACCGAAGCAGAGGGCCACCCAAGAGGCGACGATCAAGATGAAAAAGGAGAGCAACCTCAACTACTCCTACCAGTTCTCCAGCTTCGTCATAGGGGACAACAGCACCTTTGCCTACAACGCAAGCCTGGCCATAGCGAAGAATCCAGGGGTAAGCTACAACCCCTGCCTCATCTACGGAGGAGTAGGACTGGGAAAAACCCACCTGCTCAGCTCCATAGGCAACCACATCATCGACAACACCCCTGAACTGAAGGTGATGTACGTAACTGCTGAGATGTTCACCAACGAGTTTATAGACTCTGTCGGTTCAAACAAGATGCAGAGCTTTAAGAACAAGTTCAGAAAGGTTGATGTGCTGCTCATCGACGACATACACTTCCTGCAGGGTAAAGATGGAACACAAGAGGAGCTGTTTCACACCTTCAACAACCTCTATGAGTCAAAAAAACAGATGGTGTTCACCTGTGATAGACCGATAAGTGAGCTGAAAAACATCAGCGACCGCCTCAGCTCCCGCTTTGAACGCGGCTTGAATGTCGATCTGCAGCCCCCCTCCTACGAGACAAGGGTAGCCATCCTCAAAAGCAAGACAGAGCAGAGAGGAAGTGCCATCAGCGAAGAGATAATCGACTATATTGCAACAAACGTCTGCACCAATGTGCGTGACCTGGAATCATCTCTTACCAAGCTGATAGCGTTCAGCGAACTGCTTGAACAGGAGCTGACCCTGGACAAGACCAAGGAGCTTTTGGGGACCTTACCATCGCTTGCAGCAAATGCCAACCAGACACTCTCCATAGACACCATAATCAAGGTGGTTGGCGACTATTTCAACGTCAGTTCCTTTGAGATAAAAGGCAAGAAAAAGAACAAGAGCCTGATCCAACCCAGACAGATCTCCATGTACCTCGCCCGCGACATAACCGAGTACTCAACCACCGAAATTGGAACCGAGTTCGGAGGGCGTGACCACACCACAGTAATGCACTCCTACAGCCGCATAGAATCTCTGATGAAAAGCGATGAGGCGTTCACCAATACTGTATTGAAATTAAAGAGGGACTTAATGAATGTTAAGCGGTAAATTCCTGTGGATAGCCTATGGATAGCTTGTGGATAACTAACAAAACCTGTGGATAGAGCTTTTTGCTTGTGGAGCAATTGTGGACAACTTCGAGAGTTATCCACAAGATGACAAAATATAAGGATAGATTGGACAAAGAATTATTCAGTTATCCACAGAATCCGTGCTACTATTACTACTATTACTAAATTATATTACATATTAGGAGTTAAAGATGAAATTCATCTGCAGCAAAGAATCGATCCTCACTGAAGTCATATATTCAATGGATTTTACAAGTCAGAGAAACTCTCTGTCGGTCACTTCGAACGTCTATATGGAGAGCAGTGATGACCGTCTTATCATCAGGGCCACAGACCAGAAAGTAGGCTTCAGCACAGAGATAGCGGTACACACCTTGGAGAAGGGAAAAACTATGGTCTACTGTGACAAGTTTCTCAATATCCTTCGCTCCCTACCCGATGGCAATATTGAGTTCACTTCAGAGAACGGTGTGTTTGCCATAAAACCAGAAGGACAGAGCATAGATTTCAAGCTCAGGACCATCAACGCCGATGAGTTCCCCCTCTTGGAAAGCATAGGGGACAACAGCTATTTCAGCATTGCCCAAAAGAGCTTCAACGACATGGCCAGCCAGACTATCTTCGCCATCAGTGAAGATGAGACTCGTTATTTTCTCTGTGGTCTCTTTCTTGAGAGAACGCCCACCGGAATGACGATGGTAGGCACCGATGGAAGAAGGCTCTCCATTGTAGAACGGACTTTTGACGAGGAGATCCCCGCATTCCAACCGGTCATCATCCCTCCGAAGTTTTTTGCAGTTTTGAAAAAACTCTCCACAGATGAAGGAGCACTCAACCTCTGCATCACAGAGAACATCATCTTTGCCAAGATTGCAGAAAGGCTGTTCTACTCGACCTTGATAAAAGGGCAGTACCCGAACTATCGCCGCGTGATACCGGAAAGCCAAAGCTACAGCGCCACTATGAGGATCCAGGATATGCTTGATGCCCTAAGGCGTGTATCGTTGCTTGTAGAGAACAAGGCAAAACGTATCTATCTGGACATCAGCGAAGCGGGAATCCTGCTTACCAGTGATGAGAATGAAGTTGGCGAAGCAAAGGAAATCATCCCATGCACCTATGAAGGCCCTGAAAACAAGGTCTCGCTGAACTTCACCTATCTCCTGAATCCCTTGAGAATGATGGAAGGTGAGTTTTTCTCCATCAATTTCACTGAACCTACCAAGGCGATGACCATCAAAGCGGAGAGTGAGCAGGATTATTACCACATCATCATGCCCATGCAGCTCAATGCCTGATGGTATTCACTGAGATTAGGACTGCACAATTTAGAAACCTCAAGGCAGGAGCGGTACCTGTCGCCAACAGACAAGTACTGCTCGTCGGTGCAAACGGACAGGGAAAAACCAACTTTCTTGAGGCAATCTACACGCTTTGCTATGGCTCTTCCTTCAGGTCCACACAGCTTCGTGAACTGGTAAGCCATGGGGAAAAATCTTTTAAGCTCAGCGGCAAGTACCTAGGGCAAGACAACCTCAGCCATACCCTGGTGCTGGAGTACCAGGACTCCAAGAGACGGGTCTTTCTTGACGAGCGTGAGATTAAGGACAGAAAAGAGCTCATCTACAACATTCCCTGCATTGTCTTCAGCCATGATGACATAGCTTTCATCCGTGGTGAGCCGGAGCAGCGAAGAAGATTTTTTGACCAGACAATGAGCATGTACGATCCACTTTTCTTTGATGATATGCGTCGTTACCGCCTGCTTTTGAAACAAAGAAACCTTGCCATCAAGGAGGGGCAGCACTCCTTGTTGCCCGTCTATGACGAGCAATTGGCCAAATATGGCCTTGCAATACAAAATGAGCGTGCAAAAGCAGTTGAAGAGTTTGGCCTGATATTTCCAGAGATGTACAGAAGCGTCTCAGACACCAACTTGGATATTGCAATACGGTACCAGCCTTCCTGGTCGGAGTGTACCACCGAAGATGAGATAATCGCCTATCTTGGCGAGACAAGGGGCAGGGACCTGACGATGATGACCACCACCAGTGGTATTCATCGGGATCGTTTCAATATTGTCCAGGATGGGGGGACCTTCGCCCAGATAGGATCAACGGGGCAACTCAGGCTTGCCTCGCTCGTTCTTCGTACTGCCCAGATGGATTTTTTCCAGAAGAAAACAGGAAAAAAACCTCTTATTTTGGTGGACGATGTGCTTCTTGAACTCGATCTTCCCAAGCGTGAGAAGTTTCTTTCGCTCATGGAAGGGTATAGCCAGGCGTTTTTCACCTTTCTGCCCGATGAGCACTATTTTGCTCCCCTAGCAGGAGATGAAGCTTTGCTTTATGATGTGAAAGAGGGGAGTTTTCTAGCCCATGAAAGATAAAAATAACCGCATTTGCAAAGGCGACGAACCGATTGAAGGGCGAAAGGTGCTGGATATGGTCCTGCATAGACTTAATATAAGACCAGAAAACCCTAAAGCTGCCATCGGGATGAATTGGCAGGATATAATTGGTCCCAGACTCTATCCACATGTTAAAATAATTGATATAAAGGGGAGTACGCTGGTGCTGAAAGCGGACCACCCTTCTTGGGCACAGATAACCATGATGCAGCAGAAGAGGATACTTACTTCCATCCAGAGGAAATACCCTTCCCTGGGAGTAAAGTCGCTTCAGATCGTCAGCGCTTAGTTACTTGACCTAAAGAAACTTGCTCTATATACTGCACCACTCGGGGGAGTTTACCTCCCTTTTACTATGAATACTATCCGCGTAAAGCGATGAAAAATTGGAGAACATCTCATGAGTTACAAAGGAAAAAGAACCTACCAGCCTAGTAGAGTAAAGAGAAATAGAAAATTTGGGTTCCGTGCACGTATGGCAACAAAGGGTGGTAGGCTCGTACTTGCTCGCAGACGAGCAAAGGGCAGGCATAAGCTTAGCGTATGTGATGAGAAGAAGCCTTTCTAAAAAAGAAATTGTAAAACGTAAACCGGAGATAGATCATAT
>CAZPOJ010000071.1:0-15183 GCA_964588005.1 uncultured Sphaerochaeta sp.
GAGCTATTTTCCAATAATACCTCAACTATCATCATAATTCAGCTTCTTTAACCCCACCCACTAGACATGGTTTCGTCTTATTGCACAAAAACGGGTAGTATTGCAGGTAAGATCTGGGTGGAAAACTGCGCACACCCCTTGGAAATCTCCTCGCCATCGACATGCACCGGCATCGGTTTATTTTCTGAAACCACCTTGATAGTTTTCGCCCGCACAACAGAAAAGATAGGCAGCTTCACCTGGGTCCCCTTGAAGAACTTCAAGGCGATCCACAGCAATTGTGAGTTCTTGACAGGACGGTTTGCAAAGACCACATCAAAATACCCATCATCAAGGAGTGCATCAGGGCCCATGATGAACGCACTGCCCATCCGCCGTCCGTTGCAGATGCTCAGCTGTTGGGTTGTATAGGAGCGGGTCTCTCCATCGAGGGTTATCTGCACCTGATAAGGATCAGGATGATCAACAAGAATCTTTATAAGGGCAAGAATATAGCTCAAGGTTCCTGAGACATGCTTGAAATCACTGGCGACAAAATTTATCAGCGGCTCAAAGCCCATACCCTGCCCATTGATAAAGTACCGACCCTTGGGATAGTTCCCCCCATAGGTGATGCCTGCATCAATGATGCGGCTCTTGCCCGCAATGATAAGGTCAACCGCTTGCTTCAGATTTTTTGGAATCTTCAGAGCCCAGGCAAAATCATTACCCCGTCCAATGGGCAGGACACCCAAAGAGGGAGCAGGCAGTTTTTTTTCTGTCATGGCGCGCAAGATGCCGTCTACAACTTCGTTGACTGTTCCATCCCCACCAGCAGCGACGATGGTCTGCCACCCTTCAATGGTCGCCTGATAGGCTAAGGAAGAAGCCCCTACTCCCTTTTCAGTAAATACAACGGTAGCATCGCAGTTGCCACTGCTGAACAGGCTCACTATCTCTTTTTTTCGAGCTACCCCCCTCCCTTTCGCAGCATGGGGGTTCATCACGATAAAGAGTTTCTTCCCAGACATATGGAGCTCCTTTTGCTTTTGAAAAGCATCCTATTTACACCATCTAAGCAATAGCCTAGTATGGGCAACGTGAATAACAAACAACACCAACCAAGAATCGCGTTTCTTCCTACAACCCGAGCCGATATGCAGCAACGGTCATGGGACCAACTGGACATTGCATTCATCTCAGCTGATGCCTATGTCGACCACCCTTCATTCGGTACCGCCCTCTTGGCACGACTGCTGGAAAGTCGAGGGTATCGTGTAGGTATTATTGCACAACCTCGCTGGGATTCAACCCAAGATTTCCTAAAAATGGGAAAACCTCGTCTTGCCTGCATGATTAGCGGGGGAAATATCGATAGCATGGTATCCCACTATACGGCAAACGCCAAGCCCAGAAGTGAAGATGAGTACAGCCCTGGAGGGAAAGCGGGGCTACGCCCCGATAGGGCGACCCTCTCCTATACAAACCGGGCACGACAAGCGTACGGCAAGGAGACTCCCATCATCATAGGGGGCCTTGAAGCCTCCCTGAGGCGCTTGAGCCACTATGACTACTGGACCGACAAGGTTCGCAAGCCCTTCCTCCTTGATGCCAAGGCTGACCTTCTCATCTACGGTATGGGGGAGCTGCAAACCCTGGAGATACTCTCACGCCTGGAAAAGGGGGAGCCGGTCGCAAGTATCCAAAATGTCCGCGGTACGGTCTTCGCCCTCTCTGAAAAAACCATCGGAGAGCTGGATGATACCTATCGCAGGATAGTGCTGCCCTCCTTTGAAGAGGTAAGCGAACGGGACAAGCAGTCGAACACCCCCACAGAAGCGGGTAAGAGGGCGTATGCTAAGGCCTTCAACCTGCAGATGACCCATGAAAACCCTATCCTCGGGGAGAGGATCATCCAAAGCTGTATGAACAGGATTGTGGTGCAGAATCCTCCTGCCCACCCCCTTACCGACGAGCAGTTTGATGAGCTATACACTCTTCCCTTTACCCTGGATGCCCATCCTGACTACCAGGCAATGGGCGGCATACCCGCCTTGGAGGAGGTACGCTTCTCCATAACCAGCAATCGGGGCTGCTACGGCTCCTGCTCCTTTTGTGCGATAACCAGCCACCAGGGGAGGATGATCCAGACCAGAAGCAAGGCTTCCCTCGTGCAAGAAGCACAGAGGATGGTCAGCCACCCCTCCTTCAAGGGGTACATCCATGACCTGGGAGGTCCGACGGCCAACTTCCAGGGCAGGGCTTGCGACAAGCAGGAGACCTATGGCCCCTGTCCTACCAAGGAGTGTCTCTGGCCTGAGCCCTGTGACAATCTCAAGGACTCCCATGAGAGATACCTGGATATCCTTGATGCCATTGAAGCGGTCCCCGGGGTAAAGAAGGTGTTTATCCGTTCAGGGATCCGCTATGATTACCTCCTGGAGGTAGCCACAGAGAAGACCCGCAAGCGGTTCATGAACCACTTGGTGCTCAAGCATGTAAGCGGACAGCTCAAGGTAGCACCCGAGCATATCGACCCTCAGGTCCTCGATGCAATGGGAAAGCCCAAGGCAGAGCTCTACGAAAAGTTTGGCGCTCTTTACAAGGAGACCAATGAGGATCTTGGCAAAAGACAGTTCCTCATCCCCTATTTCATCGCCGCCCACCCGGGCAGCACGCTGGACAGTGCCATTGAACTCGCCCTCTATATGCATAGGACAGGCTTTGTCCCCGACCAGGTCCAGGAGTTCTACCCCACCCCCGGGACAGTTTCCACCTGCATGTACTATACGGGACTAGACCCAAGACCGCAAAAAAACTATGCTCCCCTCTACATTCCCAAGGGAAGGGAACGTCATCTGCAAAGAGCACTACTGCAGTATAACAAGGCTGAAAACCGTTCAATGGTTTTGGAAGCCCTGGAAAAGGCCAAGAGAAAGGAGTTGTCAAGAGCGCTTTTGACAAGACGGTACAATTAGTGAAACCCCAGTTAGATAATCGTAAGGATTTTACAAGGAGAATGCTCTCCATAGCCCTTCCTGTAGTATTTCAAGGTCTCTTGACCAACTCGCTCTCCTTTGTCGATACCCTGATGATCGGGCAGCTCGGAGAGAAAGCCATAGCAGCAGTAGGGCTGGCCAATCAAATGTTCTTCCTTATCAGTCTCCTCTTTTTTGGCATCTCCAGTGGATCTTCCATCTTTCTTTCGCAGTTCTGGGGTGCAGGAAACGAAACGAACATCAAGCGGGTTATGGGTCTATCGGTGACTGTAGCCTTCTTAGGAGCCCTGTTTGCAGCAGCGGTCTCCTTTTTTTTCCCAACGCACCTGATGCATATTTTCACCTATGACGCTGTTGTTGTCAGCTATGGCGTCTCCTACCTCAAGATTGTTGCGATAAGCTACGTATTTACCGCGATTAGCAATGTCCTCTCAACTGCCCTTCGGGTTATAGGACATGCCAAGATTCCCTTGGGGGTAGCGCTTTTCTCCCTCTCCATGAATGCTCTGGGCAACTACCTCCTGATCTTCGGCATCGGGCCGTTCCCTGAACTTGGGGTGGCTGGAGCTGCCATAGCGACTGCCATCAGCCGTTTTGCAGAGGTTGCCCTCCTTTTGTACATCACCTATAAAAAACATCCGGTCCTTGCGATCAAGGATAGGACAGCCTTTATCTGGGGCAAGACTTTTCTGCGCCTTG
The DNA here is from genome assembly GCA_964588005.1 of uncultured Sphaerochaeta sp. GTDB lineage: Bacteria > Spirochaetota > Spirochaetia > Sphaerochaetales > Sphaerochaetaceae > Sphaerochaeta. Next base: position 3,678 of record CAZPOJ010000071.1, read on the forward strand.
TCATCCCAACCAGCCTGCCTGTAATCCTCAATGAGATTTTCTGGTCTCTGGGTATGACCACCTATAAGATCGCCTTCAGCAGGATAGGCATCAGCGCCTTGGCGGCGGTGAATGTCAATGAAGCCATTGCAAACCTTTTCTTTGTCGCGATGATGGGCGTCAGCAATGCCACCTTGATCATGATAGGGATAAAAATCGGTGAGGGGAGAACTGACTTGGCAAAGCTGTATGCCAGGAGGTTCACCATCATAGCCCTCTTTGCAGGCATAGGGGCGGGCTTGTTGCAAGCACTTATGGCACCCTGGTTTACTACCCTCTTCAACATCACCGAGGAGGTCAGGAGGACAGCTATCTTGTGCCTCCTGGTAAACTCTCTGCTCCTGCCCATCAAGAGCATCAACATGTCGGTGATAGTGGGAACACTCAGGGCAGGTGGGGATACCCGCTTCTCCATGTTTGCCGAACTGTTCGGTGTCTGGGCAGTGGGGGTTCCCCTGGCCTTCTTCGGAGTATTGGTCCTCAAGATGAACATCTATCAAGTATACATGCTTCTGGGTCTGGAAGAGTTGACCAAACTTATCTTAAGCCTAGCCAGGCTGAAAAGCGGCAAATGGATTACCGACCTCTCAACTGTTCATTGACGTATCGCCCATATGACCGTATATTTAGGATAAGAGAGGTCATACAATGGCTATACGAACGGTTCTCACCAATGGCACAGTCGTCACCGGCTATGCAAAACTCAAGAATTGCGCTTTATACATCAACGAAGATGGGCTCATCGGAGACATCTTCAACATGAGACGCTTTGAGGAGAAAAAGTTCCCTCCCGACACCCTGATGATCGACATGGATGGCGCCTACGTCATGCCGGGGTTCATTGACTCCCACCTGCATGGGATCGGAGGCAACGGCACCGAAGATTGTGATCCCAAGGCCATCCTTGCAATGAGTGAGCGACTTGCTGATTTCGGCGTTTCCGCCTTCATGCCCACCGTCTATACCGACGAGCTGGATGTCATGCTCGCCAGCACCAGGGCGATAGTCCAGGCCATGGGCCATGAGAAGGGTGCGAAGATTATGGGGATAAACTTGGAAGGCCCCTTCATCTCCTTTGCTCGCATAGGGGCTCAGAACCCCAAGGGTGTGCGCCCCGTTGACCTGAATATCTTTAACCAGCTCATAGATGCAGGAGAGGGTAAGGTTCTGTGCATGACAGTAGCCCCGGAGCTCAAGCACATGCGTGAACTTGCCCTGCTCGCCCGTGAAAGGAACATCGTCCTGCTTGCCGGGCATACTGATGCCACCTATGAGAACATCATGGAAGGCATGCAGTGCGGTATCTTCCACTCCACCCACTTCTTCAATGCCATGAGCCGCCTGCACCACCGCAACCCTGGAACCGTAGGAGCGATCCTTATCCAAAGGGACATGCAGTGCGAGATCATCTGCGATGGAATACATGTCCACCAGGAGCTGGTGAAGATGCTTCTCAGGGAGAAGCCCCTGGACAATATCGTCATGATAACAGACTCCTTGAGACCGACCAAACAGCGCTCCGGTCCCAAGACAGCCAATGGGATTCCCTGCATGATAGGGCCTGAAGGTTCGTTTGTCAGCCTAGAAGATCCTACCTTGTTTATGGGCTCCTCCCTGACCATGCTCCAAGGATTCAGAAATGTAATGGAGTGGGAGATTCCCATCCAACAGGCATCGCAGATGTCCTCAACCAACCCGGCAAGAATCTACTCATTCACCAAACAAGGGATGCTGGTACCAGGGTACAAGGCGGATATTGTAATTTTGGATGAGAACCTGCAGATGAAGGGACTCTTCGTCGACGGGGAACTTATTCGCGATCGTTTCGCTTAAACCAAGGAGCTATATGCATGCAACCGCTATTTGAAGGCTTGAAAGACCAGAACCTATGGAACTATTTTTACGACCTCTCCCAGATTCCCAGGGAGTCTGGCAATGAGGAAGGGGTGCGCCAATTCCTTTTGGCATTCGCAAAGGAACATGAGCTAGAGGCCATCGTCGACACCATAGGGAATGTTATTCTGCGTAAGAGAGCCTATCCAGGATATGAGAGCCGCCCCTCTGTCGCGTTGCAAGGACATATGGATATGGTCTGCGTCAAGACAGAGGAGAGCGACCACGACTTCGCCACCGACCCCATACAACTGGTTCGAGAAGGTGACACCCTCCGTGCAAAGGATACCACCCTCGGTGGCGACAATGGCATTGCCGTGGCTATGGCCATGGACATACTAGCCGACCCAAAAGCCAAGCACGGTCCCTTGGAAGCCATCTTTACCGTCAGTGAAGAGACCGGTCTCACCGGAGCCTTCAATATCGAAAAGGAGCTTATCCAAAGCAGGCTCCTGATCAACTTGGACAGCGAAGAGGAAGGGGTGCTCTATATAGGCTGTGCAGGGGGTCTGGAAGTCAGTGCCACCCTCACCTCTGATATGCAAGCGATCCCTTCTGACTATGCAGCGTTTACCCTTACAGCAACTGGCCTGCTCGGTGGGCACAGTGGAGGCGAAATCCACAAACAGCGAGCCAATGCCATCAAGGCAGTTGCAAGGGCTCTCACCGCTGTAGAGACAAAGATGCTCTTTGCCGCTCGTGGAGGGAGCAAGCGTAATGTCATCCCATCCCTATGCACCATGAGCTTCGCCGCTCCCAAAGCTGATACTCAAGCCATCGAAGACGCTGTGCTCACGTGTGCCAGGGAGCTGAAGGAGGAGTACTCCATCAGCGACCCGGGGATTACCCTTGAACTGGTAAAAACTGAACTGCCCCACCAGGCAGCCTCAGCAAAACAGAGTGAGGCCTTCATCCGAAGCCTCTATATCGCCCCCCACGGGGTCGATGCAATGAGCATGACCATCAAGGGGGTTGTAGAGACCTCCTCCAACCTCGCTATCCTGGAGTTTTCTGAAGGGGTGTTCTCGGTGACCAGCAGCCATCGCTCCTCGATTCTCTCCTCACGTGATGACATTGCCCACCGGATGGGCGAGGCCATGAAGAGCGGAGGTGCAACAGTTGAGTATGTGGGGGCCTACCCATCATGGAAGCCCAATCCAGACTCTAGTCTGACCAAGTTCTGTGCCAAGGCATATGAAGAGTACTCCGGCAAGAAGCCACGTATCACCGCCATCCATGCAGGTCTTGAGTGCGGCATCATAAACAGCAAGGTCCCCGGAATGGACTCGGTCTCCTTCGGGCCTGACATGTATGATGTGCACTCGGTCAAGGAGAGGCTCTCACTCTCCTCTGTCGAGAGGATCATGGGCTTTTTGCGTCATCTGCTCTCGATCATCGAGTAAGGACAAAGATGAAGCCGATCATTGGGATAGCAGGGACACTGGGCCCTGCTCCCTCTTCCTCCCCTTTCAAGGGTGTTCGGCGTGACTTCACCAATGAGGCGTACACCTCCTCGCTCGTCGAGGCAGGCGCAACCCCTATTCTTCTTCCCTCCCTCCTGTCGGAGATAGAGGCCCTACTCGCCTTGTGCGACGGCATACTGCTTCCCGGTGGCTTTGATATCGATCCTCTCCTGTATGGGGAGAATCGGTCCCCTCTTTGTGAATCGGTCGAGAGGGACTCCGATCTATTTCAACGAGAACTGTTCAGGTCTGCCCAGAGAAAAGGCATCCCGGTGCTAGGTATCTGCAAGGGATGCCAACTCATTAATGTTTCATGTGGAGGGACGCTCTACCAGGACCTATCCCTCTGTGGAGAGAAGGGAACCATCCACGCGCAAGAGCGTAAGGGCATTCCCTTCCTCCATAGCGTAACCTTACAGAAAGGATCGAAGCTCCACCATATTTTTGATGCGCCCTCTTTGCTGGTGAACTCGTTCCACCACCAGGGGGTTGCAAAACTGGGCAGGGGCTTGGTAGCATCCGCCCTCTGTGATGATGGGTTTATAGAAGCAATAGAGATGAAGAATGGCCCATGGTGTGTAGGGGTACAGTGGCACCCCGAGGCCATGATGATGGCCTCAAAGGGTATGTTGCCGCTGTTCTTTGCTTTCGTAGAGGCCTCTAGGCCTCTTTGATCTGACGAGCCATCTCCTTGGCCATCTCGTATGCACGACTCTTGTCCTCTTCGGAAGCCGAACCCTGATACTCCACCACACCTGTGCACTCAAGCTTCATAGCTTCGGTAAAGACGTCAAACTGCTTCTGAGCCCCACCTGACCAGCCAAAGGAGCCGAAGCGCATGGTCTTGCGTCCCTTCACATGGCTACGCTCCAGGATGTCCATGATGTGGTACATCGGAGGGAACATCTTGTACTCATAGGTGGGCATGCCGATGACCAGCCCTTCAGAACGCCAAACCTTCTCAAGGACAAAGGACTCATGGGTCTGGGGAACCTCCAGGACGTGGACCTTCACTCCCTCGCTCTGGGCACCTTCGACAATGTGAGGGACCAGGGCCCCTGTATTGCCATACATGCTGGACCAGACAATAGTAATCTCCTTCTCCCTAGGGCCGTCCATATAGGTAGCCAGGGTCTTGTACCAGTTGATAATCTTCTCAGGCTCATCGCGCCAGACTACACCGTGACTCGGGGCAACCTGCTTGATGGACAGACCTTCAAGCTTGGCAATGCCTCGCAGCACAAATGAGGAGAAGGAGGAGACGATGTTCGCATAGTAGCGTTCGGTCTCCCCTTGGAGCAGGTCCAGTTCCTTTTTGGTGAGTTGATCGTCAAAGCAGTTCGCGTACTGCCCAAAGGATCCGAAGGCATCACAGCTGAAGAGGATCTCATCCTCGACTGCATAGGTCATCATCGTCTCTGGCCAGTGGATGTTCGGGGTCATGAAGAACTGCAAGGTCTTCCCTCCAAGGTCGAGTTTCTCCCCGTCCTTTACTGCACGCACATTCTTCTCGATATTGTAGAAGTGCTTGATAAGGGGTACGGCCTTCGCTGAACAGAGGATCTCAATGTCGGGGTATTTTTCCACAAAGGAGGCTAAGGCACCGGTATGGTCAGGTTCCATATGGTTGAGTACCAGATAGTCAAGCTCTCCAGCGGCGAGTCCAAGTCCTTCCAGTTTTGCATCCACAGTCTCGACAGCCCCGTCCCAGTCCTTGACCAGGTCGATCATGGCATTCTTCTCGTTGCCCTTGACCACATAGGCGTTGAGCATCACTCCATGGGGAATCGGCCATATCCCTTCGAAAAGGTCTCTGTTGCCGATTTTTGCCGCTACGCGATATATTCCATCAGTTAGTGTATCAGGTTTCATAGTTTTCTCCTATTTCTTATAAAGATACATCATAAAAGAGTTGAAGGGAATTACCCACAGCCCTAGGGGGTAAGGTCCGCCTGCCTTTGCAGCGAAAAGATACTCTGCTGATTCTCCCTCCAGGAGGGAAGATGGTGATCAAGAAAGGCATGAAAGGAAGGTCCGTGGTCAAAGTGCACCAAGTGAGCCATCTCGTGCAAGACCAGGTAGGAGAGGTCTGCATCCGAGAGGGCTGCCGAGCGTAGGGAGAAGTTGAGGTTCCCCCGTGAAGAACAGCTGCCCCACCTTTTCTTTGAGTCCCTGATGGTGATGGGGGGAACAGCAAGATGGAGGACCTTGGCCCAACTCTTCACCAGTGGTGCTATGCGGTGCCTTGCCGCCTTCCGGTAGAGATCCTTCAGTGCATGGGAAATAGTCTCCTTGCTTGGGGGAGTATCAACATAGGTGATCGCAAAGACTCCAGTGCCAAGGGTAAGGTAATCCTTGGAGCCAGGGAGGATGCTCAAGGTGTACGGCTCGCCATGAAAGAGGAAGGTGTCGCCATGTTTCCAGGAGTGCCCATGGATCGCATGTTCCTTTTTCTGGATGGCAATGGTCTTCTCCAGTTTTTTCTGGTTGGCTATGATGATCTGTTCTACCGACCTGATGGGCTCGCGCAAAGGTGCGCTGACTCGAACCTCGCCATTGCCCAGAACCCGGATGGTTATATTCCTGCACCGCTTGAGGCGCGAGAGGGTGTATGTGATCCCCGCCACTTTACCGACTGATTCCATTTTGATACAGTAGCTCCTATGCAAAAGATATCACCCATGTTACTCCATTTACTGCAGGATATTCCATACGTTGCTTTTTCCGACCTTCCGAAGGATGGAGAAGAGGCGATCGCCGCGATGCTCAGCTTTTTAGACAACGCCCCTGTGGGCAGTGAAGCCTGTCTGCATATCAGCAGCATCCTCACTCCCTTAGAGGGCGGCTATCAGGATCCCCCCGGGGAAGAGATGCGTCTGGCTGTGGAGAAGGGAGCGATACACCCCCATGTAAAAGGTGATTTCAGCATCGAGGCGGGCTCATATAAATTCTATCAGCTGCCTATCGCCGCAGATGCCGGCATTATCGCCCAACGCCTGCAAGTGCTTCTCAGCGACGGGCCATCGGTTATCTACCTTCGTGTTCTGAAGGAGAGTGTAGTCGAGCTGATCATCCAGCTCCTGTTCAAGCCCTAGAAGAACAGCGGAATAAGAAGCGGTGTGACCAGGCTCATCACCATCCCGTGATAGATGCTGGCGATGATAACCTTTGAGCCAAAGTGGCTGGTCAGCAAGACCAGCGTCACATCCATGCTTGTAGCACCTGCTGTACAGACTGCAGCAAAGAAATACCGTCTGCCCAGCCTGCCCAATAGGGGGATTAGGAAGAAGGCGAAGCTCTCCCTGAGAAGATTGACCAGAAAGGATACCGATCCCAACACCGGGTAGCCCAAATCGCTGATAAGGATGCCCGAAAGAGAATACCAGCCAAAGCCACTGACCATGCCAAGGCCTTCTTTGATGGTATAGGGCGTTACAAGGGGGGTCAGCAGAGCCCCTAGGTAGCTGCCGGCTATGGTAAAGAGCGGCAAGAGCAGCACAGCCTTGTCTGCAAAAATTCCTTTGAAGCTGATATCCTTCTGCACTAGCGCCATTCCTACAAAGAAAAGCATACCATAGAGCAGATAACTGACCAGGGCGCTGTCATACCACCCGAACAAGGGAGTCCAGAGTCTCAGGGACAAACCAAGCAGCACAATGCTGATCAGGAACAGCGGTTCCTTTAGAATATCCCACAACCGTCTTATAATGCTCTGCTCCCTGCGGGGGGCTATGTCGATACCCAGGGAGATACTCTCTGAGGAGACAAAGAGCGAGGCCGCTGTAGCGACTACAATGGTTCCCAGTATGCTGATGATAGTCAGGGCCAGGGCCGAAAGCCCGATGGTCCCAAACTGTCCGGTAATTCCTTCGATGCTGCCGGTGTTCACTCCCATAAAGAAGAGCAACAGCCAGACGAGCAGGGTTTGACCAAGGGAAGCGGTCCTGACAAACCGCTTTTTCCCCAGCAAGCGTGATGCGCCTACCCCACAAAGGAGGGCCAGGGCCAATTTTCCTAGGTATATAAAAGTATCCATGTGGGGAAAATGTATAGTAATCCTTGCGCTGTGTCAAAGTCCCTTGTTTCTCTGGCTTCTCTTGAGTATAGTTGTTCTCATGATTGCAGAAAAACTGAGTGATACATTCCACCGACTCACCTTCACCGATGGTCGGCAAATAATCCTTGTGGGAACCGCACACGTCTCAAAAGAGAGCGTGGATGAGGTTTCTGCCTATATCGACAGTGAAGAGCCCGACCATATCTGTCTCGAGCTTGACGATGGAAGATTTAAAAACAAGGAAGAGGAGAGCTCCTGGTCCAATATGGACATCAAGAAGGTGCTCAAAGAGGGCAAGGGATTCTTATTGGTCGTCAATATGGCTCTTGCCTCATTCCAGAAACGCATGGGCAACCAGACAGACAGCGCCCCCGGCGAGGAGATCCTTGGAGCGGCACGCATAGCAAAGGAGCGGGAGATTCCCTACTCCCTTTGCGACCGTGATATCCAGATCACCTTCAAGCGGGCATGGAGACTCTCCAACCTCTGGAACAAGGCCAAGCTCATCGCAACCATCATCTCAGCTGTCTTCAGCAGCGAGGAGATCTCCAAGGAAGAACTTGAAGCCCTCAAGAAAGGTGATGTCATGCAGAACATGATGGACGAGATGGCCAAGGAACTTCCTGCAGTAAAGAGTGTTCTCATAGATGAACGTGACCGGTACCTGGCGACCAGCATCTTCCTTGCCCCTGGGGATAAGAAGCTTGCAGTCATTGGCGCAGGACACCAGAATGGCATTATCAAGACACTGGAAAAACTGGACAACGGAACCCTGGGGACAAACCTGGATGATATCACCGATGTACCCCCACCGGGAAAGGGAGGAAAGATACTCTCCTGGGCTTTCCCCATCCTGATCATCGGCTTCCTGGCCTATGGGTTTATCAACTTCGGCCAACAAGAAGGCATCAAGATGTTCGGCTACTGGCTTGCAGTGAACATGTCCTTTACAGCCTTGGGAGCCATTATTTCCCTCGCCCACCCCCTGAACACCCTGGTAAGCATATTGTCAGCCCCCCTAACTAGCTTGCATCCTGGCATAGGGATCGGGATGGTCAGCGGCCTTATGCAAGCGACGCTGCGCAAGCCCAAGGTAAAGGACTTTGAGACCCTCAGTGACGATGCTATCTCCCTGAAAGGATGGTATAAGAACAGGGTCCTGCATATCCTCTTGGTATTCCTGATGACTAGTTTGGGAGCTTCCCTTGGAAACGTGGTGGTATTCCCCATGCTGTTGAAGATGATGCTTTAGGCAGGGATCCTTACCAACTACCCTGAAGGTAATAAGACCTCCTTCTTTTATGTGCATAGCGACGCACATAGAAGAAGGAGGTCTTTGCTATAAAAAGAAGCTCGAAGCATACTAATCACCACATCACAAGCCAATCATGCCATCGCGTCAAAGCGATGGTATCCCATACAAGGGTATGTTTGCCCAAACCTATTCATTAGCCTTCCTTACCAAAGAAACAAATATTGAAATCCTTCATACGTCTTCAATGGCACATCGGCTTCAGTTCTTCCCGATGGAGTATTCCTATTGCAAACCTTGATCGCATACACCACTCCTCTGACATATAGAGGATAGTACAGGGTATATGATTATAGTTAAAAATAACATATTTAGAAAACTAGTGGTTATTATCCAAGTAGGTGTCATAAGAAAGAAAGATTGTTTTTAAAGACTATTTCATTTAATACAAGTAATTATATAATTAATAATATTTTAACAAGCTTACATATAAATCGCAATACAAACCTGTTGACATAAGTCTAATGACCCTGTATAGTACAAGTGTACTCAGGAAAAGAGTAACAACACTTGCACAGAAGCCTTGCAGCTTCCTAAAGGAACATATCATGAAAAAAACAATAGCTATCCTCTTAGTCCTTCTTCTAGCCGGATTAAGCATATTCGCAACCGAGACACCTGTTGCAAGCACCGAGGATCCTGCAACCATCCTGGTAAAGTCCAAGGTAGCTGATTTCTCTGCCTTTGGTGTAACCCTTGAAAAGATTACCCATTCAAATGCCTTTAACTCTATAGTTGAATTCCAGGAAAAGGTCTCTTCCAGTGTTTCCAAAACAGTTTCCATGCTCGAGCTCAAAGACCCAACCTTGGTAGGCTACCTCTCCGGCATCAACAATACAGCTACACCGGTAGCTCTTACGGTAAGCGTCGGTGATCTTGCATCTGGGACAAACTCAATTGAACTCAAGCTGCAAGCCTCAGCCACATTTATACCAGCCGCTGCATCCAGTAAGTTTGGAACGCTTAAGGACTTTCCCATAAAAGTTCAAGAAAAGACTGCCGGCAAGGCTGCCCTCGCCCCTGCTGGCACCTACTCTGCTACCGTTACAATCTCCTTAACCTCCGGTTAAGATGTATATATGAATTCAGACACAAAAAACCTCCACGATGGAGGTTTTTTGCGTCTGGAAGAGGGAGTCTGTTTTTAGTGTTCTTTCAGCTTTGCACAAAGAATATCCCTTGGGGAGAAAACTGGATGTGCTATACTGGAAAGATGTATGAACAAGCATATACAAACCATACCAGAACACTATTGCTCTATCACATAATCCTTCCGGCAAAACAGAGACGAAAGGTATATACCCCAGAGGTCGAAGCCAGCTTAGAAGAGATCTGTATAGAAATAGAGCAAAAGCACGAGATACGATTTTTAGAGATAGGACTTGATGAAAATCATGTGCACATGCTCGTACAGGGAATCCCAACGATGCCGGTAGCAAGGATAGTAACCATAATCAAAAACCTGACAGCACGAGAGCTATGCAAAAGGCATCCGAGAATCAAAAAGGATATCTTGAGGGGAGAACCCTTGTGGACAGGTAGATACCATGCACAAACCGTAGATCTGTATGAAAGAAGCGATACGATCAACAAGTATATGCAGAACCATGGCAACCCTGGGGATTACAGGAAAATATATGAAAGCCAGGTTGAATTGGATGCATGGCTTTGATATCCAGCAGATCGAAGCGGAGAGGGTTCATTTGGTTCCTATACATTGCAACCCCTTACAGATATTTTTAAGAATCTACAAGAAGCTCTCCTTAGGAGGAGCTGTTACTCCAAGTCGAGCATATACCAGGCAGCAACCTTCTCAAGAGAGAAATATCCCCAAACCAAAAACTTCTGGGAAAGCGTGTATCTACTTTTCAAAGAAGAATTCAGCATGCACCGTTACTGAAACGGTGCATGCATATCTCCAAAACCTTGAAAAGGTGTATAGATACTGCTCTACAATACCTTGAATATGTGTTTTAGGAGGCAGATACACATCCATGAAATTGGGAGGGTTGCACAATCTATGTGCTGCATACAAGCGATGTGAAAGAGGGCATAGTCTATCTACCTCTGTATATGACTCCTCTATTGTGACAACGTGTCCACCGACAAGAACAACTTCGGAAGTTTTGAGCTGAAGCCTACGAACATTTTCATACATATATCTTGCACGGTATATTGAAGAATCAATTCACGTACGAACCTGATATACATCATAGGCAGGCTCATATCCCAGCAGGAGACCAGGAAAGAGGGACTCCTTTCAAGATTGACCACAGGACTAAAGCCATGGGAAGATCTATAGGACCTCACGAAAGAGTATAAGATCGGTAATTCTTCGTTCATAGAATATACGGAAGGAATCACCCCTCCCCTATCGAGTAAAAATGCACACAAGGAGCAAGAGGAATTACAATAATGAGAATTATTTATCTACAGTATATGTACTTCCAGACTAGCATCTGCACTCCTGGCAGGAAAGATCCTTTCCATCTTACGCCATACCTTAGACATATTTGGGCTATTCTGTGTTTTGCATGATAGTAATACTTTTGATATTATCATCAATAATCTTTCATATATTCATTGGTGTCACAACAAGCATACAAGATTTAGTAATTAATTAGATAGCCAGTATACGTTTAAGCAAAACAGCCTATTGTTTTAATCTTTTCAAGTACTTTTATTACAAACCTGTTGACATAAGTCGAACGAGCGGGTATAGTACAGATGTGCTCAGGAAAA
>CAZPOJ010000072.1:0-14678 GCA_964588005.1 uncultured Sphaerochaeta sp.
CGCATTGCTCGCAAAATCTCGGCTACATCAAATACAGCCTTGATCTCATCATCAGACTCCTTCCACGTGTGGAAAAAGTCATTGAGGTACATGTCCTCTGTCTTGAGAGTCTTTAACTCTTCAATCATTTTCTTAATAGTGGCACTATCCTTCATTCGCGGCATCCTCCATAGTATTTCTGGCAAAAACCAGACATTGGCACTATAGCATGGCTACAGTCCAATGTCTAGTTTATTTGTTGCAGTTTGTTGCAAAAGGCTTATATCTTCCCAAGCTCCTGAAGCATCTTCTCCCTTGAGAACGGCCATGAACGCATCCAGACACCAACGGCATCATGGATGGCAATGGCTATCGCAGGGGCAGCACCATTTGTTGCGATTTCACTGATGGACTTGGCTCCATAAGGACCCACTTCATCATTGATATCTATCAGGACAGCCTTGAAATCCTCAGGCATCTCACTGATCATCGGCACCCCGTAATCGGTAAAGTTTGCCGTGAGGCACACACCGTTCTCATCAATGATCATATCCTCGTAGAGGGTATGGCCAATAGACTTGAGGGCGGCACCGTACATCTGTGTAAGGGCAAGCTCAGGGTTGATCGGAGTACCTGCATCCTGCAAGGCGTAGTACTTCTCCACCTTGATCTGACCTGTACGCACGTTTACCGCTACCTGGGCGAAGTGGGCACCATAAGGGATGGAGTTGTGGTTCGTCGTAAACGAAGCACGACCCATCACTTGACCGGAACCCGTACCGGTAAGGGCATCATGGCTAAGCTTGGCATAGGAGAGGCTCTTCTTGGTCTTGGTACTATACACCTCCCCTGGAGCGCGGCAGATAAGGTCCTCCGCCTTCTCGTCCATCTGCTTCGCAGCTTCTGCAAGCAAGTTCTTCTTCAGATCCTCTGCAGCATAATAGGAAGCATTGCCGCTGAAGAAGGTACCGCTGGAAGCGTAGGCACCGGTGTCAAAGGTACAGGAGTCAGTGTCGCCACTGATGACTGTGACCCTGTCCATTGGAACACAGAACGCTTCACTCATCATTTTTGCACTGATGGTATCAAGTCCTGTCCCCAGATCAGCACCACCGCTGAAAATCTGGAATGTTCCATCGGTGAGCAACTTCGTCCAGGCATTCGAGTGGTCAAGACCGGGCAGACCCGATCCCTGCTGGATCATGGCAAAGCCCTTGCCTATCTTCCAGTCAGGATTGTTGGATTCAACCTTCTTGCCCCATTCGATCATGGCAGCACCTTGCACAAGAGCCTCTTCAAGACCACAGGATCCGACAGGAACCACAGTTCCTTCCCGTCCTTCACCAAGACCCTTGAGGATCTCCAGCATATAGCCGGGCTCGACCTTGTTCTTGAGAGCCATCTGGTAGTAGTCGATGCCAAGCTTGTCAGCGAGTTCGGCCATACAGACCATCAAGGAGTAGGTACCCTTGGGAGCCCCATAGCCCTGGTAGGCTCCGGTGGGCGCGATGTTGGTATAGTAGGTTATGACATCAAACTTCATGTTGTCACACTTGAGCAGGGGCAGGGTTTTGGAACAGGCGTTCATGGGAACGGTGAGGCAGTGGTTGCCGTACGGGCCTGTATTGGCACGAACGTCCATATAGACTGCAGTGAGCGTTCCGTCCTTCTTTGCCCCCATCTTCACCGTCATGCGCATCGGGTGACGGGTAGAGTTGGCAATAAACTCCTCTTCACGGGTGTTGCGGTAGAAGATCGGTTCACCGGTAATCCAGGTTGCATAGCCGACCAGGTCCTCAACCAGGATATCCTGCTTGGAACCATACCCACCGCCGACCTTCTCCTTGATGACATGAATCTTATTCTCAGGAATCTCACACACCCAGGCGACGATACGCCTGACATGGAAAGGAACCTGGGTAGTGGCATGCACGACCAAGCGGCCATTGTCAATCTTTGCATAACAGAGGTGAGGCTCAAGGGGAGTACACTGGATCTGACTGGTCTGGTAGGTCTGCTCGACCACAGCATCCGCTTCCTTGAAGCCCTTCTCCACGTCCCCGATCTGCCCATGGGCAGCACTGGCTACGTTTCTGCGGATATCACCGTGCAAGGGGAACTGGTAGATGACCTTGCCGTCACGAGGGTCGGCACTTTTATTATACTCAGAGAGATTGTCCGGTGCCCCCACCTTGTACTCGACCACTCCATTCTGGACGATCGGAGCACCCTCCTCCATTGCTTCCTCAACTGTGAAGATCGGCTTGAGGACCTCATACTCCACCTTGATGGCATCACGGGCGGCAAGGGCCTGCTCCATGGTATCTGCAACAATGGCAGCAACCCTGTCACCGACATGTCTGACCTTCTCGTTGAACAGGCGCCTGTCATGGGGGCTAGGCTCGGGATTACCCTGGCCAGCCTGCATATAGGTCACCTGCGAGCTGTTCTTATAGGTGAAGATCTCCACAACGCCTTCCATTGCAAGGGCCTCTTCTGTATCGATGCTCTTGATGTAGGCATGGGCGTAAGGGGAACGAAGGACTACCATGGACTTATACCCAGGGAGCACACGATCCTCTACAAAACTCTTCTCACCCGCTACCAGCTGGGGCCCGTCCACCTTGGACTTAGGTTTGCCCACATAGGTGAGATCATCACGGAAGGTTGGCGATATGACACTCTTGTAGGAGCCGGTGGCAAGCTTCTCCTTGGCAAGCTCCACTGCAAGATAGTAGTGCTCGTACCCTGCATCCCGCACAAAGATTCCAGAAAGCACATCGGCGACCTCTGCCCTTGAAGGGTTCTGCTTCTTCTCCAGAAGCCAGGTGAGCAACAAGGCTGCCGCTGGCGCGTTATATGCACTTTGGACAACTCCCGCATCGATCATTGCCTGCTGGACAACACTGAGGTTGCGACTGTTACCCAGGCCCTCTGCGGTGCGAATGGTCGCTCCATCAGCCTGGAGGGCGATCATCAGGTTTGCATAGACAGGCATGTCATTGAAAATGATGGTATCACTTCCTACAAATCCTTCGCGGTCGTCACTGTCGCGGACACTGATATAACCGAGCCTGACCAACAGCGAGCGTAGCGACTCGGCACCCTCTACGGCTGCCTGCAGTTTTTTGTTATTTATGGTAAGCGTAATCTTGTTCATTTTGCACCTCCGGTAATGAAGTTGGAAAAGAGTTGAGCTATTCCCTCACTAGCGATATAACGCTTGTAGGAAGAACTGCCGGTACTATCGTCTTTCGCCTCGACAGCAGTTCCCACAGCAAGCTGTACATCTTGTCTTGTAGTGAGCTCTCCATTTTCAATGGCATTCTCAACAGAGGAGAGACGTTGCATGCCAATTCCCTTGACCGCTGCAAAGACGCGCACATTGTCCACGACCCCTTCCCCATTCTTTGTAGCCCCGAATCCTACCGTGACTGCCGCCTGGCTCTGCAGGGTATTAGCATAGCGCAACGAGCCGACAAACCGGTTGTCCTTGGAGATAAGCAGGCCCAGCAACAAGGTTCCACTGAACAGATGGTGATACGCGTGGTACTCCCGGATAGGGATATTATCCTCATTGTAGGATCCCTCTTCGGTAATATTTGCAGTTAGGACCCTTGCACGGGAAGCAAGCAGTGCAGGTGCCAGATAGGAGTGGTCACTACACGCAGCAAGGTTACCCCCGATAGTCGCCATATTTCTCTTGGTGAAGGAGCCGCAAAAGAGTGCGGCATCCTTCAGCCACTGGGGAACAAGGGGTGAATCCACAAGTTGCTGGAACGTGACCATGCTGCCGATACGAAGCGAACTGCCCTCATCGGTGATGGTATCCAGTCCCAAGTTTCCCAAGCTGATGGCGGTCTTTGCATCTACGCTGGAGTTCAGTCTATTTATCTCAGTCCCGCCAGCATAGAATACGCTTCTGGGATTGTTTCGTCTTAAATTGAGAGCATCCTCAGTATCTTTTGCAATAAGAAATTCCTGTATCATAATGCCTCCTTTCTGGCAGCCTTATCCATGAGCTTCGCGCTGATGGCATTTGCCTTATCGGCAAGTTCTTTCTCGTCATATCCAACCAGCTGCCCCTGGTCTACTACAACCTTCCCATTAATAATCGTATAGGCGGTATTGTGGTTGTTACCACAGAAGATAAGACTTGCCACTGGGTCGCTCTGACTTCCTGCATAGGGAATCGTGGAGACATCGAAAATAGCCATGTCTGCCGCCCACCCCTCGTCAAGCCTTCCTACGTTACCGAAATTGAGCATCTTTGCACCGTTTTCTGTCGCCATGGTAAAAGCCTGCTTGGCGCTAAGGCCATCAGAACCATAGTGGACACGCTGCAGCAGCAGTGCCTGACGCACTTCTGCAAGCATGTCGGAGCTGTCGTTGCTCGCACTGCCGTCAACGGCGATACCGACATTGATACCCATCTCCAACATCTCCTTGACCCGGCAGATTCCACTGCCCAGGCGCATATTGGAAGAGGGGCAGTGGGCGATATGAGCCCCTGTATCCCTGAGAACCTTAAGTTCCTCATCGTTGAAATGAATCCCATGCGCATAGAAGACATCGTCACCGATCAAGTTGCACTCCTGCATCAGGGCAACCGGGGTTGTCCCGTACATCTCCTGACAGAAATCTGCCTCATCGGCAGTCTCACAGAGGTGGGTATGGAGCCTGACACCGTACTTGCGTGCTAAAGCCGCAGTCTCGGTCATCAACTCCTTGGTCACACTGAAGGGACTGCAAGGGGCAAGGGCTATCTTGTGCATGGCATCGGGGGCAGGATCATGATAGGTCTTGATGCAGCGTTCACTGTCGCTGAGAATCTCCTCAAGGGTCTGCACTACACTATCGGGGGGAAGCCCTCCATCTTTCTTACTCAAACTCATCGAGCCCCTGGTCGGGCTGAAGCGCATCCCAAGCTGGTCTGCAGCCTTGAACTGCAACCCCATAAGATCACCTTTGAAGGAGCGGGGATAGAGATAGTGGTGGTCGGTCGTCAGAGTACAGCCTGTCTTCATCAACTCGGCCATAGCTAGCATGGAGGAGTAGTAGACAGCCTCATCATCGACATATTTCCATACGTCGTATAAAAACTTGAGCCAATCAAACAGCTTTGCATTCTGCACCGCTGGATGATTGCGCGTCAGGGTCTGATAAAAATGGTGGTGAGTGTTTACCAGCCCGGGTATGACCACATGGTGAGAACAGTCTATGACCCTCGCTCCCTCAGGGGCAACAAGGCCACCTTTTGGGGCAACCTTGGCTACCTTGTTGCCTACAACCAGAAGGTCGGCACCTTTGTATGCCTCCTTGTCAAAACTGGTCTGCAGACAGAAAATATTCTTCAGTACTAGTGAATCCTTCATCAGGTTCTCCTACTCGATGACTTCAGCATGGATTGTTCTGACACTTCTAGCATCCATGAGGGTGAAGTCCGTCCAAACTCCGGCATCGCAAGCTGCGTTTTGGCAGCAAGGAAGGTGAGAAGCAGAATGTACAAGGATGCACCAGGCTTCCCAAGTGTTGTTGCATCCAAGGCGGGGCTACGAACCCCATCAAACAAAAATCCACAATGCAGGGAGGGCTTGCTGGCTACGGTCCACCAAAGGCCCCAAAGATATCCAAAACAATCCTGCTTACAGTCTCGGAAAGTAGAGGACCAAAGGTATTTCCCTAACCCCTACAAACCAGTTTTCCACTAAGCTAGAGTGCCCTTTTGGATCCCCTCAAAAGAACTACCCTCCTCCATCATCTGTAGAAAAAAAGAATGGGCTCCAAAAAAGTCAAAATAGCCACGGGGCATAACACCCTCGTGGCTATTAGTATACCATATCAGTTACCGGAAATAAACCATTTGATCTATTTCTTCTCTAGTGAATAAGGGAGCATTGCATAGAAAGCTGCACAGATTTCCAAGTCATCAACACGGGTGATTTCGTTGGGAGCATGTGCCTGAGACTCGTCACCAGGGCCAAAGCCGATGGCAGGAATCTTGTGTCTTCCAGTGGTTGCTACCAGGTTGGTGGAGAATGTCCACTTGTCAACTACAGGCTTCTTACCGAAAAGGTCTTCAAAGCCAGCAACACCGGCAACTACCAAAGGATGATCCTCATCAATCTTCCAGGTTGGAAAGTAGAGCTCCTGAGAATACTCCTTCTTTGTCCAGCCGATCTTTTCGTAGTTAGGCATCTCAACAACAATATCTTCAGGAGCATCGCCGGTGGCCTTGGAGATATAGTCACGTACTTGGCCCATAGCAAGTTCTGCATCCTCACCCCAAGTCAGGCGACGGTCAAGATAGAGCATGGCATAGTCTGCAACTGCACACTGGCTGGGTCCCTTGACGTCCATCTGGCTGACAGTGATGGTTCCCTTTCCAAGGAACTTCTCTTCGTCTGGAAGCAAGTCCTTGTTGAGCTGCTCCATTGCAAGAGCGGCTTTCGCTGCCTTGTATGCTGCACTAACGCCTCTTTCAGGAGCACTTCCGTGACAGGAGATTCCCCTGAGAATAACCCTGATTTCCATGCGACCGCGGTGTCCGCGATAGAGCTGACAGCTGGTGGGCTCAGTGGAGACTACCAAGTCTGGCTTGAAGTTCTCCTCTTCAATGAGGTACTTCCAGCACATGCCGTCACAGTCTTCTTCCATCACGGTAAAGGTAAAGTAGACAGTGTACTCACCGCCATAGCCAAGCTCCTTGAGGATGCGACCGGCTGTGATCATGGAAGCTGCCCCACCTTTCTGATCACTGGTTCCACGACCATAGACGATTCCGTCCTTGATCTCACCACTGAAAGGCTCAAAATCCCAGTTCTTAATGTTTCCTACTTCGACAGTGTCGATGTGTGCATCAAAAGCAAGCTTTTTCTTTCCGTTTCCAACTCGGCCGATAACGGAGCCAAGTCCATCGATGTAGACTTCATCGAAACCAGCCTCTTCACAGAGGGTTACAATAAGCCGACATACGTCCTCTTCCTGGGAGCTGTAGCTCTTTACCTTAACCATTTTGGAGAGGTTGATAGCCGTATAATCGCGATATTCGGCAGCCTTTGCTTTGATCTGTTCCTGAATCGTCATGTATTCCTTCCCTTCGACCGTTTTGGTCATATTCTCTTTCGCTTCCGTTATGGAGCGATAGTATCCACTTTTTCCCAAACACGCTTGGCAACCTCTGCCGCCTTAGCGTAGATGGCAGGCACATCTATGCCTGGGAACTGATGATTTTCCATCACCAGCTTGCCATCAACGATGACACTTTCCACACAGTTGCTGCTCATGCCCCAGACAAAGTGTGCAGCACTGTTGTCAGCAACCAGGGGCGTCGGACTATGGTAGTCCAGGATATTGAGGTCGGCCTTGAAGCCGGGCTCAACCCTACCGAACTTCCCGTCAAAATACTTTTCGACAAGGTTGTTTCCCCTAGCCAATGCGGTGACAAAGTCCCCTGGCCACCAGGAACCGCCCTCATCCTTGTGCTTAAAGAACGCAAGCTTGAGCTCTTCGAACATATTGCCACCACAACCATCGGTACCGATGATCAGGTTCTTCACCTTTTGCAGGTTCTGGCAGTAGCCTACATGGTTGTTCATGTTACTTCGTGCATTATGTGCAAAGAAGGTATCATGGGCATTGATCTTCTCAACCTCAGCCTCGTTAAGATAGAGGCCATGCACCAACAAGGAGTTATCGGTCAACAG
The DNA here is from genome assembly GCA_964588005.1 of uncultured Sphaerochaeta sp. Classification (GTDB taxonomy): domain Bacteria; phylum Spirochaetota; class Spirochaetia; order Sphaerochaetales; family Sphaerochaetaceae; genus Sphaerochaeta. The sequence goes on from CAZPOJ010000072.1 coordinate 7,686, forward strand.
ACCGAACTTCTCCAGCCGGTCTACAATATCCATATTGTAGTGGTGGTGGGAGTGCACAACATCATACTTGTCCTCGGCCACATGCAGGTGCAAACCAGCTCCGCTCTCCTGCATTACCTCAGCCATCATGCGAAGTCCCTCATCGGGGATAGTGAAGGGGGCGTGCCCACCGACCATACCGCGAACAAGCTTGCGACTCTTTGCAGCCTTTGCAAAGCGCAGGTTCTCCTGGACACCAGCCTCCACTTCCTTCATGCCAAAGTTGCGGTCGGTCACCTCATAGCACGTTGTGCCGCGCACCCCGACCTCTTCCATACCCCGGGCTATGGTGTCCAGGGAGTTGGCGATATAGGAAGGACTCGCATGGTGGTCGATGCACGTTGTAGTACCTGCAGCGATTGCATCGAGGGAGCAGATCAAGGAGCTGTAATATGTTGCTTCCTCATCAAGGCCCCTATCGAGGCGCCACCACCACTCCTTCAGTATCTGTATGAAGTCATTCTGAGGACCTGCTGAGATGAGCATCCCTCGGGAAAGACCTGAGTAGTAGTGGTGATGACCACAGACATTACCCGGGGTTACTGTCTTGTTCCTGCCGTCAATGATCTTGTCAGCCTTTATCCCATCCCCAGCCCCTTTTCCCACCGCTGTGATGATGTCGTCCTTGATGACGACATCAACACCCTCGGTTATGGCAAAGGGAGGCATGGTCTGCATGACACGAGTATTCTTGATAACAATACTGGACACAATTCCCTCCTTAGTCACCCACATACCCCAGCAGATAGCTGTAGGTTGTGAACACTTCTTCTATCATGGCAGCCACTTCATCGGTGATGCCCTCTTCGTCCCCTGTGAGAATACCGTCCCCATCGAGGGAGCAGTTGTAGATCTTCTCATCCAGGCGGACAAGAATCTCATCATCCTCTACAAAGAACCCACTGTTTTCAGAGTTCGTAAAATCATCATGTCGACTGAAGAGGGTAAACTTCTTTCGATAGGGTCCCCCATCATACGGACAGAAGGTCTCGCAGTTGCCACACTCGTTGCAGTATGCATCGAGGTGAAGAATCTGGAAGGGATCGTCAAAGACCCCGGTATTACGCACATCAATGGCAACGTTGGCGCGGTTTGGACATACATCCACACACTTGTTACAGAGATAAGAGCACTCCAAGCAACGCTTTGCCTCAATTTCTGCAAATCTCCTATCTTCAAAGGCCCTGGATTGGAGAATCTGACTTTTCTTTTCTGCTATCTCTGCAAAGAACTCATCTTCGGCAGCGGTAAGCTCTTCGTTGTCGAGCTCATCATCGTCCTCATCCTCTTCACACGCCTCATCAGGGTCATGGTCGTGACCACAGCCACATACCTCGTCTTCAGGTCCGAGAATCTTATCAATTGCTGCCTCTACTGCGGCACGGGCACTTGCTATACACTGGACAACAGTCGATGGTCCGGACTGTACGTCACCGATGGCATAGACATCCCCAACTTCGGTCTCCTTGGTATCCTCATCGGTGATGGGCCAGCCCTTCTCATTGAGGGGGACGCCAAACCACGTGAGTTTCTCCTTGTCAGGATACTCGCCGATGGCGGTTATCATGACATCGCAATCCATGGTAAAGGTCTCATCCGTTGCAATGGGGCGACATCTGCCGGAGGCATCCTTTTCGCCTAGTTTCATCTTACGGACAGTGAGCTGATTCCCTTCAAAGGACTCAGGATTCGCCAAGAAGACAAATTCAACATCTTCAGCAAGACAGTTGGCATACTCCTCATGGTCAGCGGGCATCTCTTTCTCTGTCCTGCGATAGAGAACCGATACCTTCTCAACCCCTATGACCCTCGTTGCAGCACGAGCACTATCCATGGAGGTATTGCCTCCACCGACGATGACCACATGCTTGCCAAGCCTTACCTTGGCAGGATCCTTACGGAAGTCATGGAGGAACTCAAGGGAGCGCTTCACGCGTGAACGATCCCCGGTAAGAGGGATGTCGTTGTCCACTTCACTGCCAATGGCATAGAAGATGTGCTCAAATCCCTTTGCACGCAAGGCTTCAATAGTCATATCTTCACTGTTGACGCCGTAGTGGAAATCCACTCCATGGGCCTGGATGAATGCAACATCACTTTCAATGGCTTCCACAGGGAGACGGAACCCTGGAATAATATGGCGAACTACACCACCGGCACTCTCCTCGCGTTCAAATACAGTGGTATCAAACCCGCTTCTGGCAAGGAAGTACGCAGCAGAGAGTCCCCCAGGACCCGCTCCAACCACTGCAGCTTTGATGCTGCTCTTATCAGCTGGAGCTTCCCAGTTTTTCCTATACTCTTCAAAGCCGCTTTCAGCAGCAATCTTCTTGAGCTCACGAATCTGAACGGCACCCTCATAGTCCATGCGGGTACAGTGCAGCTGACACTGGTGGTCACAGATATACCCGGTTATGAAAGGAAGCGCATTCTTGTCATAAATCAGCTCAAGGGCCTCGGCATAGCGGCCCATACCGACCAGCTGTACATATTCAGGCACATCCTGATGGATGGGGCAAGCAACCACACAAGGGGCTACATAGCAGTCGAACATGGGCAGGTCTTCATCAACTTTCGCTGCATCAGTACCTCTAAAATCCTTACTTATCTCAACATACTCCCCTTCTCGAGCGTCAGATGCGAGTTTCTCAAGCTTTTCGAGGTCGATTTCGCCCATATCCCACGCCTTGCTCTTCTCAAGAATCTCCACCATCTGCTTAAGGCGCCCATAGCCACCGGGCTTGAGCAAATCTGTAGCGAGGGTTATGGGTCTGATGCCGGTTTCAAAGAGGGCCCTCACCGTAAGGGCGGTAGCACCTCCACAGTAGGAGACGGGCAGCTTGCCGGCAAACTCCTTACTGAGCATCGATGCCACAGTTGTAGAGAGAGGCAGCAGGGAGCGCCCCGACATGTACATCTCCTTGCCGGGAAGCATCTCCTGGTCATTGACTGAACCGAGGGTGTTGGTCAGCTTGACGCCAAAACCACGTCCCTCCTTCTTGCCAAGGTCAACCAGGCGGTGCAACATCGCTATGGCGTCGTTGTACTGCAAGTCGTGCTCGAAGTTCTCCCGCGTCAGGGTGATGTAGTCAAATCCAAGGTTGTCCAAGATCTCACGCACCTTGTCATAGCCAAGGAGGGTGGGATTGAGCTTTACAAAAGTATCGATCTTCTTTTCGCTGAGCATATACGAACAGATTGCCTCAATCTCCTCAGGAGGACAGCCGTGCATGGTGCTCAAGGTGGTCGAGGGGCTGATGTTGGCACTAATCTTAGAGGTCAGGCCCTTGAGTTTCTTCTCAAGACCTTCCCACTCGGTACCATCGAAGAGGCCCTCTTCGAGCAAGGCGTCAAGTTCAGCGAGGTACTCGTCAAAACGCTCGTCCTTGCGTGCATCGATCATGGAATCGATGAACTGCTGCATGCGCTCGGTCTTGATGCCCGCCAGGTCATATCCAACAGACATATTGAAGATGAAGGAGGGTTTTTCAAACGCCCCCTTGTGCATCAAAGCTTCCAGCAGATGGAGGATGATCCATGCCTTGGCATACTCGTCCCAAGCCTTTTCCAAGGTAAATTCTGTGGACCACTCCACATTATATGCCTCGTCGCGTGCATCGATACAAGGCTTGTCGATCTCCAAGGTGTCCATGATCTGCACTGTCTTCAGTTCCATGAAGCGACCACCGACGAGGTAGCTGGCAACAATATTTTGTGTCAGCTGCGTGTGGGGCCCCGCTGCGGGTCCGCAAGCGGTGGAACAACTCTGACCAAATACAGATATGCTATTCTTGCCTTTGTCCTGATAAAACTGTTCTTCGGCAATTCCAAAAATTGAATGATGGTTACGAAATTCGCCAACAATACGGGTAATGAGTTCCACAAAAGGAACCGGGCGCATAATGTCTCCCATTAGTCACTCCTTTGAGTAAGGGTGTCGTCGGGTACCAAGACCCAACACTGTCTTATTCTAATGCAGATCAGAGAGATGTCAATCGTTTTCGCAACAAATTGCAACAAACTTCTGGTTTTACTCACACCCCAGAACCGAAAATCCTCTTCTGCATTCCGTGCGATATACACCTGTGCATCCGCTTATATAACGCAAACGTACGAGATGTAAACATAGAGCCTTGAAGAGTTAATACCTGTTCAAAAGGCCCTATTACTCTGTCTTAGCTCTCTATTTATTATAGCACTTTACCAAAGAATAGCATATAGGAACTGACCATTAGCGCAATATCTTAGGGGTAAATCTAAGTTTTGCTAACTTTACCTTTACAATTCAAATCTTTCTAGTATACTTTACTAACCAAAAAGCAACCATTGAGTGTGGAGGAATCGAAATGTTGATCAATTTGAACGGGAGTGCTGAAGTTAGGAAGAATAACATTGACCGCTGTAGGGAAAAGGGCATTCTGTTGCCAACCTTTAGCCAGATGGTGGATCCTTCCACAATACCTGCCGATATCCAGGAAAAACTCACTGAAGTCGGTCTTTGGGATGTCAATCCCCTAAATCTTTTCAGGATTTCCTGGAAGAACGAACCCACGAAGATGGGAGGAAAGTTCGGTGGAGTGAACTATGTTGAGGTCCCCCATGAGCTTACCGGCTGTAAAGCACGCATTCTAGCCCTTGTAGGCAAATGGATTCCTACTGGTTCCCATAAAGTAGGTGCTACTTACGGTTGCCTTGCACCAGCTCTGGTTGCAGGAACCTTTGACTCCATGAACCAGCAGGCAGTATGGCCATCGACAGGAAACTACTGCCGAGGTGGTGCTTTCAACAGCGTGCTTCTTGGATGTGAATCCATTGCCATCCTCCCTGCTGAGATGAGTCAGGAAAGATTTGAATGGCTCAAGAGTGTCGCCGGTGAAGTCATTGCAACACCGGGATGCGAATCCAACGTCAAGGAGATTTTTGACATGTGCCATACACTCGATGCAGAACGTGGATCGAGTATTGTCATCTTCAACCAATTTGAAGAGTTCGGCAACTATCTCTGGCATTACAAGGTAACAGGAGGAGCAATCCTCGAAGTGCTTGAAGAACTGGAGATTGCTCCTGAAAATGTCTGTGGCTATGTCACTACCACAGGCTCTGGCGGAACCATCGCTGCAGGGGATGTGCTCAAGGAAAAATATCCTCATGTAAAGCTTGCAGCGTGTGAAGCACTGCAGTGCCCCACCCTCCTGCGCAACGGCTTTGGCGGGCACCGGATCGAAGGCATTGGCGACAAGCACGTGCCTTGGGTGCACAATGTACGCAATACCGACATGATAATTGCCATCGATGACCAGGACGCCATGGATGCCTACCGGCTCTTCAATGAACCTGCAGGCATCGAGTACCTGCGCAAGATTGGGATTTCAGAAGATTCCATCGCCGAACTTCCTCTCTACGGCATCAGTGGTGTGGCAAATGTGATTGCTGCGATCAAGATGGCAAAGTACTACGAGATGGATAGTGATGATGTAATCTTCACAGTCCTGACAGACAGCTCGGAGATGTACACCTCCAGGCTGAAGGAACAAAATGAAATCCAAGGTGAGTTTGATGAGTATGCTGCAGTGCGTGCACTCGCAGCCTGTCTCCACCACCAGACAACGGTGGATACCCTTGAACTGACATACTACGAAAAGTTGCGTGTGCACAACCTGAAGTACTACACTTGGGTTGAGCAGCAGGGCAGGACCTATGAAGAGCTCAACGCTCAGTGGTATGATAAAAACTACTGGAAGCAGATCCCAGCATATGCTGACAAGATAGATGAGATGATCGAAGCGTTCAATGCAGAAATCCTTGCCAAGTAACTTGCTCGATGATACGTTTATATGCCGGACTCAAAATCCGGCATTTTTTAATTGTTAAGGAGTGTAGAGATGCGATTTTCGTATGAGTGCAGTGATTGCAGCAAAACCATGCAATCAGAAGAAGTGATGTACCAGTGTCCCGAGTGTTCACAGCAAAATGAAGAGGGGACCTTCTCCAAGGGAAACCTGATAGTGAAGCTCAATAAGGAAGACCTTGCCAAGCTTGCAAAACAGGAACGAGTCACCATGTATGATTTCTTCCCCTACCCGGTTCCAAATCCGGAAGCCTTCCCTGTAGGGGGGACTCCCCTGGCAAGGCCCCATAGGCTTGGCAAGAAGTACGGGCTGAATAACCTCTCCTGCAAGCTGGACAGTGCCCTTCCCTCAGGATCCTTTAAGGACCGTGCCAGCCAGTTGATAGCCGCCCAGGCGATTGCCCACAAGCAAAACCGAATAGCTCTTGCCTCCACCGGCAATGCCGGTGCTGCAATGAGCTGTGCAGGAGCTGCCTATGGTCTTGAGATTATCTTGTTTGTTCCCTCTACCGCCCCTATCAACAAGCTGATGCAAAGTGTGCTCTACGGGGCTACGGTAGTCCCTGTAAAGGGAAACTATGATGATGCCTTTGCCCTCTCCATCGCATACACCAAGGAGTTTGGCGGCATCAACCGCAACACCGCCTACAACCCGATGACCATCGAAGGCAAAAAAAGCGTATCCATCGAGCTATTCGAGCAGTTCGGACGCAAGGCCCCTGATGTGGTCTATGTCTCTGTAGGGGATGGATGCATCTTTGCTGGAGTATTCAAGGGCTTCTACGACCTTAAGGAAGCCGGTCTTATCGATAAGATTCCTCACCTTGTCTGTGTACAGAGCAAAGAGAGCAACGCCATCAGCCAGGCCTGGAGGACAAAACAGTACAAAGACCTGGAACATGCAACAACAAGGGCCGACAGCATCAGTGTAGAGAGTCCTGCCAACGGAAGGATGGCTGTCCGCTACATCACCGAAAGTGATGGTTGGGCAACCGAAGTTGACGACAGTGAGATCCTAGATGCTCAGATTGAGCTTACCCGTGAAGCGGGGATCTTTGTCGAACCGGCAGCAGCATGTGCTTGGGCAGGAGTGCGCAAGGACAGCA
>CAZPOJ010000073.1:0-14578 GCA_964588005.1 uncultured Sphaerochaeta sp.
TCTTCTAGGGGAGTCTCCTCTGTTGGCTCTTCATGATGTTCTTTCTGGCCAAAGGTAGGAAGCCCCACCAGTTCCTTAATCTGAGCTACCCCATCCCATGAGGTAGCTAGATTTGCCAGTTGGATAAAAGAGAGGTAGAGCTTGTTGTCTGTAAGGGTAAGCGGGTATTGTCTAACCTTATTGGTTGTATCGACAACCACACAGGGGTACGTGAGATCTTGCAGGAGCTCTATGGCATCAAGTTCTCCTTGCATCTGAAGGAGAGCATCCTCTGTCTGACTAAAAGGGTTATAAGGGAAATATCCCATATGGGAAGCTGGTATCTGTACAGCGAGAGTGTGCTTGGAGTCTTCAAAGAGGGCGTCTATATAGCCATTGCCGTGAAGTATTTTCCGCGTGTAGTTCATGGTGCCCAGTATTGCTGAGAAGAAGGTTATGGGAAGCAAGGAGTGCTTCTCCTCCTCTATTGCCCTCCAACGAGCTTCGTAGCCCTCTCCTTTTGCACAAACAGCACTTCGAATAATCCAATAGGCACGGTCCAGCAGGGTGTCTCCATCAAAACAGAAGATAGTATTGGCTATGCGCAGGAAAGGACGATGGGTGAGCAGGGAGGAGTTGGTAAGCCATCCCTTGGCATCAGAGCGGAGAAACTCGCTGTTCCCTCCTGCATCTATGGCCAACAGGAGGGAGTCAGAAGCTGAAAGATCGGTAAGCTTCCTCACGTCAAAAAGATCATAACCATCCCTTCTTCCTACAATATCAGAAACCCAACTCTCCCATCCCTGTTCCTGGATAATCTGCTCCATAAGGGCTTGCGTATCATCACCTGATTCGCCACGACGCTTGAGTGCTTCAAGCTGCAGCATGCTCGCCTGCTTGAAAACTGTGCTATCCTCCCTGAGCTTGTCGATACCCTCATGGGCACTGGTGGCCAGATGGAAAAATGCAAGAAGAAGTCCATCGAGCTTTGCATCGAAAACATCTGAGATGAGGGAATTGAAAGGCTGCAACTGGTACTTGAGGGCATTATGTTGCTGTTCCAGTAGTTCCTTATTGGCAACTGGGGGAAGTATGCTATCAAGAGCATACTCTTGAAAAGCAACCAGCAGATCTTCTTCTGAAATCTGCTGGTCAGCATAGAGGGAGAGGGCGTAGTTGTCCGTATAACGGATAGACTTGCGGCATAGGTCGTCAAACAGTGTAACCAGACGCTTCCAATCCTTCTCCTTTATATCTCTATTCTGGGAGTAAGGGGGTTTCTTAGCCCCAACGGAGGACTGCAGATACCAGACCAAGCGTGAAGCTGCCCTCTGGGCAAAGAGATCGTTTGGACGGTCGTGTAATATCCTGCGCTGCTCCCAACGTGCCATTTTCATAAGCTCCAAAGGGTGGAGACGGTCAAGGATAGAGGTGATATTTTCAATATCATTCTCTATGAAAATAGAGACCTCTTTCAAATTTTTTTGGATCTTAACAGCCGAAACGCCCAGCATACTGGGCAAATCCCATCCAAGACTATTTTTCACAAGTAGTTTCTCCTTGTTTTGAGCATAGCATACCTTGCCGCCTCATTCAAACTTCCTCTGCTTTGCCGAGCAGCCACAGATGTGTAATTTCCAAATTCCAGTACTATCAACCAGAGATTCTACCTGCTTGGCAGGATGCTCTGAAGGGGCAAACCTCTTGCACAAGGAGTGAAGCACCCGCTTCTTATCAGATCGTTCAGTTACCTCTTCAGCTCGAGCAAAAAACGTCGCGCTCTCATATGCTACAGAGAGGGCCTTTTCAACCACCTCAGCATTGAGTACAGCTGTGATGCAGACACGGCTGTCTTGGCGCAGGTTCTCAATCTTATGTCCTGCGAGGGCAGAGTGAAAATAGAACTCTCCATCGGACTCCACAACTGAGATGGGAACAGCATAGGGCGACCCCAATCCCAGAGGAGAATCCTCTCTTGCATTGACTGTGGAGAGCGTAACCCAAAGACAAGCACGTAGCAGCCTATAGGCATCCTGTTCCTCCATCCTATTCTCCGATCTTCTCATAGGGACCATCTTACCCATCCTCTAGTGCCGGGGCGCGCATTTTTTTCCAAAACACCAGGCACAACACCACTGAAATCATGGCAAATAACGAAAAAACCTCAAACAGGGTCTTATACCCAAAATCTTCTGTAAGGATTCCTCCCAAAGAAGAACCCAACACTGTAGGCAACCCTGTCCCCAAGGAGATGTACATCGACATACCCAGGGCACGGTGGGTACGCTTCACCCTCCGTGCCACAAGCTGAATAGCTGCAGGGTGAAAGAAGCCAAAGCAGAAGCTATGGAGCGTCTGACCGAGTATCACTCCCGTAAGGGTGGGAAAACGGGCATAGAGCAAGAGGCGCAGGGCCATGGCAAGCCCACTGACAAGCAGGAGAAACACCGGCAGGACTCCCTTCTTTTGGATAAGATATCCGGCTAGCAACATAAAGAGGAGCTCACTGCCTGCACCGATGGCATTCATCAGGCTTATCGAATTGATATGTAGCTCCTCCACCAGATAGAGGGAGAAAAAGCTTGTTACAGCAGACATGCTCAAGCGATTGAACGCTATGATGACCAAGCCAATAATAAAGGCTGAGTCAAACCAAGGGGTGACAGAGTAGGGCACAGGCTTGGCCCTTGGTACACTCTTGCCTTTCTCTCCTATCTGCATTTTCCCTTCAGTCCAGCTTAGGACGGGTATGAAGAAAAGCAGGCATCCGAAAAGGGCATACATAATGATACTGGAGTTGTCTGTGAGTATAGGCCTGCCTATAGCGGAATAGACAAGGGAGAACAGCACAAATCCCAGGGTCCCAAACGCCCTGATATAGGAGTATCTCTGGGCATCACCGTCGAAACGGTTGGTTGCAACCGTATCGACAAGGGGCAACAGTGAACGTAGGAAGAATGCGGTGATTATCAAGGCTATGATGGTCAGCCAGAGGGGGCCACTGCGACCGAGGAGGATTAAGCCAAGTGCCAGGACCCCGGTTGAAGCGAGGACAGTATCCTTGAGCCTGCCCGTCCTGTCGACAATCCTGCCCACAACCAGGGGCCCGACAATACCGGCAACCTCAAAGATGCCTAGCAATACCCCTACTGCCTCGTAGGAGTATCCGCTATTTCTCAACAACACCTGCAGGAAAGGACCCACTACAGCGATGATGGAGTATACAAAGAAAAAAGAGAGGTAGAGCTGCACCATAGGGAGTATTGTATGCTTTTGTCCCTACTCACTCAAGCAGGAAGTCACAACTCCAGGAAGCTTCTTGCCTTTCTCAGCGTAGCGGGGGGAAGACGAAGATCCTCCAGGGAGGAAAGAGCTGAAGCACTGCGGTTCTGCACGATTCTCTGGGCATATGAGGGCCCTATTCCAGGAACTCGCAAGAGAGCCTCCTTGGATGCCCTCTTAACCGAAACAGGAAACATCTCAGGATGGCTCTCAGCCCAGATCAGTTTGGGATCCTTGTGCAGATCCAGATTGCCCTCCTTGCCGAAGACCAGGTCCTCATAGGCAAACCCATACTTCCTCAACAGCCAGTCAGCCTGGTAGAGCCTGTGCTCACGAACTAGGGTATCAGGGGAGGTTCCCCTCTCAGGACCAAGGTCAAAGAGGGTAAGCTGCTCGCTTTTCACCTCCTGCCTCTGTTCTCCCGGAATGGTAGGATCCCCAAGACCTCCTTGGTAGGCGCTGTAGTAGAGTCTTCCCATCTTGAGGTTGGAGTACATGCGACTGCCATAGAAAAGGATCTCCTGATCACTTTCATCGCTGGCCCCTACGATAAACTGACTCGAGGTGGAAACGCGCGAGAAGCGCCCTCCCCTAGCTGTCTGTTCGGCGATAAAGGTGAGAGGCTCGATGATGTCCTTCTGATAATTCTTGCTCTCTGTCAGCTTGGAGAAGTGCGTTGCACCGGGGGTCTCGATATTCAACGATACCGCAGAAGCGAACGAAAGAGCACTTTCAATGCTTGCCCTGCTTGCACCGGGAATGATCTTGAGATGGATATAGCCGCGGTAGCAAAACTGTTTCCTGAGTATTTCAGCAGTGGAGACCAGCATGTCCATAGTCTTCTCCCCATCGCCTAGTACAGCGCTGGAGAGAAAAATGCCTATAAGAGGGCGCTTGAGCTGGAATTCATAGAAAAAGGAAGCCATCTCATAAGGGGAGAGCGCTACAGGGCGAAAGTCCTTCTCCTCCCGTAAGGGACAGTACTTGCAGTCATTTGCACACCGGTTACCCATCAAAGTCTTGAGGATGATCCCCGGTCCCCCACTGGCTGTAGTAGTGGGATAGAGCCACCGGTCTCCGGCTTGGTTCTTCTTACGATGTTCCTCGGGGTTCTTCGTACCGCATGCACACGAAAGGTCGTACTGTGCATCACGGCTAAGAATGTTCAGCTTTTCCTGTGTATCCATAGGTGAAGGGTAACATCAGTGTAGTGGTTATGACAACTCTTTTTTTCATTTTTCACCATAGCGAAGGCTCTTTTACTCTGCTTTGCTCGTGGATCTCTTTCTATCCCGTTGGTACTCTGAAACCAGGAGACCTCCCAGCGTAAGGGCTGTCCCAATGGCCGAGGTGGTCGTTATCACCTCCCCCAGAACGATGACTGAGAATATTATAGTGATCACAGGACTGAGATAGAGGTAGAAGGAGCTCTTTACCGCTCCTATGCTCTTCAGTCCGAAATTCCAAAAGACAAAGCAAAGTGCTGAGGCTATGATGCCCAGAAAGAGGAAGTGATAGAGGTAGGGAGGTTGGACCACGACAGTGATAGCAGGAAGATCCCCTAAGAGGAGATTGGTCACCACCATGCCAAGGAGGGCATAGAAGAACATGGTCCTGGTTGTCAGGAGCGTGGGGTAGCCGCGCCTGGAGATAACACGCGTCAGCGTTGTATAGAGCGCCCAGACGACTATACCCAGTATGGCAAGAAAGTCCCCCAGAGGGTTGAGTGCAAGCTCCGAGCTGCCGCTATAGCTTATCAAGGATACTCCCAGCATGGAGAGAGCAAACCCTACAAAATACTGCACCTTAAGCTGCTCCTCCTTTAGGATGAAGTGCACTGCAAGCAGGGTAAAGAAAGGCGCAGTAGCTACGATGACCCCCACATTGGAGGCAGAGCTGTATACCAATGCGGTATTCTCCAGGAAGTAGTAGAGGAAAATGCCGCAAAGACCTGCTCCTGCTATAATAAGACGATCGATCTTTTGCTTGTAGACCATCTTTCGAAGATTGCTCAAAAATAGGAAGAAGAACCCCAAAAGAGTACGGACCAATAAGATCTGCATGGGGGTGAAAGCTTCCAGCAGAATCTTGGTCGAGATATAGGTGGTAGCCCATATTAGGACGACTGTGAGGATGGCCAAGTGGCCTAAAACCCTGGTCCTGGGCAGAGTGACCGATACATTGTTCATAATGAGCGGCAGTGTATCCTTAAACTATACATGTTGCAATCACTCTATGGTATACTATATATGCCATTGGAGGTGCTCATGATTACTTACAGAAAGGAATTGTGGTTCAACATCAACAAACGGCGCGGCTTGGTCAATATCACCGAAGCCGTACAAAAAGCCGTGGAGGAGAGTGGTGTCAAGGAGGGCCTTGTCCTGGTCAATGCCATGAACATCACGTCCAGTGTCTTCATCAATGCCATTGAAAGCGGTTTGCACCAGGACTTTGAGGTTTGGCTTGAGAAGCTCGCTCCAGAACTGCCGTACGAGCAGTACAAGCACAACAAAGGGGATGAGATGAATGCCGACGGGCACCTGAAGCGTACCATCATGGGACGCGAGGCCGTCGTTGCCATCACAGGAGGGAAACTAGACTTTGGATCCTGGGAGCAACTCTTCTACTATGACTTTGACGGGATGCGCGATAAGCACTGTCTCATCAAAATCATAGGAGAGTAAGAGTCTAGACCATCGCGTTACAAGGACTCCTGAAGAACTTTCGCCTGGTAGGCCTTCAAGCCAGCTTCAAAGCACTTGAGGGCCTCTGAAAGGTCTTCAGTATTGAGCACATAGGCTATCCTGACCTGTTTGCGCCCAAGGCCCTCAGTCTCATAGAAGTCTTCACACGGGGCTACCATCACCGTCTTGCCGTCCAAGGAGAAATCCTTGAGCATAAAGATGGCAAAATCCTCTGCATTATCGACAGGAAGCTCGGCTACAAGGTAGAAAGCCCCCTTAGGAGCGTTGCAGACAACCCCTTCTATCTTTTGCAAACCCCCTACGATAAAATCCCTACGCTTCTCGTACTCAGCCTTTACGTCGGCCAAGTAGGAGTCATCGGTATCCAAGGCGGCACGTGCTGCCACCTGCTCTATCTCAGGAGGACAGAGTCTTGCCTGGGCAAGCTTCAAGGCGTTCGCCAAGACATCAGGATTCTTACTTACAAGGGCGCCGATACGTGATCCACACATGCTGTACCGCTTGGAAAAGCTATCTACACAGATAACCCTATCAGCAAACTCAGGAAAAGCCAGCACGCTGGTGAACTCCTGCCCGTCATAGCAGAACTCCCGATAGACCTCATCTACGATCAGGAAGATATCATGCTTCTTGACAAGGTTCAGCAACTTGAGCAACTCATCCCTTGTGTAGACATGCCCGGTAGGGTTATTGGGACTGCATACCAAGATTGCCCCGGTCTTGCGTGTAATCTTCTTTTCAAACTCCGAGATGTCAGGAAGGGAGAACCCATCCTCTATCTTGCTGGTGACAGGCACCAAGGTGACCATCGCCGAATGGGCGAACGAGGAGACGTTGGTGTAGTAGGGTTCAGGGATAATAACCTCATCATAGGGGTCACATAGGGTCATAAAGGTAAACTGCAAAGCCTCGCTGCCTCCGGTTGTGATAAGCAGTTCATCACTGCTAACCTCAAGGCCATACTTGGCATAGTACCCCGGGAGGGCTTCTCTCAAGTCTTCGCGCCCTTCACTACTGCCATAGGCGATGATGCTCTGGTCATAGGAGCGTATAGCCTCAAGGACCTGAGGGGGGGTATGGATATCGGGCTGGCCTATATTAAGATAGTAGACCTTGATTCCTTTGGCTTCGGCCTCACGAGCATAGGGTGAGAGTCTTCTGATAGGTGAGCATTGAAAACCAGAAATACGGTTTGACATTTTCATGATTAATTCTCCACTTGGATAGGAATTTGATATACAGTCATTGCCCTTCTCGCCATACAGACAGAGGAAGAGCAAAGTGGAATAACCCGGGTGCCGCCAGCCTCAAGCTATTGGCGGTCCGGGTTACTAGCACTAGCAGAGGCCTTTGTCGCTTCATTTTTTGCCTGGCTGTTGTCGATCATGATCTGGATGAACTTTCTGTTGTCCAGCAAAGGACTGATGGAGCGCCCATGGTGCAGGCGGCTGATGACACGGGCAAACAGCTCGGTGATATCAGCTTGTATATACCACTCCTTTTCCAGGAGGTCGCGCCCATGATAGACTGCGTTGGTTCCGATGATCCTATAGAAAATACCTTCCTGATACGCCTTTTCAAACTCCTCAACTGCATTTGCGTTGAAAAAGGGCAGGCTCACCATGCAGATGACTCGCTTTGCACCAAGACTCATCAACTCGCGCATGGCGATGATCAGGGTTCCGCCAGTAGCGAGCATGTCGTCTGCCATAAGAACAGTCTTTCCCGAAACATCGCCGAGGAGGTTGATGCTCTTGATGTTGGAGTGCTTGGCATCCTTGCTAACGATGGAGTAGTCACGCTCCTTGTAGAGCATGGCCAAGGGACGGTGCAGTGCCTGGGCGTAGAACTTGTTGCGGCTGACAGCCCCGGTATCAGGGGAGACAACCACCAAGTCAGGATCGCTGAAGTCAATGATCTTGTGCAAGGCAATGAGCATCTGGTAGGAGCCATGGAGGTTCTCCAGATGGAGATGGGTGAAGCAGTTCTCGATCTCCCTGCTGTGAATATCAAGGGTGATAATCCTATCCACACGCAACATCTCACAAATACGGCCAAACATGGCTGCAGTAAGGGCCTCTCGGCCCCCTTTCTTGTGCTGCCTCGAGTAGGGATAGGTCGGCAGTACCAGTGTCACACTCTCCCCACCTGCAAGCGTTATCGCGTTGATGGTAGTAAACAGGAACATAAGATGATCATTTACCGACAGGGGAATAGGAGTTTCAGAGCCGGCTACCCGCACAGGCTCCATGTTGGAGAGGTCGTATACAATAAAGACACGCAAACCTCTTACCGCATCAAGAATCTCGGCCTTTACCTCCCCATTGGCAAAGCGAGTATATTTAGCCTTGATAGTAAAGTCAGGACATTGAAATGAGCCTGGTCGCTTACTTCTGGGGATACGCTTGTTATTCAAATCATCAAGAAGGGTGACCGTCTTGAGAATCTCCTCTTCACTCATATTATGCCTCTTGGCTAGGGCAGAGGAGAGCTTTGTATAGCGTTCAAGATAGAGACGGCGCAAGTGTTTTACAACCTTGCCAGTGAAGTACTCTGAGCCGGGACCAGAGATGATTCCTAGCTTTTGCGGTTTGATGATACTCATGCACAAACCATACAACAACAGGTATGAAAGTTCAATCCATTCCAAAGACAAGAATATCCTGAGATGATTCATCTAAGGAGAAGTATCTCAAACTATTAGGATAAAATCTATTAATATCGTTATCATACAGAAAACTTTCACCCTAACTACTTTACCAAACCATCACAAACTTGATACGTTTGGTCTGATATGAATATACTAATGACCATGTTTCAGATTGTAGGCAGTCTGGGCCTTTTTCTTTATGGGATTAAACTCCTCAGTGAAGGTCTTCAGAAAACAGCAGGGAATAGACTGAAGGCCATTCTTCGGCTTATGACAAAGAACCGCTTTGTCTCGGTACTCACAGGTATCATCATGACCATCCTTATTCAAAGCTCCTCAGCGACGACAATCATGGTTGTCAGCTTTGTGAATGCTGGCCTGATGGACCTTTTCCAAGCGATCGGAGTCATCCTTGGAGCTAATATCGGTACTACCTTTACCGGATGGTTGGTCGCCTTGCTCGGCTTCCAGATGGAAATAACCTCCTTGGCTCTTTTTTCCCTCGCAATAGCTATGCCGATGATGTTCTCCAAAAAGAATCATATCCGAGAAATCGCCGATATCCTGCTTGGGTTCGGCTTGCTTTTCCTCGGGCTTAACTTTATGCAAAAATCCATGCCAGACTTGAGTGGTAACGTAGAGGCCCTCAGATTCCTCAGCACCTTCAACAAGGACTCGCTGTTGATGATCCTCACCTGTGTCCTGATAGGGACTGTGGTCACCGTTGTGGTGCAGTCATCATCAGCTGCGATGACGATGACCCTCACCATGGCCTTTAACGGCTGGCTAGGCGTTACCGCCTCAGCTGCCTTGATCCTAGGCTCGAACATCGGTACCACCATCACTGCCTACCTCGCATCCATAGGAGCTAGCACAGCAGCAAAACGAGCAGCGATGGCTCACATCATCTTTAACGTGCTCGGCTCCGTACTGGCGATAATATTCCTCAAACCTATCCTTCTTTTAGTGAATACCCTAACGCTCAAAGATATTTACTCACTCTCCCCGGAGGCCCTGGCAAAGCAGCTTCCCCTGTTCCTTGCGATGTTCCATACAGTGTTCAACGTGACAAACACCCTAGTATTCTTCCCCTTTGTCCGCCAGTATGCCCGCCTGATAGAAAGGCTGGTTCCTGCTAAAGACGAATATGGAGAAGGAACCTACCACTTCAAATACATCGGCGGAACCTTTATCGACTCACCTGAACTATACATGATCGTCATTAGGGACGAAATACAGAAGATGGCAAACCTTGCCTGCAATATGCTTATTCGCTATCGAAACATGTTCAACAACCCCGAAGCTAACGTCGAGGCCGATGTTGCTGCGATGAAGCATGACGAGGAGTATGCAGACCAGATGCAAGAGCAGCTTTCTGACTTCTGTGTCCATCTGCTGCAAAACTCACAAACCCCTACCAACGCTTCATCGTTGAATAGCCTGATCCGTGTCATGGATGAGCTGGAGTCGGTGACAGACAGCTGCTACAACCTGGTGATGCTCGGCCAAAGGCGCTTCCAGCAAAACTGGGTATATGATGCTGAGACCGACAGCGAACTGCGTCAGTACCAGAACCTTGTCCAGGAGTTCCTCAACTATGTGCGTGACCGTATGGATAGGACCCTCACCAAGGCAGAGATGCAGAAGGCAAACGAGTTTGAAGAACAGATAAATACCTGGAGAACTCATCTAACAGGCCTGGTGCAGGAAAGACTCTCCGACGATCAGGCTGATGTGCGCAGGGAGCTGCTCATTCTTGAGAAGATCCGTCACCTGGAGCACATTGGAGATTACTGCACCAACATCGCAGAGGCGTATCATCAGGCAGTAAAGCACACCCCAATGTTGCAAAAGCGCTCCAATCGCCCGGTAGCAAGACTAGAAGAGGATGAAGAGCTAAAAACTGGTACCTGACACAGCCCTTCCTGCAAAATTACCCACCTGAACCGGTGGGTATTTCTTTGCTTCTCAACAATGACTAGTCTCTCACTTAAAACAGGACAACCTCAACACCGGCGATGCCACACAGGTCCTCATAGGCTTCACTGTAGGATTGCAGTACCTGCTCACACCCTTCCAGCATCAGATTCACAAACAGGAGGTCGTCATCAAGGGCAAGGTTGCCTGTAGTCCCCAAGCTTGTACGGTTCTTAAGGGTCGCCACCGGGTCAAAGGCCTCTACATCAGAGAGGTGCAGTCCCACGTCCTTGTAGCTATCACGGAAGTTTCCACCCGCGAGCACCTTGGCGAGCACCACATCCGTTGCATAGAGGGAAGGAACACACGCCTTTGTCAGCGCCTCTTCATGCACAACCAGGCCAGCAAGCATCTTGTCCATAATGGCTACCAGTTGCCACGTGGTACGCGCACCCTGCATCAGAGGCTCCTTGGTATCCTGGAAATCCCTATTGTACCCTGAAGGGAGCCCCCTGATGATCGACTTGACCGCCATGGCAGAGGACGAGACCAAAGCTGAACGGCTTCTGGCAAGTTCAAGACCATCGGGGTTCTTCTTCTGGGGCATGATGGACGATCCTGTACACAACTCCTGGGGCAGAGAGAAGTACCCGAACTCAGGCAGGGTGAACAGGATGAGATCCTGGGCAAGCTTGCTAATGGTCAGGGCGATGTAATCACAGCTGTCCAGCAACATCGCCTCAAACTTGCCACGGCTGTTGTTTGCATAGAGCACATTGTTCTGGACCCGGGAAAATCCCATCTCAGAGGCAACAAACTCCCTATCAAGGGGAAGAGGAACCCCGTAGGAAGCAGCAGAACCCAGAGGGCTCTGGTCAAACGTCCAGGATAGATGCATCAGATGCTGTGCCTGGTCATAGAGCTCTTCTGCAAACGAAGCGGCCCAGAGCCCGACTGACGAGGGCATCGCTATCTGCATATGGGTCCTTCCCGGCATGGGTACAAACTCATGTTGCTTGGCAAACTCCAACAGGCTTTTTGCAAAAGAGCCTGTCTTGCGACAAAGCTTGAGGGAGAACTCACGCATCCAGAGGCGCAAAGCCGTCTGCACCTGGTCGTTGCGGCTTCTTCCCGTATGGATTTTCTTGCCGGCCTCCCCTACTTCCCGTATCAGGAAGCCCTCGATGGCTGTATGACAGTCCTCATCCGCCGCTGTAATGGGGAAGTTATCATCAAGTCTGAGGTGAATGACCTCCTGCAAGGCCCCTTCCAACTCGGTGAGCTCCTCTTCACAGAGCAACCCTATGCTTGCAAGACCGCGAGCATGGGCAATCGATGCCAAAGCATCTGCCACCACCAGCTGCTGGTCCAGGATATAGTCCTTGTTAACCGTAAACTCTTCCATAAGTCGATCAAGCGAATAGTCTTTCTGCCATAGTTTGGACATGCTCACCCCCTAAGATTTTCCAAGTCTAGGGTGTTTGCTCCCCCTCTGTCAATTGAAGCAATAAGGCTACATCTGCTTCTTTTTTACTATGAAAAGATCTCCATACACACTTGCGGCACTCCTTTTGCTTCTTCTGCTTACCATCAGTTGTGGATGCAACCAGGAGGGACCAACAAGCATAAACCTCTTTGCACAGCAGGACAGCACACCCCCGAAACTGCTCAGCGCCAATGCGACCGACAGGGCCACCATCACGCTCAAGTTCAGTGAAGAGCTACGAAGCAAATCCATAACCTTGCTGGTCAACGGTATGGAGAATACCAACTTCCTCTGCAAAAAAGAGACTATCATGCTCTACCTCACCAGCTTCATGGAGATAGCCTCCTCTACCCGCGTAGAGGGACGGGTGGAGGACCCTTGGGGAAACAGCACACGCTTTAGCCTGGATATCTGGGCCCACAACCCCAACAGGGCAGAGGTTCTCATCAACGAGTTCTCCACCAAGGGCTCGGGCAACAATCCTGACAGGGTTGAACTGCTGGTCACCAAGGGAGGTAACCTTGCCGGCATAACCGTAGCAAACGGTGTGGGCCCCTATGCCAAGGACCGGTGCATCCTGGGGGACAAGCAGGTCTTCTCAGGCGATTTCGTAGTCATTGCATTCCAAGCAGGTGCATCGTCAACTGAATACAGCAGTGAACGCCTTACAGGGCTAAGCTCCAACAATGGATGCATCACCGTCACCGAAAGCCCAGACTGGGAGAGTCCCATCATCGATGCTGTGCTCTACAGCAACAAGACAACAACCACGTACGGTGGCTTTGGCTCAAGGGAGAGTGAGGAGGGATCTCGTCTTCTCTATGAGGGGAGGCAGTGGGACTCCCCTCTTTCAGAGAAGGCGATAGACTCCACCAACAGCACAGCAACACGCACACACTGCCGCGACTCCTACAAGGATACCAACAGTGCAGAGGACTGGTATGTCTGTGATACCAAGGGGGCAAGCTTTGGTGGGGAAAATTCAGAGATTCGCTTCCAACCATAAAGCATACAAGACCAGAAAAGGTGTATCTCATCGCATCCAAGCACCTCTTGAAACCACCTAGACGATGGCACCTCGATTCCCTATGATTGCACAGGAGAGGATAGCAATCATGCGAACAACCAACGATATAACCCAGAAGCTTCTGAAGCTTGCAAAAATCAAGGAGGTTGCTGCAAAACAGTACAAAAATCCTCCCAGGGGCAACAGTGTGATGGATACCAAGTATTTCAAGGCTGGGTATACCGTGGATACATGTGAAGTACTGGACAAGAAGATCACCACAGTGAGTACCCCTGACTCTGACGGAAGGCACCTGCTGTTTTTCCCCGGAGGCTCGTATCTGCTTGAGGCTACACCCTTCCATAGAAGATTTATCCAGATCCTAGCCAAAAAACACCGTATGACAATCTCTTTTGTCGAGTACCCACTCGCTCCGGAGAGTACTTTTGAGACAACAAGGGCCATGGTATTGGCTTCGTATCAAAAGATAGTCAGCACCTACCCTCATCATAGGTTCTCCCTTTTTGGCGACTCAGCTGGAGGGGGGTTGGCTCTGGCTCTATTACAGCTCCTGGGCGAGAAAGGTATTCTGCCCTTCCCAAAGAAAACGGTACTCTGCTCTCCTTGGCTAGACCTGTCGCTACAGAACAAGCAGATGCAAGCATATGAACAGAGAGACCCTGTCTTGTCGGTAGAGGGACTACAGTATGCCGCCCAACTCTACAGCGGAGGCGAAGACCTCTCTCATCCTTTTCTTTCACCGCTTTTTGGCCCGATGGACGACTTGGGGGAGATTCTTCTCTATGTGGGTACCCATGAGATCTTCTATCCTGACTGCCTCGCTTTACAGGAGAACATCAAAAAGGCCAAAAACTCTTCTCTTTCCCTGGTGGTAGGAGAAGGCTTGATCCATGACTGGGTGCTGTTTCCCTCCAAAGAGGCAAAAAAAGTGCCACACCAGATAGATGCATTCCTGCAGTGAGTAAAGCTAGGTAATATAGGTGATTTCCTAAAGACCAATATGCCTCTTGTTTCACAGAAAAGGGCATGAGAACTGAAGGTTCTATACCTAACAACTGAGAGAAAAAGAAAAATTAAGGTATTAGGGCAGACCTAAAGGGGGGAGGCAAAAGCCTCCCCTCCTTACACAAAACTACGTAGCCTAAAGATGTGGTTTGATAAACCCTTCAATAACCGATAACGATGCTGCTCCAATTCGCTGGTCAACCACCTCACCATTCTTGAAGATCATGAGGGTCGGGATACTGCTGACACTGAATTTGGCGGCAACAGAGGTGACGTCATCAACATTGACCTTGGCCACCAGCATTTTCCCCTTGTACTTTTCAGCCAACTGGGTAATGGCAGGACCTATCATCTTGCATGGTCCGCACCAAGGTGCCCAGAAATCCACTAAGACCGGTTTGTCCGCCTGTAAAATCTCACGTTCGAAGTTATCGGAAGTAATGATAATTTCACTCATACGCATAGCTCCTTCTCTAAAATGCTATAGTAACGGCAAACCAGGAAAAAAGATAGGGGAATCTTTT
>CAZPOJ010000074.1:0-5265 GCA_964588005.1 uncultured Sphaerochaeta sp.
GGTTTTCATCCCGTCAACAGGGGTTCAATTCCCCTAGGAGATGTAGCAACACAGAGGCTGTCGAAAACGACAGCCTCTTTTCATGTTTGGCTCACATCACAATACTTATCATTGGTCTCATCGAAGCCTATACTAATGACTTAAACCTAAAAACATAGGCTCTTTCTTGACCTATTACCATGAAATACTGGAATTACCCAAGAAGTATCGCACGTATATTTCAACGGCACCAATCTTGACAGATCCTGCTTTGTGTACTAAAAAGTAGATACAAGGTGCATGTTGTAACCGTCATATCTCCCAACAGACGTACCATTCATCTTGAAATTACCCTTCTTCCGAGCTGCAATCTGCCTGTCTTGTTACCACACCCACAAGCTTGCAGGTTGCAGCTCTCATGTTTATGAGAGTGGATACTCTTTTATTGCTGTGGCTCCTGCATCAGCAGGACCCTCCCTCCCCACTTGATCGCCATCGCCCCCAGCGGCGCAGTAACAAGGATACTCATCACCGCCATCGCCAGGATAAGTTCTCCAGGACGGGTAGGCATGCCCCCTCTTTGCATGACCACAAGAGGTCCTGCCCCAATTGCCGCCTGCACCGTTGCCTTGGGGATGTAGGCGAGCACGACAAAAAGTCTCTCCTTCTGGTTCAGGTTGGAGCCTATCGTACAAAGGAATGTCCCCACAGACCTTGCAAGCAGGGCAAGGAAGATTAGGGCCAGACCTTTCAAGCCTGCATCGAGGGCTGCCCCTACCTCTACTTGGGATCCTACCAGGGCAAACAGGAGCATCTGGGCAAAGATCCAGATCTTGGCAAGCTTGGAGGATATCTCGTGCGCCATCGCTTCGCGCTTTTCCAGGATGACAAAGCCGATGGCCATCACCGCTATCAGGGGGGCAAAGGGGATGTGCACCCTATCGAGGAGAGTGCCCAAGCTGACCAGTATGATCGCCAATCCCACAACAATGAGGGTCCGTTTGGTCGCCCGTGGATTGAATCGTTCAAACAGGAAAATCAAGAGAAAGCCCACAACCACCCCGACGCCAATCCCTGAGAGAATCGAAAGGGGGATGCTTGCTACCTGCCACTTGATGTTGAGCTGATCTCCCCCATAGATGCCGATCAGTATGCCATAGGCGACAATGACCGTCACATCATCGAGTGAGGCCCCTGCAAGCACCATGGTGGGGATGCTTTTCTTCTCTCCCCTTCTCTCTTCAATGAACCTGATCATGGGAGGCACCACAACAGCCGGGGATACAGCTGCAAGGATAGAGCCGAGGATTGCCGCTTCCATAGCGCTTATGCCAAGCAGGGAGGGGGCAAGGGCAAAGATCAGCAGGGCTTCGCACGTAGCCGGAAGGAAGCCCAGCAGGAGGGCATGCATGCCCACCTGGTGCAAGCTTTTCTTGGACAGCTTGAAACCCGATCGTAGCAGGATGACTATCAGTGCAATGAGGCGCAGGTCGGCACTTGCTGCCATGATGGTCGGATCCAAGACATTGAGGACAACCGGCCCAAGCACCACTCCTACGGCAAGCATCCCGACCAAGGGGGGCAGAGCTATGCGGGTGCAGAGCTTTTCAGCAAGCAGAGACAACAAAATAATAAGGGCAAGACTTAAAGCCATACCTAACTCCTTAGTGACAGCACTGCTGTCAATGTTTTGTCAGGAGTTATCAGCATCGTCTTAAACGGGCGGTTTTCATCCTCATCGAGGAACTGAAGGCGAACCCCATCACCTAGGGTCATTCTATGAGGCAAAAGCACCCCCGTCAATGTTTACCATCTGTACAAGGGTGGGTTTGTATGGATAATACTGAAGAGTAAGGAGTCATACCAATGAACACTATTTCCAGGATACAACGCATCTGTGACGCCAACGGCATCTCAGGTTTTGAAGATGAGGTCCTTTTGGCCATTCGCGATGAAGCAGCCTCACTGGGCACCTTTACCGAAGACAGCATGAGAAACCTCTATCTTGCCTATGCAGGGAACAAGGGTAACCGCCCACTCATACAGCTGGATGCCCACACCGACGAAGTGGGCTTTATGGTCAAGTGCATCCGTGAGGACGGCATGCTGGAATTCATCCCTATCGGAGGCTGGGTCACCAGCAATATCCCCGCCCACCGGGTCAGGGTACGCAACAGCGACGGCGTATATATCCCCGGCCTGGTTGGCAGCAAGCCCCCGCACTATATGAGTGAAGCCGAGCGCAAGGCAGCTCCTGAAATAACATCCATGATCATCGACATCGGGTCTTTCAGCTATGAAGAGACGGTGAACACCTACAAGATACAAATTGCCGCACCAGTCGTCCCTGAAGCCACCTGCTTCTACAACGAGCAGAATGGTCTTCTGATGGGCAAGGCCTTTGACTGCCGCCTGGGGTGTACCTCCATCATAGATACGCTGGAGGCCTTACGTGGCCAGGATCTTCAGGTTGACCTGGTGGCAGGCTTTGCCAGCCAGGAGGAGGTTGGATGCAGGGGTGCCATCATTACAGCCAGGACCATTGACCCCGATGTGGCCATCTGCTTTGAGGGAGTTCCTGCCGACGACACCTTCCTGCCCTCCTACCAGAGGCAGACCTCTGTAGGCAAGGGGCCCATGCTGCGCCATATCGACAGCAAGACCATCATCAACCCACGCTTCCAGCGCTTTGCCCTCGATGTGGCCAAACAGCACAACATTCCCTTTCAGGAGGCAGTGCGCTCAGGGGGCTCGACCAATGCCAGTCAGATTCACCTCGCCCACAGGGGCATCCCCACCATTGTCATCGGAGTACCTGTCAGGTATGCCCACACCCACTGGGGTGTAAGCAGCCTCAAGGATGTCCAGGATGCTGTAAGACTTGGGGTGGAGATCATCAAAGCACTGGATGCGCCGACCATAGCAGGTTTCTAATTTTATTTTGACAAAAGATCTTTGCCCCGTCATACTGGTCTTTTAGGGAGGCTTATAATGAAAGAGATTCAGCTCTGCTTGAGCGAAATGCGTGATTTTTTCCAGACAGGGACAACACTGAGTGTCGCGTGGAGGAAACAACAACTCAAAGCGCTGAGATTGAGCATCTCCGAGCATGAAAGCGCAATCCTGAAAGCCCTTTATGACGACTTGGGAAAGTCTGACTTTGAAGGATATGCTACCGAACTGGGCATCGTCTACAGCGAGATCGACCAGCACTTGAAGCATCTTGATGCGTGGAGCAGGCCCAAGCGGGTGCGCTCCACGATGCTCTCCTTCCCTTCCCGCTCGTACATCGTGACCCAACCTCTGGGAGTTGTCCTGATCATGAGCCCTTGGAACTACCCGTTCCAACTTGCTATCGCACCTTTGGTTGCCGCCTTGGCTGCAGGCAACTGTGCCATAGTCAAACCCTCACGCTACAGTAGCCACACCTCCTCGATCATCGCCGAGATCCTGGCAAAAGTGTTCCCCTCCGACTATGTCACCTCCTTCGAAGGTGGCAGCGAGATGAACACAGCCCTGCTGAACTACCGCTTTGACCATATCTTCTTTACCGGCAGTCCCACAGTAGGAAAAATTGTCATGCAGAAAGCCGCGGATTTCCTTACCCCGGTGACCCTTGAGCTGGGAGGGAAAAGCCCTGCCATCATAGATGAGGGGACAAACCTCAAGCTTGCAGCAAAGAGCATCGCATGGGGCAAGTGCCTCAATGCAGGACAAACTTGCATAGCGCCCGACTACGTCCTTGTCAAAAAAGAGCTGGAGGAGCATTTCATCGAGGAGCTCATAGCAGCCATACAGGGTATGTACGGGACTAACCCCCTGAATAACAGCGAGTTCCCCAAGATCATCAACCAGAAGCACTTCACCCGCCTTGCAGGACTGCTTGAGGGGGGAACCCTCGCCTATGGGGGGCAGCTCGATCCAAAGCTGCTCAAAATTGCTCCGACTATCCTTTCCTCCCCAGATCTCGCCTCACCCTTGATGACAGACGAGATCTTCGGCCCCATTCTGCCCATCATCACCTACGACACATTTGAAGAGGCCTTTGCATTCGTCCAAAAGAGAGAGCACCCCCTCGCCCTCTACTTCTTTGGGTCCAACAAGCAACACGAAAAACAGGTGGTGCACTCCCTCCTCTATGGAGGGGGGTGCATCAACGATACCGTCTTGCACTTGTCCAACCCTCACCTCCCCTTTGGCGGAGTCGGAGCCAGCGGTATGGGTAGCTACCATGCCAAGGATGGATTTCTGACCTTCAGCCATAGAAAAAGCATCCTTAAGAAATACACTTTTCTTGACATACCCCTTCGGTATGCCCCCTTCAAGGGGAAGTTCTCCCTTCTCAAACGCTTTATGCACTAGGATAAAAAGGAGCCACGTATGAAAAAAACCGCCGTACTGTTCGCCCTCGTGTTGTTTGTATCCAGCATGACCTTTTTGGCCGCTGCAATCGACTTTACCCAAGCTGACCTCTTGCAAGACCAGCAGCAATTTTCCGCTTGTACGACAGAGTTGCTGAGGCTACAAAGCCTCGCCACCACTGCAAAAGAAAAAGCAGAAGTCCTGTGGCGCCTTGCACGTGTGCAAGTCTCGATCGGGGACGACCTCCCTGAAGGGGACAAAGATGCCAGGTACATCGAGTATGAGAAGGGGGAGGCATATGCCATCCAATCCATCGAAACGTATCCCAATGCCGATGCCTATCTTTGGAAAGCTTCCAATATCGGGCGATGGGGCCAGACCAAAGGACCTTTGAATGCCCTGGGCAAGGCAAAGGGGATGGTTGAGGACCTTGCCATGGTGGTCAATGAATTCAACACCCTGGACTCCACCGAGACGTGGTACGTGCTTTCCAGCCTCTACGATGAGCTTCCTGGGGGCTTCATCTCGTTTGGAAACTCTGTGTGGGCCATCAGCTACATGCGCATGGCGATGGAGAGTCTTCCTAGCAAGCTGCTCTATCCCGGCCACTACAAGAAATTTGCTGAAGAGCTCTACAGCCGTAACTGGAGTGCCTCCAAACGGGCAAAAGAGTTCAAGAAGATGGAGAAGGACTGGAAAAAACAGGGCACCAATCTTGAGAAATACCGCTACTACGAAGGTAAGGACGAAGGAGAGGTGAAGCCTTTCTACTCGTCTGTCCTCCTCACCGAGATGAGCGACCGCCAAGAGGCCCTGATGGTACTTTCCTACCTCAAGGCCAAGTACAAGACATTCAAGAATCTCCAGCCCACAGATGCAAAGGATATGGCCGAGGTCGAGGAGCTTTATAGCAAGTGGACCTAG
>CAZPOJ010000074.1:5365-14546 GCA_964588005.1 uncultured Sphaerochaeta sp.
CTAGGTTTGACCGTAATAGGCGTCCTTGCCATGCTTGCGTAAGAAATGCTTGTCCAGCAGCACCTTCTGCATATCCTCTTGTCTGCCTTGGTTGAGCATCATAGTATGCCAGGCCATCATGGCGACCTCCTCAAGGACCACAGCGTTATGCACCGCTTCCGAGGCATCCTTTCCCCAGGAGAAGGGGCCGTGGCTATGCACAAGCACCGAGGGGACCTGTACAGGGTCCAAGGTTGCGAACCGCTCGATGATGACGTTGCCCGTCTGCTCTTCGTAGGCTCCCTTGATCTCGCTTGTGCTCATCGCCCTGGTACAGGGGACCTCGCCATAGAAGTAGTCGGCATGGGTGGTTCCCAAAGGTGGGATGCCTTTTCCCGCCTGGCTGAAGATCGTTGCCCACCTTGAGTGGGTGTGCACGATCCCTCCAATGCCAAGAAAAGATCGATAGAGGGCAAGGTGTGTGGCTGTGTCTGAAGAGGGCTTGTACGCACCTTCCACCTTTTCACCGGTGAGCAGGTCGATGACGACCATGTCTTGGGGCCTCATTGCTTCGTAGGTAACACCGGAGGGCTTTATCACCATGAGATTAGCCTCCCTGTCGACTGCAGAGACATTGCCCCAGGTGAAGGTCACCAGCTTATAGTGGGGTAGTTGCAGATTAGCCTCGTATACTTGCTGTTTCAGTTGTTCCAACATCGTTTTGTACTCTCCTTATCGCTACGACATTCGTCGCTTGTCCATAGAACTATAAATCAGTCTTTTCACCGTTACCAGCCCCACGATCTCCTCTTTGTCCACAACAATGAGAATATCGCCCTGTATCTCCTGTATTACCTCAAGGGCGTCATAGAGGTCGCTCGTGGAGGGGATGGTGATACTCTTTCTGCTGATCAGGTTCTCAATACGTTCACTGTGCTCGGGTTTGGCAGTATAGAGCTCCTTGTAGCTTATGGTTCCCAGGACCCTCTTGCCATCGATGACAGGCAGGACTCCAAGATTGTGAGCATGCATCAAGGAGAGGGTCTGCCCTACAGTGGAGTCGGAACTGCACGAGACAATATCCTTTTTCATCACGTCCCCTACAGTGATCATCTTGAAAGTAGAGATACGCTTGTCAAACTGGATGTTTATCCCCCTTCGGGTAAGCTTCTTGGTGTACATGGTCTCCTTGTACAACAGCTTTGCCACAAAGTGAGAAAGTACCGCACCCAACATCAGCGGAAGCATGATCTCGTAGTTTCTTGTCATCTCAAAGATCATGATGATGGAGGTGAGCACCCCGCCGGTAACCCCGGAGACAACTGCTGCCATCCCTACGATGGCATAGGCTGCAACAGGACCTGAAGCGCCCGGCAAGACCGTGTTTGCCAGGATGCCAATGGAGCCGCCAAGGGCAGCGCCCATAAAGAGCGAGGGGGCAAAGATCCCTCCCGATCCCCCGGCTCCCAGGGTAAGGGTATTTGCCAGAAGCTTTAAAGCCATCAGGGAGAGCAACATGACGATGGAGTGCATCTCGTTTGCTAAAATACCGTTGAGGAACTCATAGCCCACTCCATAGACATAGTAGTGCCCAAAGGCCTGGAGGCAGATCAGGCCGATGCCCCCTACAAGCACCCCGCCTACCACCGCCTTGATAAAGGAAGGAATCTTAATCTTGTCGAAAAAGTCCTCTACAAAATAGACCGAATGGATGAAGGCCAGGGAGAACAGGCCTGCGGCCAAGCCCAGCAGGGCGTAGAAGAACAACTCGTAGGAGGAGATTATCAGGTACTCGGGGATCACAAAAGCCGGGCTGGTCCCCAAGATCAGGGTGGATATGTAGGTGGAGACGATGGAAGAGACAACCAAGGGCATGATGGTCATGATGCTGTACTCGGGCAGGATCAGCTCCAAGGCGAACATCACCCCTCCTATGGGGGCGTTGAAGGTTGCACTGATGCCCCCTGCAGCACCCGCTCCCACCAGGATGATGGTTTCACGAGAGGTGAGCTTGAACAATTGTCCGAGCGTCGAGCCGAAGGATGAGCCTATCTGAACGATGGGTCCCTCCTTTCCCACAGAGCCTCCGCTACCGATGGTAAGTGCCGATGCAAGGGTCTTGACCAGGGCGACCACCGGCCTGATCCTCCCCCCGTTGTTTGCTACCGCCACCATCACCTCAGGGACTCCGTGACCCTTTGCCTCGGGTGCCCATTTCTCCGTAATGAAGTTAGCAAGGGCTATACCGACAGCAGGGACCAGGATGACCAGCTTCCCCCAGGGCGATAGCGAAGGGTCGGCCTTGAAGGAGAGCGTGCCTGAAAACAACAGGTTGTGAAAGAAATCAATAAGCAGCCTGAAGCCGATGGAACCGAAGGCAGCGACAATGCCGACAAGCACACAGAGAAAACTCAGGTATACGGTTCTCCAGACCTGCTTGCTCCCTTCGTGCAGAATTCTCGAATATGCTTGAGAATCTCCCCCTTGTCCTTGTGTGTCCATGATCTGTTCCTCTATTCTTCCCTGCAACGGTGCAGGGGTTGTATTGTTGATAAGAGTCTATTGTAGGAACTAAGGCGACAAATGTCCATGAAAGGCAGAATAACCCCTTTTTAAGCTTGGATTCAGCAAAAAATGATGTACCACAGGGGCAAATAGCTGTAGTATGCTTGCATGAAACCCGTGATACAAACCCATGCAACCGGGGCCTTGTCCTGGATCTTGCGCTCTTTGATCCTAGGCATCATCGTAGGCCTTACCATCAGTGCCCTCACCCTGGCAATCGGGACACTCTCCGCCCTCAGGGAAGAGCATCCCTGGCTGTTGCTATGCATACCAGCAGGAGCCATGCTGACCGCCTTGCTCTATGCAAAGGTCGGTCCCTACCTCAAGGACGGCTCCAGTCAAGTCATCCAGATGATCAACTTGGGAATTATCGACATAGCGCACCCCTCCACCATAGGGTTCAAGCAGGATCCACGATCCCACTACAGCAAGATATCCACCAAGATGGCTCCCCTGCTCTTCCTCAACACCTGCATCACCCACCTGGTGGGGGCTTCCGGAGGCAAGGAGGGAGTAGGTGTCCAGATAGGGGCTTCGATAGGCAGCAATCTCAACCGGCTTGAGCGATATGTCTTCTTACGCGGCGAGCCTACCCTAGATATGAAACACCAGGGTATCTGGCTCATCAGCGGTGCTGGGGCAGCCTTTGGAGCTCTGTTCAACGCACCGGTGGCGGGGACGCTGTTCGGCATGCAGTTCTCCAGTCCCAGGGAGAATCGCACCGATGCCCTCCTGCCTTGCCTGCTCTCCTCTGTCACCGCCTGCCTTCTGGGCCAAGGTCTTGGGGTGCACACCTTCAGACCCCTGGCAGTGGAAGCTTTCCCCCTCAGCATAGGTACGCTACTCGCCTTGAGCGCATTTTCGGTGCTCTTTGGCCTTTTCAGCCGCATCTTCTGCCGCACTGTCCATCATACCAAAATGCTGTTCTCCCTGATCAAGGGCACTCTCCCCCTAAGGACGTTTGTAGCAAGCTCAACCTTGCTCCTGGCAACGGGGGGCATCTATGCCCTCACCGGCTCCTTCGCCTACAACGGACTCTCCATGCACCTCATCATCGAAGCGCAGCTGGGAAAAACAGGCCTGGCAGCCCCCTTTTTCAAGCTGTTGCTCACCGCCCTCACTTTGGGAAGTGGCTTTGTAGGAGGGGAAGTGATCCCCTTGCTGGTCATCGGCGCTGCAAGCGGCTCCCTGCTTGCAGCCTTCACAGCCATCCCTGTCTCGGCTATGGCCATGTTTGGGTCCATTGGCATGCTCAGTGGTTCCACAAAGCTGCCCCTGGCCTGTTTTGTCCTGGGCATGGAGCTGTTCGGCTATGCAAACCTACTTCCCCTGTTTATCGTGAGCAGCCTCTCCTTTATTGCTTCAGGCAAGCTTGGTATCTATGAAAAGCAGATTTTGCCTGATTTTATCGAAAGCCTTTAAGTACGCATTTTCCCCTTTTGCTTGACGAACAGGAGGAAAGTTCTTAGTATATATTTGAATACAATCATATATTGATATATACAGGAGACCACAACCCTATGACAAGAATATGGGAGCTAGAAAACCTAGACACTGCAAGAGATATCAAACACAGGCTCGCCAAGGAGAGGGGGGTCAAGGAGGTGCACTTGGACCTCGGTGCCAAACGCCTGAGCGTAGAGAGCGAACAGGATGCCCCCCCCTTGTTCTGGGAACATATAGAAAGCGTCGTGCAAGCAGCAAGCCCCGCCCTGAAAAACACTCGTACGTGGAGTGTCGACGGTCTTGACTGCGCCTCGTGTGGTGCCAAGATTGAGCGGGCAGTAGAGCGCATCGACGGGGTCTCCTTTGTCTCGCTGGACTTCATGGGCAAAAGGCTCACTGTCAAGGCAGAAGGGCCAAAGGGCGAGCATTTCTGGACCAAGGTAGTCTCTGCCGCCAAGAAGGCGGAGAGCACTGTCGAGCTCTCCGCCCTGGAAGCAAAAAAAGAAAAAAAGGTCTCCCTTTGGATGAATCGGAACCTTTTCAGGCTCCTTTTCGCCTTCTCCCTGCTCATGGGCGGGTTTTTTGTTCCCAACGCCCTCCTTGGAAAGCTCCTCATCATCGCCTCATACCTCGCTAGCGGGTACGACATACTCATCAAGGCAGGCAGGAACATCCTCAAAGGGAGGGTGTTCGATGAGAACTTCCTTATGAGCATAGCCAGTCTGGGTGCGATGGCCATCGGCCAGTATGGCGAGGGAGCTGCTGTCATGCTCTTCTACCAGACAGGGGAGTTTTTCCAGAAGGCTGCAGTGGACAGTTCAAGACGATCCATCAGCGAGGCAATGGACCTGAAAAGTGAGTTTGCCCGTATTGTTTCAGCAGAAAGCCTTGTCAGTGAGGTCTCCCCGGAGGAGGTGGAGGTGGGCTCTACCCTTCGTATCCTCAACGGAGAGAGATTTCCCCTCGACGGGAGGCTTATCAGTACCAGCACCTCGATAGATACCAGAAGCCTTACAGGCGAGAGCCTGCCCAGGTTCGTTGAGGAGGGAGACGAGGTACTCAGTGGTTCGCTGAACCTCGGGTCAGTGGTGGATATCGAGGTGACGCGGCCATACAGCGAAAGTACGGTGTGCAAGATCATGACACTTGTGGAGGATGCAAGTTCCCACAAGGCGCCCACCGAGCAGTTCATCACCTCGTTCGCTCGCTACTACACCCCCCTAGTGGTGGCCCTTGCCGCCATGATAGCGCTCATTCCAACCCTTCTTGTTGGGGATTTCACCCTCTGGCTCTACCGTGCGCTGGTCTTTTTGGTCATCAGCTGTCCTTGTGCCCTGGTCATCTCGGTGCCGCTGGCCTACTTTGCAGGAATCGGAAAAAGCGCAAGGGACGGACTATTGGTAAAGGGGGGCAACTACCTGGAAGCCCTCAGCCGCCTTGACACCATGGTCTTTGACAAAACCGGGACCCTGACCAAGGGGGAGTTCTCCGTCGTGGGAGTCCACCTCCATGAGGGAACCCCCTTCACCGAGAGCGAGGCCTCCAGGCTTATCGCCATCCTGGAAAGGAGCAGCAACCACCCCATCGCACGGGCACTTGCCTCCTATGGAAATGCAGAGCCGACCATCCATGCAAGTGAGGTGACCGAGCTTTCCGGGCGGGGTATCGTGGGCACTGTTGAAGAGAAGGTCCTGGTTGCCGGCTCCGCTCTTCTGTTGCAAGAGAGGGGCGTCACCGTGCCCTCCATTGAACACGGGGGACAGAGCTCGGTCCTCCTTGCCATCGATGGGGTGTATGTAGGCAGGTTTGTTGTCGAGGACACCCCCAAAGAGGGAGTGCAGGAGGCCTTAAGGCAGTTGAAGGCCCTGGGCATCAAGCGTACGGTGATGCTCAGCGGGGACTCTATGCAAGTTGCCCAAGCGATAGCACAGCAGATTGGGCTGGACGAGGTCCAAGGGGAGCTGTTGCCTGCACAGAAGGTACAGGCCTTTGCAAAGCTTGAAGCCCAAAGTGAACACACCGCCTTTGTAGGGGACGGCATCAACGACGCCCCCACCCTCGCACGGGCCAAGGTGGGCATTGCCATGGGAGGGGCAGGCAGTGACGCTGCCATAGAGGCCGCTGATGTAGTCATCATGACCGATGATATCCTTGCCATACCGCGCGTCTTGCGCATAGCGAAGAAGACCAAGCGGATTGTGTTGCAGAATATCAGCTTCGCCCTAGGGGTAAAGCTTATCACCCTTGTCCTGGGAGCCTTGGGAATTGCCTCCATGTGGTGGGCTGTATTTGCTGATGTGGGGGTGGCTTTCCTTGCTATCCTGAACTCGCTACGTATTCTTTTAGGTAGCTATTCGCGTTGATTAACCTCCTCTTATGTGATATATTAGCCCAGATCGTTGAAGGATAGAAACATGAATGAGAAACTGACTAGAAATATCGGAATTATGGCGCACATTGATGCTGGAAAGACCACAACCACTGAGAGAATACTCTTTTACACAGGGGAGAATCATCGCATCGGTGAGGTTGATAATGGCGAAGCCACCATGGATTTTATGGCTCAGGAACAAGATAGGGGCATAACAATCGCAAGTGCGGCCACCACTTGTTTCTGGAAAGAGCATCAGATAAATATTATAGACACCCCTGGACACGTTGACTTTACCGCTGAGGTCGAGCGTTCGCTGAGGGTCCTTGACGGGGCTGTCATGGTCATCTGTGCAGTGGGGGGAGTGGAACCCCAGTCAGAGACTGTTTACAGGCAGGCTGATACCTACCGTGTTCCCCGCATCGCCTTCATCAACAAGATGGACCGCCTCGGTGCAAACTTTGAAGCATCCCTTAAGGAGCTGAGCGTGAAGCTCGGGGCAAACCCCATCCCGCTCTTCCTTCCAGTGGGTGCCGAGAGTGAGTTCAAGGGTATCATCAACTTGATGAGCATGAAATTCATAACATACGACAGTAGCGACCAGGGCAAGACCATCGTGGAAAATGAGATACCCCGCTCGATGGCCGACGAGGCCGAAGAGTGGAGAGAGCGCCTCATAGACAGCGTGGCCTCCTTTAGCGACAAGATTACCGAACTCTATTTTGAGGGCGAGGAGATTCCCTTGGATCTCATCATGGCTACCTTGAAGAAGGCCACCATAGAGAGAAAGGCCCTTCCGGTCTTTGTAGGGTCCTCACTGAAGGATATCGGGGTACAATCCCTGCTTGACGGGGTCATTTCCTTGCTGCCCTCCCCCTCAGAAGTACCGCCGTTGCTCGGCATCAACCAAAAATCAGGCAAGGATGTGGAAGTTGTCTATGACAAGAACAAGCCCCCCCTTGCCCTTATCTTCAAAATTCAGGTTGACCGTGAGGCAGGCCCCCTCAGCTTTATACGGGTATACAACGGTACCATACGCAAGGGCACCACCATCATGAACATCTCCAAGAAGAAGCGCGAGCGCGTCAATAGAATCT
This sequence comes from uncultured Sphaerochaeta sp., assembly GCA_964588005.1. GTDB lineage: Bacteria > Spirochaetota > Spirochaetia > Sphaerochaetales > Sphaerochaetaceae > Sphaerochaeta. The sequence goes on from CAZPOJ010000074.1 coordinate 12,824, forward strand.
TGCGCATGCACGCCAACCGCCCAGAAGAGCTCAGCGAGCTCGAAGCTGGGGACATTGGGGTGATAGTTGGCTTCAAGGAGGGCAGGACAGGGGACACCATCGGCAGCGAAGGGGCTCAGATCCTGCTTGAGGAGATGCACTTCCCCACCCCGGTCATATCGGTTGCCATCGAGCCCAACACTCTCAGCGATGGGGACAAGTTGCGTTCGGCCCTGGCTACCCTCGCTCAGGAGGATCCCACCTTCACCCATCGTGACGACGTTGAGACCGGACAGCTGATCATCAGCGGTATGGGAGAGCTGCACCTCGATGTGCTGGTCACCCGTCTTACCAAGGAGATGAAGATTCAGGCACGCGTTGGAAAACCACAGGTCACCTACCGTGAGTCAATCCTTCTTGAGGCAAGTGGAGTCGAACGTTTCTCTAAGATTATAGCAGGCAAGGAAAATAGTGCAGCAGTGGGAATCACCGTGCGCCCCTTGAGCCGGGGAAGCGGTGCGAAATTCATCAATTCTGCAAAGGTGCGGGGAATCCCTGAGATCTACATCCAGGCGGTGCAACGGGGTATCGTCAACTCTTTCAAGGGCGGTATCCAGATGGGCTACGAGGTCTGCGACTTGGAGGTGGAAGTAACCTCCATCGAATACAATGAGCTGACAGCTTCTGAGTTCGCCTTTGAGGCATGTGCTGCTATGTGCTTTGACAGGGTGGCCCAGCAGGCCAGTCCGATTCTTATGGAACCCATCATGAACGTGACCATAGCTGTACCGTCCCTCTTTGTGGGAGAAGCCATATCCAGCCTGACCAGCAGAAGTGGCCTGGTAAACAGCATTGAGAGCCGGGTAAGTGGCGAATACATCCATGCCCAAGCTCCTTTGGCACAACTCTTTGGCTATTCAACCGTCCTCAGGTCCGCCACCCAAGGAAGGGGAACTTTCTCGATGGAATTCAATCATTATGCACAGAAACAGCATTAATCACTAAAAAGCATGAATAATAGCAAGCCAAACCCTTGCCTAATATCTGTTTCCGTGTCTAATATACTAGTAGGTAACGCTAAAACGTACAAAAAGAAAGTTTTACTAAACACGTTTAGTAACGAATATATAGTGATTACTGAAAGAGGAGTACAACATGGCTAGAACTTACAATTTACAGGACATCTTCGCAAGGAATTTGAAGGAGAGACGCAGGAAACTCGCTTTGACCCAAGCTCAGCTTGCTGAAAAGATTGGTGTTTCCACCTCTTTTGTGACTGAAATAGAGACGTCAAGGAAGGCCCCTTCCTTTGCTACAATCGAGAAAATCAGCGCAGCTCTTGATGTACCTTGCTGGACTCTGTTCTGTGAAGATGGAGACAAACTGCCCAATGACGTGACCGCCATGGACCAGTTCGCTTACAAGCTCAAACAGGACATCAACCATATCATTGATGAGAACGTCAGCTTTACAAGATAATATAGAGGACAGTAGAGAGATACATATATTCTCTAGGACTTCCAAAATAGATTAGGCAGGTTCATCTTCTTGATGAATCTGTTTTTATACCCTCATGCATATGCTGAAATTTCATGATGAGTTATCCGCACATTCGACAGGACGCCCTTTTCCACTTCTTGACAGCTAAAAAAGCTAGCAAATCCAAGGTTCTTGTTCTAAGATGCTCGTATGAAAAACTCCCTTCTGATCTTGGTGCTCCTCAGCGCTTTCTTTCCCCTCTTCG
>CAZPOJ010000075.1:0-14484 GCA_964588005.1 uncultured Sphaerochaeta sp.
GTTTATCCTCTCAAAGACGCAATTCATCGTAATAGAGCAGCTGGAAGCTCGAGCAATTGAGCTTGAGGAAGAGGGAGTCCCGGTGGTTTGTGGGGATGCAACCCACGAGGATATACTCATCCAGGCCGGCATCACACACGCCAAAGGGTTGGTCAGTTGCCTGGAGAACGATGCTCAGAATGTCTACACTATTCTTACCGCACGGGGGTTGAACCCCAAGCTCTACATTGTTTCCCGATCCATCGAAAAAGGATCGGCACAAAAGCTGAAACGGGCTGGAGCTGATAAAACCATCTCCCCCAATGAGATTGGCGGAATCAGGATGGCATACCTGATGCTCAAGCCCCATGTAGTCTCGTTTTTGGATATCGTCACTCGGTTCGATGACGAATTGCTGGAGCTTGGAGAGGTCAATGTCGATTCAGGATCGGAGATCTCCGGCTTGATGATCAAGGATGCCGGTATTCCCCAACGCACTGGCTTGATCATCATCGCCATCCGAAGCCCCGGGGAGAAGTTGCGCTTCAATCCAGGACCAAAGGAGCACCTTCACCCTGGAAGCAGCATGCTGGTCCTAGGGAAACCGGACAAGATCGAACTGCTCAGAACCATCGCCTCCAACAACCAAAAGCAGTAGCAAAGCTTGTTGTACTCTTTTGAGTTGGACGGTGTTAACCAGGGGAGTGAAGAGAGCTGTACGCTTGAAAAAACAGATGCTGCCATCCCGTGGGAAGAGCAGCATCTATTTTTTTCAAGCAGGGGGGAAGACTATCGCCTTCCCGGAGCCTCTTCAGCACTCTTGCAATCTATGCAAAGCACTGCGTAAGGGATAGCTCTGAGCCGCTCATGGGGAATCTTCTTCGTACATTTGAGGCAGTTCCCGTAGCGCCCGTTATGAATACGGGCAATGGCATTCTCTATCGATCGTAGGCGGGTAGCCTCATGCTTATTAATGGCTTCCATTTTCTTAAATGCAATATCGTCAGCAGCAACGTCGATGCTATCCTTGATACCCATGGCATTAACCATCTCCCTGAAGTCACTATTATCCTCTGTCAGCTTGTCGAGCAACTCTTTTCGCATTACGATAAGCAGCTCTTCCATCTCCTGAACAAATGTATCGGACACAGTTTGCCTCCTAAAATTCGCCTTGGCGTTCCTATGGATTTAATGCAACATAAGATGGAGATAACAGGCATAAGAGTCAAGACCCCAACCATGCTTTCAGCGGTATTACCCGTTTTTCCTCTCTTAAACAGCTATTTTCCTCCTAATACAAGGGAAACCAGAACATCACTCCCTTGCCAAACCGAAGGTAGAAGCTAAGGGTAATCCAGCATAGCATGAGTGAGAGGACAAGTACATCAGAAAATTTCATCTTTTTGGCCAGGTACCAGCTTCTTCGGGGATGTTTGCCAAATCCCCTGAGGACCATTGCATTGGTAACCACATCGATACGGTCAAGGGAGGAGAGCACCAAGGGAGCAAGGACCTTCCCTACCGAGGAGATCCTCTGCTTGAAGGGGACATTTTTCGAGATATCAACACCACGAGCCATCTGGGCATGCAGGATATGAGTATATGAGGAGGTGACCTCAGGAAGGTATCTCATAGCAAGGGCGACCGCATAGCTGGTCTTGTAGCGCACCCCTATCCTGTTAAGTGAGGAGGAGAACTCCGAGGGGTGGGTGGCGGTCACAAACAGGAGGGCAATGGGGAAGATGGCAAAGTATTTCAAGCATACCACCAGGAGGTAGAAGAGCGTCTCGACAGTAAGGGCATACCGCGCCGAAGGCGAGCCGAGCAACAGGTGACTTGTCCCTAGGTAGCGCTGGCCCTGGTCAGGGGAGAAAAGATAGATAAAGAGAGCATTGATGAAAATTACGTACGTCATTGCAATAATATAGGGACGGAACTTCCGTATGGGGACCTTGCATGAGGCAAGGGCGATCTGGGCGATGAGCACAGAAGGGATGAGGATACGAAGGTCGAACGTCGTGAGGCAGAGTACTATCCAGAGCATGAAGAAGAGGAATTTGGTCACCCCATTCAGCGAATGGACAAAAGAGGAGGTCTCTTCATACGTCAGGGCAAAGCCGAACTTCTTGCCACTCTCCTTTGACCTGACCACCTTTTTCTTCGGCGGTTTTCGCTCCAGCTTGGGCTTTGGCTTCTCCTCCCTTGCAAGGGAGACCACCTCAACCCCCTCGGGGCGACGGCTCTTCTCCCCTTGGATAAAGCAGTCGATAAAGGAGGGAATATCATCAATGTCACACCGTTTGGCCAGGGTATAGAGGCTGGTCACCGTCAAGTTGGCCTCGGTGAGCAGGGCCTTGTTGCTGAACACCTCACTGACGCGCTCGTCAGCGAGCAGGACCCCATCGGATAACACCAGGGAGCGATCCGTATACTCCAAGGCGAGGTGCATATCGTGCGTGATGAAGAGGATGGTGAGCCCGGTTCTCTTGTTCAGCGTGCTGAGAAACTCCATCAGCAGCGTGTAGCGCACATAGTCCTGGCCTGCAGTCGGCTCATCCAGGATGAGTATCTTGGGCTCAGTGACCAGGATGGATGCAATGGTAACGCGTTTCTTCTGTCCGAAGCTCAAGGCGGATATGGGCCAAGCATGGTACTCCCTCAAGCCGCAGAGCTCAAGGATGTCCATCACACGCGGGCGGATTTCCTCTTCGGAGTACCCTCTTTGGCGCAGGGCGAAGGCAACTTCATCATAGATCATGGAGTGACTGATCATATGGTTGGGATTCTGCATTACAAATCCGATCAAGGTCGATCGTTCGGTGACCGAGAGGGAGGAGATATCCTCCCCCTCAAAGGTGATCGTCCCGCTGTCCTGTCGGTTGATTCCCATCAAGATCTGGGCAAGGGTCGACTTGCCGGCTCCGTTCTTGCCCAGGATGCTGATCATCTCCCCTGCAAAAACCTCGGTGGAGATGTGCAAAAGCACATCCTTGATGCCGTCATAGGAGAAAGAGAGGTCTGATATGACAAGCTGGCTCTCTCGTTCTGGCTGTTCTTTTTCCTTTGGCCTTGCATGGTACCACGATCTGACCAAAGGGGCGTAGGGATCAAGATCGATCGTATCGATGGAGGCGATGCCCACAGCCTCGGTGAGGTTTGCCCCACTTTGCCTCAAGGCGGAGAGGTAGAGGGGATCGCGGATCCCCTTCTCCTCCAACAAGGTGCCTGAAAGAAGTTCTTCGGGAGTTGTATCACAGACAAGCTGGCCATCCTCAAGCAGGAGGATGCGGTCCACCGGAGAAGAGAGCACATCCTCAAGGCGATGCTCGATAATGATGATGGTCTTGCCCGTACTCTTGTGCAGCTCATCGATGAGGGCGATGGCACGCCTGCCTGTCTCGGGATCGAGATTGGCAAGCGGTTCGTCAAAAAGAAGGATATCCACATCGTCTACGAGCACACCGGCAAGGCTTACCCTCTGCTTCTGCCCGCCTGAAATCTCCTGCGGGCTCTGCTTGAGAAAATCCTCCATCCCCACGATGGTGGCCATTTCAGAGACCAAGGGCCTCATCTTGTCCTGGCCCATGCACTGGTTTTCCAAGGAGAAGGCGATGTCCTCCTCCACGGTAAGTCCCACAAACTGGGCGTCACTGTCCTGTAGCACCGTCCCTACATGGCGATTCACCTCGTAGATGTCGCTATTTGCCACATCAAGTGAGGCTACAAGCAGAGAGCCTTCGATCTTTCCCCCGAAGGCGTTGGGAATGAGTGCATTGATACAGTGGCCCAAGGTGCTCTTCCCACTGCCGGAGGGTCCTACGAGCAGAATCTTCTCCCCCTTGTAGATGTCGAGGGTAATGCCCCTGATCGTAGGAGAGCTCTGGGCCTTGTAAGTGAACTGAAAATCCTTGAACGAGATAATCGGCTCTTGCATGCCTACTTGCTATGGTCGAGGGTGAGGTTGGTGTTGTCCTTGTTGCGCTTGGCAACAAGCATCATCAACAGCGTTCCCAGGATACCGATGACCACAGTGTTGGTGATGGCGATGATCAGCTGCTGGGTGATGACCTTGTCCAAGGGCTCTGCAAAGAGCAAGAAGTCAAGCACTGCACTGAGCAGATAGCCAAAGAAGTTGCCCAAAAAGGCAAGAGCGATATAGAGGCCTATCTGTTTCCCGAGGAAGATACCCTCATCAAGGGCATGTTTGGTGAGCATAGGGAAGAGGCCGATGACCACTCCTACAATGCCGCTGCCCAACATCCAGGTGGGCCATACCCCCCATCCTGCAAACATGTCGGTGAGCCAGTGACCGAGGAAGCCGACAAGAAAGCCGACGATAGGCCCATACATACCGGCGACAAGGGCTAGGATGGCCATAGCCGGCTTGATCGTGGTATTGGCAAAGACAGGCACACTCAACAGACCTCCAACCCCGTAGAGGGCAGCTCCGATAGCAATGATGACAACCATCTTTACAGGTTGCATTCCTTTGGACTTTTCCATACGAATCCTCCTATTTTTGTAAGCGTCTTATGCGCCTATCATACCAGTGAAAAGGTAATCTTCCACCCCTCACCAGTACCAATGCCGTATTCGGAGGCAAAGCTGCCCTGGTTGAGGGCGAGACCAAGATTGAGCAGGCTGTTCACGTAGATCAGGGGCTCGCCCTTCTCCACCTCAGTGAACCCCCTGCAGAGCTTTACCGGATAGCCGTAGACGATCCTGCCATCCTTGGAGATGGTCACGAGCATCAGAGAGCCAAAGGGGATGCCCATCTCTTCAAGGAACTCATCGCTGATGTTGGTCCATAGGGAGCCGTAACGGGTATCGAGGATGTCGATTGCTCCCACCAAGGTATCCCCTTCAAGGCGGCCCTTCTCAAGCTTGAGCTTCACCTGCTGCTCAAGGACCGGACCCAACTCCTCAAAGTTGACCAAAGAAGCTGCAAGGCGGGCCCCTGTGTAGGCGTAGACATCACGACCGTGGAAGGTGTAGCTCCTTTGGCTCCCTGCAAGGCGATTGGCCCCCTCGGTGATCTCACGGACCTCCAGGATGCCGACATGCTCGGCGATATGGGTAAGGGTGCCATTGTCGGGGGTAACAACCAGATGTCCACTTGCGGTAAGGGCGACAACGCTCTTGCGGTTGCTGCCGACCCCCGGGTCGACTACACAGACAAACACCGTACCTGCAGCCCAGTACGTCATCGCCTGCATCAGGCGGTAGGACGCCTCCCAAATGTTGAATTGTGGAATCTCATGGGTGAGATCAGAGAGACGAAGATGGTTAGAAACAGCGTTGGCCACCCCGTGCATGGCGCTTACAGCCCCATCGGACGAGCCAAAGTCACTCATGAACACCACCGTCTTTCTCTCCTGCCAGGCGCTTGCCTTGACCAGGTCATCTCTTAGCTTTGTTTTCATCCTTTGCATCCTTATTGTTCTCATCACTATCTATCAACTTTCTCAACTTGAACAGGTAGACCACCAAAAAGCAGGAAACCACCAGTACCAACAGTCCAACCAGGGCAACAAGCAAGGAGCTTCCCTCATAGACCAGAGCCAGCAAGACGTAGCCGGTGAGCATTGAAAGGAGGAGGATAAGCATCGTCAACACGAGTGAGACAAACTCCTTTCGCTTCATCCTTGTAAAAACTCCTCTATGGCTTGGGAGAACTCCTCGTACGTGGTGGTCTGCCTCAGGTGGGGATGGCTTGCCAGGATTCCCTCAGGAGCCCTGAAAAGACACCCTGCATCAGACTCCTCGATCATGGAGAGGTCGTTATAGGAGTCTCCTGCTGCAAAGGTGCGGAAGTTCAAGCCTTTCAAAGCCCTTATGGCGTGCAGCTTGCCGTCGGGGATACGCAACTTGTACTCTGCGATCATACCCGCCTCATCGATGACCAGCGAGTTGCACCAGAGCGTCGGCCAGGCGAGCTGCCTCATCAGAGGCTGGGCAAACTCAGAAAAGGTATCGCTGAGGATAAGCACCTGTGTCCGGGAACGAAGAGACGAGAGAAACTCAAGAGCTCCCTCAAGGGGCTCAATAGTATCAATGACCGCCTGGATATCAGCGAGGGTGAGCTTGTGCTCCTCTAGAATCGCTAGCCTGCCCTTCATCAGCACATCATAGTCTGAGATATCCCGGGTTGTCAGGCGCAACTCCTCTATGCCGGTCTTCTGGGCAACGTTGATCCAAATCTCGGGGACCAGCACCCCTTCCAAGTCAAGGCAGACAATATCCATCATGTAGAACTCCTAAGCAGTGATATGAGCAAAATTACCCCGTAAAGGACAACATAATCAAGGCCCCAAGATAGGCTGAGCTCTCGGCGAGGACCTCAATGGCACCCAGCACATCACCGGTCACCCCTCCCAGGCGCTTATTGCTCATACGCAAGAGAAACCCTGTCATGAGCAGGGCAAAAAGGGAAGCGGAGCACGCAGGGGCAAAAGAGGGTCTTGCAAAAAAGAACACCAGGACTAGAAAGAGGGCTATCTGGGCTATAGGAGCTACCATATGCCTGATAGTGCTGTCGCGCACCAAGGCAGATGAGGTGCCCTCACCCTCTCTTGCATACCTGCTGATACAGGTGGCTATGACCACCATCGTCCTCCCCAAGGCGGGGACGAAAACCAACACCGGCAGATACTCCAGCACTTCCGCTATGGCAGATACCTGAACGAGCAGGGTGCACACCAAAGCTATCAGGGCAAAGGCTCCGACACTGGAGTCGCGCATGATACGCAAAGTCGCTTCCTTGGTCCACCCTCCCCCGAACCCATCAGCGACATCGCACAACCCGTCGAGGTGGAAGCCCCGCGTCAGGTATGCCATCGCTGCGACTATCAAGGCCGAACGGACAAGAGAAGAGATGGGCAGAAGGGCGATGCCCAAGGAGAAGAGTCCCAGGACAAAACCAACCAGGGGGAACCAGAACAGGGTTCGGCTCTCTTGCGTGCACTGCCTGCCGGGAACAGGGAAACGGGTAAGAAGACGAAATGCATCTGCAAAACCACTCAAAGAATCACCCCTTTGAGCGCTAAGGGAAGCCCTGCAACCAGGAGTATGACATTTCTGGAAATAGAGGCGATGTCCTGGTTCATCCACCCAGCTATATCACGAAAGGCCCGGCTCTCCGCATCAGCGGGAATGATGCCAAGGCCGGTCTCGTTGGTGACCAGCAAGATATCACAGGGGGGATCCTTCAACACTGCCATCAGGGCCTTGATCTCCTTGGCCGTATCCCTCTTATGGTAGAGAAGGTTACCCAACCACACCGTAAGGCAGTCTACAATGCAGACCTCTACTGATTGGGGAAGGTCGAGCAGAGCCTGGGCAAGGTCCAGCGGCTCCTCAATGGTAATGAATCGGTCTGCCCTATCCTTCTGATGAGCTGCTATACGCTCCTTCATTTCCCGGTCAATGGGCTCGGCTGTTGCGATATACGCCCTGCTGGAGGTCCCTTCAGAAACATTGAGTGCGTAGTCCTGGGCATAGGAACTTTTACCACTGCGCCCCCCGCCTATAATGAGGCTTGTCTGGCTCTTGAGCCGGGTACGGATGCGCACCCCGCTGGTTGTAGAGGAGACAGACCCCTTGGTCTCCCCGACCGGAGATATCCGACTTTTTGCCTTCTTCACATTAATTGTTGCCATAGCTTGCTCACCTCTCTTTTTCCCATCATAGCACGGCTTTCTTGCAAGAGGGAGAGCGATGTAAGAAAGTCGTGCTGATTGAACACTTCCAAGGTAAGGACGCGCTCCTTTCCATCTTCCTCTGCCGCTACCAAGGAAGCAAGGAAGCTCTCGATGAGGCGGGGGTCGCCAACGTTTAAGCTCTGATGGTCCTTGGACGAGAGGTCAACTCCATGCAGATGGCAGACGCGGGTATTTGGCAGTAAAGCCGAGCAATTTTCCTCTGCATCATAGCCCATCATCCAGACATGGCCGATGTCCAGCGTGACAGCAAGCCCATGGCTCTCCACCAGGGGCTGGACCAGTTCAAAAGGATAGCTGAGCGTCTCGGCACAAAAGGCCTGGCTGTCCAGGCCGCTACGTTCCAACAAAAGCGAAAGACTCTCATCAAGACAGGAGAGCCAGGCGTCTGTGTCATGTGAGGGGGTGCTCCCATACAGGTCGGGTGTCAGATGCAGGATATACCCAAAGGGATCCAAGGACTCGGTCAGATCAAGAATCTTCAGGTAGGTATCCAAGGTCCTCTGTCGGACCTGTTTGTCGGTCGATCCGGGATAGACATCCAGGGGGAAGTGAACGGTATAGGTAAGATCATGCTCGCTGGCAAGAAGTACCAACTCCATGATCACTGCCTTGGTGGGCAGGTTGTCCACCCCTTCGCTTTCAAACAAGACCAGTTCGATATCATCGACCAAAGGGGCGAGATAGCGCACGTTGGGCAGGATGTCGTCAGGGATTATATAGCTGGTTGTTCCTATCCTCATGGCAGCAACCCCCTCTCCTTGAGCAAGGCGGTGCTGTCTGTAACCCCACCGCCTTCAAAACTTGTCATCTCAGTGATAATCCTGCTTGCGCTCCTGATAATCGGCCAGGCACTCAGTGCCCCGGTTCCCTCACCCAGCTGCATCCCCAAGGACAAGACAGGTTTGGGGAGGTCCAGATACTTGAGCAGAAGGTCGTGTCCCTCAAGGGCGGAGAGGTGACAAGCGATAAGGTAGTCCTTGCAATGGGGCTCCAAGGCACAGCTTACCAAGGCGGCCGCTGTGGTGATGAAGCCATCGAGCAGGATAGGGATACCCAGCGAGGCAGCCTCTATGATACCCCCGGCAATAGCCGCTATCTCAAAGCCGCCAAAGGATACAAGCACATCCAAAGGCTCACGGGAAGGGTGCTTCTCTAAAGCTTGTTCAAGAATGGTGCACTTGTGAGCAAGATCTTCATCGCTTAGGCCGCTGCCCCTGCCGGTGACCCGCTTCACAGGAAGAGATGTGAGGGCACTTGCAATGGCACTGGCGCTGGTGGTGTTGCCCACCCCCATCTCGCCAAAGGCGATGGAGTCAAAGCCAGCTTGTTTCTTCTGACGGACACAGGCCCTTCCTATCTCCATTGCAGCAGTGCACTGCTCTCTCTCCATTGCCCTCTGATGGAGGAAATTCTCCGTACCAAAGCCCACCTTTTGGTCAATGACCCCATCAGAGGGGGAGAACCTATGATTGACCCCCACATCTACTACGGTGAGGTCCACTGCATGAGAACGGGCAAAGAGCCCGCAGGCTCCTCCGCCCTTGGCAAAGTTTATACACTGCTGGGCGGTTATCTCCTGGGGGCTGTGGGTCACCCCTTCAGCGACTATGCCGTGGTCCCCTGCAAACAGCAGCAGGGCAAGTTTTGCTAGCGGTCTTGGGGTGATGAGGGCTATCCTGATAGCGAGGCGGGCCACCTCACCCAAGCTCCCTGGAGGCATCGCCTTCGCCAAGAGAGCCTCTTCTAAGGCCTCCACTCTATTTTGGTCAATCGGTTGTACTGTCATAGGGTATTGTAGGGATTTTTTACCTAGCATGACAAGAGCAAACAGAGTACAATGAGGCCCATGCAACAAGCACTCTATCTTTTCCTTGATTTTCTGACAGGTATGGTAATCTCGGTCATGGTTGTGGCCAACACCCAGCTGGGTCTTCAAGTGACCATGGGCGTCTCGCTCATCGTCAACCATATCATAGGCTTGGTTTTTCTCTCCCTCCTGTTGTGGGTGGGAAAGAACAATAAGAGTATCAATACAGAACGCAGGAGCGCCCCCCTCTACCTCTGGTTCAACGGGGTGTTTGGCCTGGCAATACTCAACTGCAACTACTATACCATCATCTATACAGGGGCTTCGCTTGCGATGGCCAGCACGGTCTTCGGCCAGAGCTTCTTTTCGGTGATCTTTGACCTCACAGGCTTTTTGGGCATGCAAAAGCGCACCATCAACAAGAAGAAGATAGCAAGCCTTGCCATCAGCGCCATCGGCATCATCATCATGGCCCTCGGGGGTGAGGGAAAGTTTGTCTTTGGATTCATCATGCTGGGTTTCTTTGCAGGAGCCCTGACCATGACCCAGATGGTGCTCAACAGCACCTTCGCCAGCTACAAGGGTCCGGTATTCGCCTCCAGGCACAACTTCCTCACCGGCTTGGTTGCAGGGCTTCTCTTCTACTTTATCACCGCTCCCAAGGCGACGGTGGCTGGCTTCCAGGCCCTGCCGACGGTCTCGCCCCTGCTTACCTTCAGCGGAGGTATCCTGGCTATCTTTGTGGTGGTCTCCACTTCGTACGTCATCATCAAGGTGCCTGCCATCTACTCGGCACTGCTACTCTCATCAGCTCAGATTTTGATGAGCCTGGCCATCGACACCCTCTTCTTTGATGCATTCTCTACCAACCTTCTTGCAGGGGCACTCCTGATGCTGATAGGAATGGGAGGGAGCCTGCTCGCCGACAAGACGACGGCTACTCCTCGTTGATCCTGTACACACCCTCAGCTTCCTGGACAAACCCCTCCTTCTCCAACTGGCCGAGGGAGGCTCGTATGCGCTCATCCTCAAAGCTGGGCAAAAGGTCATAGATAGTCGACAAGGGTTTTGAGCCGGTATCGGTGAGCAGGTGGATCAGAAGGCCACGTATCTGGCGGTTGGAGTTCTCAAACTTCGACTGCTTGGTATAGTGGGCACTGCGCTTGTTAGCGTTGGGAAAGAGAGCCTTCAGCAGGACCCCATAGTCCATCAGGGCATAGTACCAGCTTTTCATATCCTCTACGATCATACTCAACTTTTCGAGCAGCAGTTCCAGCTCCTTGTCCTTTACCTCCTCCTCATCAGGATAGAAACAGGTAAGCAGGACGCGGCGGATATTAGTTTCTAGATAGACCGACTTTTCCCCAAAACAAAAACTGCGAAGGGCTGCACTGGTAGCCTTGCCCACCCCGGGCAGGGAGTCGATGAGGGTCCTGTCGTTGGGAATGGTCCACCCCCACTCTTCAGTCATCCTGGCACTGCGACGAAGGTTCAAGGCGCGCCTGTTGTATCCAAGGCCCTTCCAAACAGAGAGCAACTCTTCAGTGGAAGCCTCGGCAAGGGAGGAGAAGGAGGGCCAGCGCAAGAGGAAAGCCTCATACTTGGGGAGCACCCTCCCTGTCTGGGTCTGCTGGAGCATCACCTCCGAGACAAGGATACGATAGGGATCACTGGTCTCCCTCCAGACAAAAGGGCGACCATGCTCGGCATAAAAGGCGAGTATCAAGGTCTTGAAAGCTAGAAGGCCTTCTGGGTTTCGAGCAAAGGTTTGGTGGGCATAGAGACGCGCCTCTTCTTCAGTGAGGCGGGGAAAGTCTGTCATTTCTTATCGCCGAAATTGTCTGGCATGATAAAATCACCCTTATGGTAGGTGTTGCTAGCCTCTTGCTCTTCGGCCTGGTCCCTGCTCTGCTCGGAGGGGGATTGACCCCGCTTGAGCTTGTTCTGCTTGCGCAGGTAGCGTGCCAGGGCATTTTGTTTTTCGCTTTCACGCTGGTAACTCTTGCCGCTGCTGATGAGGATGGCAATGGGGCGAAGCGATTTGACATTTGCACAGAGAATCTGCAACACACTGGTGATGGGAACAGAGAGGAACATGCCCGGGATCCCCCAGATGTACCCCCATACGGTAAGGGAGACAAGGATGACAAACGGCGAAAGGTTGAGTTGTCCACCTTGCAGCTTGGGATCGATGATATTGCCCAGTATAGTCTGGATGCTCATAGTCATGATAGCGACATAGATTACATTGGACCAGGCGGGGGCGAACTGGACAAGTGCCATCAAGATGGTAAGGGTGGTGATGATCAGCGACCCGATGGAGGGGATGAAGTTGAAGACAAAGGCAAGCACTCCCCAGAGGATGGGAAGGTCAAGGCCGGTTACCAGGGCAGTGAGGTAGAACATGACGCCGGTCATTGCGCTGATGACCCCCTTAAGTAGGAGGTACTTGGAGACCTGGCGCGTAATGCGTTCAAACAGGACTGCAACCTTGAGGCCCTTGCTCTTGGGAACAGCAGCCAACAGCTTGGGAATGGCGCTCTGTCTCTCCAAGAGGAGGAATAAGAAGAAGATGAAGACCAGCATCGCCACCTTGGTTACCGAAAGGAACTTGTTGGATATGCTGGTAAGACTGGTAATGGCAAGATTCGACCAGTTTACCGGCAGAAGCGCGAGAAATGAGGTACCCGCTGGCAGCTCGATCAACTGTGATACCCTGCTGGAGAGCAGACGGTCCAAGGAGACCACCTTCTCAGCATAAAAGGGTATGAGCCTGACCAAGGTATCGACGGTCATGATGACAAACCACCCTGCTGCAACAAAGATAAAGAGCAACAACACCATTACCAGCGTAACCGAGAAAACTCGAGGGATATGCAGTTTGTCGAGCCGGCGTACCAGTGGACTGAAGATAAGGAAGCAGAAAAATGACAGCATCAGGGGAATAGTTACATCCTTTGAAAGTTTAAGTACTGCAAGGATAGCGATGGTCACAAGAATTCCAAGGAAAATCTGTATGTAACGGTTGTTTGCCTGGGGTGTGTCTGTCATGAAACAACTATAGACCAGCTTGGAAAAAGCTTCAATATCTGATATGACTCTATAGTATGGATCAAAAGAGTAATTTGGATAGGATTCAGATCGTACTGGTTGGCACACAAGACGGTGCCAACGTCGGCTCTGTCTGCCGCGCTATGAAGACCATGGGCATCACGCGCTTGGTTTTGGTGGGTGACAGGGAGTATGATGAGAATCGGGTACGGACCCTTGCCCTCCATGCAAGGGATGTCTGGGAGAGCTCAACGAGGTATGAATCTCTAGAAGAGGCTCTTGCTACGAGCGTTCTCACTGTCGCCTCTACCCGCCGCCAAGGAAAGTTTAGAAAAGACAGCGTGCTCAACCCACAGCAGCTGGCCTCGCGCGTTCAACAGACAGGAGAAGGACTCATCTCCATCGTCTTTGGCCGTGAATCTGACGGCCTCACTGACGAGGAGGTTGCCCAGTGTGCCGCAGTGGTAAGTATCCCAACCAGTGACACCTTCCCCTCCCTGAACCTCTCCCAGGCAGTGCAAATCATCACATTCACCCTCTTTGACACGCTCAAGACCTGGCCCATTCAGGCTGTCCCTGTAGAGCAGGCAAGGTGTGAGCAGGCTGCCGCAACTGCAACTTCGGCCATGGGTGATATAGGCTACTTCAAGCAGGGTCATGAGAAGCTGTGGACCTACCGCTTCCTCAGGGATGTGTTTGTCCGAGCCTCCCTCACCGAGAGCGAGATTCAGAAGATGGAGAAGGTCTTTGTGAAAATGAGTACGATCAAGGCCCACAAGGAACCCAAGGGCGATGTATAAATCCTTCTTCGATCCCCTACCCCGGGTAGTTGCCCACAGGGGTGACAGCGCTCACTTTCCGGAAAACACCCTGGAGGCCTTTCTCAGCGCCTACAGGATGGGCGTCGATGTAATCGAGACTGATGTCCACCTGAGCCTGGACGGCTTTCTTGTCATCTGGCATGACGAGACCCTTGACCGCAACACCGATGGCACCGGCAGGATCGAGGATCATACACTAGCCGAGCTCAAAAGCTATGATGCAGGCTATACCTTCTCCACCGATGGGGGGGCGACCTTCCCCTACAGGGGCAAGGGCGTCAGGCTCTGCACCTTGGATGAGGCACTCAAAGCCTGCCCCGCACAACGGTTTAACGTAGACCTCAAGACCAAGGGAGAGCCTATCGTCGACGCTTTCATAGCTGTCCTGGAGCAAAACCAGGCAAAAAGACGGGTACTGGGAGCCTCTTTCCATCTGAGCAACCTCAGGCTCCTTCGCAAGAAAGAGCCCAGGATCACCACAAGCATCTCCACCGTCGAGGTATTGCGCTACCTCTTCTTGCATAAAGCAAAAATCCTGCCCAAGCGTCTGCACAAGAGTCGACAGATAATCTTCCAGGTTCCCCCAAGACAGGGACCCATTGTGGTAATCACCCCTTCGTTTGTCAGGGAGATGCACAAGCGTAAGGCCATCATCCAAGTCTGGACCATCAACGACAAGGCTGAGATGGAGCGTCTGTTTAGGATGGGCGTGGACTCAGTCATGACCGACAGGCCGGCCCTTGCAATAGAAGTGGTCAAAAGCCTCGGCCTGCGATAGAAGCGCCACCACAAGGGCAGATGCATTGCACTGAGGACAGGCACGATTATGAAATGAAGGTATGTACATATCAAAAATATAAGGGGAAGCTATGCTCGACACTATTGAACCAAATTTGATCAAATCATTTGAAGGCGACAAGAGAAACAAGGTGGCAATGCATGCTGTGCTAGCCAATGGAATCCTTGAAAGTTGCAAGACAGTGAGCTCAGCGGTTGAAAACCCCCATAGTTTCTCCCTCACGATAGAAACAGGGGAGATGACCAACCAGAAAAAATCAGGACGCTGCTGGATGTTCGCAGCCCACAATATCATGCGCCTGGAGAT
>CAZPOJ010000076.1:0-14429 GCA_964588005.1 uncultured Sphaerochaeta sp.
GTTCTCATACCGGCATAATAGCACACTGTTCCTAGGCAGTCACCCTATTGCGTTTAATCTTTTTGGTGCTTGTAGTCTCCATGGGTTCATCCACTACAGTTAGCTTGGAGATCTTCTTATATCCTTGCAGGTTCTGGTTGACCTCCTTGATGATACTTTCAAGGTCCTCTGTTATATCCTTGTCTTGGCCAGCATAGAAATCCTTGTTTGGATGGATGACCACTTCGATTAGTTCCGAGAGGCTTGCTCCTGGTTTCTTATACCCTCGTATAAGTACCTGCTCAACCTGGGCGTAGAGCTGGAACATATCCTCAATCTCCTCTGGATAGACGTTCTTGCCCCCTTCGGTGATGATGAGGTTTTTTGCCCTCCCCTTGAGATAGAGGTAGTTCTCCTTGTCAAGATAGCCAAGGTCCCCGGTCTTCAGGAATCCGTCCTTGTCAAAGAGCTCTTTGGTATGGTACTCATCATTCCAGTAGCCGCTTGTCACATTTGGCCCCTTTACCAAGATCTCTCCTATCCCATTGGCATCCTTGTCGCCTATCATCATCTCCACCAGGGGGAAAACCATTCCCACAGAGTCTATCTTGAAATGACTTATCGGATTGAGGGTAAGAATAGGGCTTGTCTCGGTAAGCCCATATCCTTGGATAAAGTCCAGTCCAAGCTGCTGGTACTGCTTGAACACCTCAGGGGAGAGGGGGCCTGCCCCACAAATGAGGATTCTATTCTGGTCCAGGCCCACCTTGCTGAGCAACATCTTATTGAAGGCCCCTCTGAATATATTTGCCTTGAGGTTTTTCTTGGTAAATCCATTAATAACCATCATAGTCCGTACCAAGGAGTAGGTAAGGAGCCCCTTCTTGCGGACCTGCTTCATCATGCCTGCAAGGATCTTGTTATAGAGCATGGGAATACCCATAAATATGGTGACCTGCCCCTTGGTCATATCTGCTATCATGCGCGAGACAGCTATCTCCTGACCGAAAATGCACTCTGAACCATGCTTGAGAGTCTCCAGCAATACAGCTGTGCAACAGTAGGAGTGATGGAGAGGAAGCAAGGCATATAGTACATCAGTTTCATCCAGGCTGAGGAAAATCCCATCACAGGCTTGGTAGACATCGCTGACGATGTTGGCATGGGTAAGAATTACGCCCTTCTCATGACCGGTGGTCCCACTGGTGAAAAGGATTGCCGCAACATCTTCACATGTGGCCTTGTACATCGGGTAGGGCTCTTTTGCCTCAATTGTATCGATGGCTGGGTAGAGAGAGCTTTCCCCCAGGAGGGTGGCCATACCCTTCAGTGTTTTGAACCAAGGAAGGCTCTCATCCAGGGCTTCAAGGATAGCCTTGTCCCCAAAGACAAAGGAGGCACCGCTGAACAGGCTGAGGTCCTGCATGCGATTGATAGGCATCTGGTTATCCAGGGGAACGACAATGGCACCTGCGTGCAGCACGGCAAGATAGGCTATAGCCCAGGAGGGGCTGTTCTTGCCGTTGATGATGACTCTGTCCCCAGGTGCGACACCTTGTTGCTGTAGATAGGAGCTGACACGAACCATCGCTTGCTCCACTTCCCTGTAGGTAAAGGTGGATCTTTCCGGCTTGAAAGCGGTGAAGCAAGGACGGTTGGGGAATTTTTCCAAGGTTAAGGAAAACATTTCAATGATGGTGGGCCACTCTCCTGAAAATAGGGTGCCTCGGCTTTGGTCTAGTTCTTCCCAAGAGTGTTTCATGCTAGGTTCTCCCTGTAAAATCATATGATACAAACATACTATATGTCTTGTATATGATAGTAAAGAAGATTTTTACAGAAATGCTTACATTTGTCAATAATTAGGTAATATATTATAACAAATATATTTATGCTGATAGTACTTTTCTACTATTGTGTTATTACCTGGGAAAATTACCTTTGCAGAGTAATTCTGGGGGAGTGTATGGTATATTGGGTCAAGAAGGTCATGTTTGGAGGATAGATGGAGACCACGCACGGAGAAGCAGACCTCAAAAGAGTGCTTGCAAATCTGCACCTCATACTCTCAGAGCTATATGTGTTGCTTTCTTTTCCAACCTCACCTTGCAGATTTTCCTGTCTGGGCATGCATTTGCAAACAAGGGGGTAGGACTCTGATTATGAAGCAAGAAGAAGCTGACCTACAGGGTTTTTCCTATGAGGGAGTGTGGAGGGGCATCACGTTGCGTATCCATACTAGCCTGCATGCCGTTGGGTTGACAGCACGCGTCTCCAACCTTCTTGCTGATGCAGGCATACGCGTGAATAGGGTTGCAGGATACTATCATGAACATGTGTTTGTTCCGGCGGGGTCGCTTGTGATCTGCTGAGTCAGCTAGCCGTTTGGAAAGAGCCTCTTATCATCGAACAATGAAGAGATGTCCTGGTAAATAACATCGGCATAGCGGCCGAGCAGTTTTTTGTCGTTGCTTCCCGTCAATACTGCGATGGTGTATCCTGCTTTTGCTTTTCGTGCCATGTGCATATCTGTTTCAGTATCACCGACCATGGCAACCTCGCCACTGTCCAGGGAGAAACGAGAGCAAAATGCCTCAAAGGCCTGGGGGTGGGGTTTTTTGTGATACTTGCTGTTGCGTGTACTCAAGAAGTCGACCATATGATCTAGGCCCATCTGGGCGAGGAATGTGTGGGAAGATGACTCTGTGTCGCTGGTGATGATGCCGATGCGGTACCCGTTCCCCTTAAGTTTTTCAAACAGCTTCTGCTGCATGGAGAAGTCAAGGTCCTTCAGCCGTTCAGCGACAAGCATCTCGCTGTTCTTGATGTTCTGGTTATAGACACGATAGGTCTTGATCGCATTGATACGGTAACGCATACAATAGAGCAGAAAGCGCTTGATGATGATGCGCTTCTTGTGGGTGAATACCAACCCTTTGGGGAGCGTGTTCCCCTCGTTATCGATTCCCATAAGTCTGAGCATCGCCAGTTGGGCGGGTTTATGCTTTTTTTTGTTTTTACCCATCTCTGCAAACGCAGTGGTTATGGCCTCACCGAGTACCTCGCCCCAAACTTGGGCGTAGTCAAACAGTGTTCCATCCTTATCAAAAACAATTCCCTTGAGGTTGTACTCGTTATGTGTCATGTTTGGGTATCTTAGAGAGTTTACTATTTTTTGCCTAGAGGATTACAGAATGCATGATATAAGTAGCAAGATAGTGGAGCGGACGCTCCAGTTTAGGGCACAGGTGGAGTCTTTGCGCTTCTCTACTGACTTTGTGGTATACAACCCTTTGCTCTATGCGTGGGAGATCCACGAGCAGTATATACAGAAGTATATGAACAAGCAGGTGAAGACTATCTTTCTTGGGATGAATCCCGGACCCTTTGGCATGGCACAAAATGGAGTCCCCTTTGGCGAGGTAAACGCAGTGAGGGACTTCCTGCAGTTGGATGGAGAGGTGGGCAAGCCTCCCTTTGAACATCCGGCACGTCCTGTACTGGGGATGGCAACCACACGCAGTGAGGTCAGTGGCAGAAGGCTCTGGGCCCTTATGCGTGAACGCTACGGCTCTGCAGAATTCTGTTTCTCCACCCTTACAGTGCTCAATTACTGCCCTTTGGTATTTATGGATCGAGGCCCGACAGGAAAGAACATTACCCCAGACAAGCTTCCTAAGACTGAACGCATTGCCCTTGAGACTATCTGCGACAGTTTTTTGGTGGATATCGTGTTCCTCCTTCAGCCTACGAATCTCATTGGCGTGGGCAAGTATGCTGAGAATAAAATAGAAAAGCTGTTTCCCCCCCAAGATGGCAGGGTTGTTGCTTCCATTCTCCATCCGAGTCCGGTCAACCCCCAGGCGAACAAGGGGTGGAGTGAGAAAGTTACTGAAAAACTGGTCTCCTTGGGTGTCTGGACATAAGTAAAAATGTATGTTACAGAAAAAGCATTGATATGAATACATTTCTCTGATTATGGTCTTTCAGCAAAGATAGTTTGGGGCCAAAGTGGCTAATGGCATAGAAAGTAAAAATCATGCTAGACAATTCACTATTGCTTTGCTAATGTGATGTCATGAGCAACCTGCTTTCTCGTCATGCTTACGCAAAAGTGAATCTACATCTAGCTGTTGGCGCCCCTTTTGCAGACGGGTATCACCCCATCGAGTCAATCTTCTCTTTAGTGGACCTCTCAGACCATCTAACGATGCGCTGGAGCGAAAGCGATAGCTTTGCCATCGATGTTACCGGCTTGGAGGCATACTGTGAGAAGGGCAGTGACACCTTGAGCAAGGCAGCCTGGCTCTGGTATGAGAGAAGCGCCCTGCCCTTGTCCCTGCACGTTCATTGTGAAAAGCGTATCCCTGTCAAGGCAGGGCTGGGAGGAGGTTCCAGCGATGCTGCAGCCTTGCTCCACCTTTTGCAAGAGGCAGCAGGTAAGAGAGCCCTTACCCCTAGGGTCCTTGCAGATATCGCGCTGCAAGTTGGCAGTGATGTCCCTTTTTTCCTCTCGGGTTTTTCGTGTGCCTTGGTGGAGGGTAGGGGTGAGCAGGTGCAAGAGCTTCATGTTGAACCCAAGCATATCTTGTTGGCCCAACCTCGGGGATACTCGGTATCCACCAAAGCGGCGTATGCCCATCTTGATGAGTTGCTACTCAGCCAAGAGCTGGTTCAAAGAGTTACAGTGGAGAGTGTTATAGCGACGCTCGACAAGAAGAGCACGGCATGGGCAGAGGTTTTTTTCAATGATTTTGAGAAGTGTACGGACTTTCCGGAGTTTTACCGACCGGCATCCCTTCTTGCAAGCAGGTATGATGGATATGGAAGTTTATCAGGAAGTGGGTCATGTTGGTTTTTTATAAGCGAAAATGACAAAAGTGTGCTAGAATTGTATAGGGCGTTCCAAGAACGATTTTTAGATAGTGTGCAGCTTTGGTGCACTCATCTGATATAGAGGTTTTCTTTCTCTAGAGACGATTGGAGGTAGGTATGGTGATATCAGAAGTGCGGATCAGGAAAGTGAACCAGGCTGGTAAGCTCAAGGCTTATGTGACGGTAACGTTCGACAATCAGTTTGTTGTGCACAATATCAAGGTGATTGAAGGCCATGAGGGGAACTTTATTGCTATGCCCAGCCGACAACTGGCTAATGGCGAGTTCAAGGATGTAGCACATCCTATCTGCAGTGAGTTCCGAAATCATCTTCAGGAAGTGGTAATGGAAGCATATGCCCAGGATAATGGAGCAGAGATAAAATCACCTTCTGAAGAATAACCGCTGGACAAAGGATAATATTTCGGATATTGTCGTATCCGTCCTTGGGAAGTCGCCAAGCGGTTAAGGCTCTGGTTTTTGGTGCCGGCATTCGGGGGTTCGAATCCCTCCTTCCCAGTAGCAACAAGCAATCCCTCCAGTAGCGGGTTGCTTTTTGTTTGCCCACATGTTTGGAGGCAAAGCACTTGTCGCCCTTTATGAGAATCGGGTAGTATGCTAGTCCATGGGGTGTCTTGGATACCCCTACGTTATGGTAATTGGTGCCAAAATGGCAGCCAATGAGAGTACAAGGAGAATTGTATGACTGATAAGAGAAATCTTTCCGCTGAAAGAAGAACAACCGATTTCGGTTCCGCTGGCGCACGCCGATTGCTGCGCAACAAACGTATCCCTGCTGTAATCTACGGCAAGAAGAAAAACCCGATTCATATCACCCTCGATTCAAGGGAGTTTCATAATAAAGTTCGCTTTTTTTCTGAGACCGCACTTTTGAAGATTGTTGTCGGTAAGACTAAATATGAGTGCTTGATGAAGACCTATCAGGAAAACCTGATTCGCGGTGAGATCAAACACGTGGACTTCTATGAAGTAACCCGTGGACAGGTTCTTCGCGCCATGGTCAACATTCACCTTATTGGTAGTCCTGTTGGAACTCGTGAAGGTGGGGTGCTTGAGCAGATTCTCTATGAAGTTGAGATTGAATGTCTTCCCAAGGATCTTCCAAATGCCATCGAAGCCGACGTCTCCCATCTGGGACTGAACGAAGTCCTTCACCTCAGTGAGCTCGTCTTCCCGGACAAGGTAAAGTTGGTCAACGATAGTGATCGTACCGTTGCAGCTGTCAAGGCTATCAGGGAAGAGATTGTCGAAGAAGAAGATGAAGAAGAGGCAGAAGTTGAAGTCATCGATGCTTCCCCTGCAGATGACGAGTAAGATAAGGATACACGATGAGGCTTATTCTTGGACTGGGCAACCCAGGTACCAAGTACGAACACTCACGGCATAACGTTGGTTTTGCCGTGATAGAAGAGTGTGCAGCGTTTTTTCAGGCTCGTCTGAAAAAACGCTGTTTCCGTTTGTATAGGTATACGAAAATTACACAACAGGAGCAGGTAACCCTTTTGGTCCAGCCCCTGACATACATGAACAACAGTGGAGCGATAGCCCGCTACTTTCCCAAGCAGTCGTGCAGCGACATGATTGTTGTCCTTGACCAGATGGATCTTCCCATGGGGATGATCAGGATCAGGGAAGGGGGCTCCTCTGCTGGGCATAATGGACTCAAGAGCCTGATCAGTGAGTTTGGCTGCAGTGATTTTGTTCGTATCTATGTCGGTATAGGTCGCCCGGCACCTGGGGTCTCTGTCGTTGACCATGTACTCTCCAAAGAGGACGACCCTCGCTTAGAAGCGGGGGTACAGCTTGCAACAGAAGCTCTTTGCTCCTTGGTGGAGGGCGCGAGCATCAAGGAGGTGATACATGCCTACAATCGAAAAGTTGGTCCTCTCTGAACTGTCCCGTTTCCTTGACGACTTTCAAATCGACCAAACCCAGAGAGTGGCTGTAGCCTTTTCTGGGGGAAGTGACTCTCTGGCCCTGCTGGTAGCCCTCACGGACCTGCTCGGCCCTACGCATATTGTTCCTCTCTATGTCAATCACGGGCTTCGTCCGGCTGATGAGCTAGAAGAAGAAATTGCCCTCAATAAGAAGAATTGTGAACGCCTGTCCTTGAGCCTGAGCATTTTGACCCTGCCTCCTGGCTTGGTTGCAGAATTTTCACAAACTAGGGGTTCAGGCATTGAAGATGCAGCCCGCTTATTGCGATATGCCAAACTGGAGGAGGCGTGTTCTCATTTTGACTGTAGGTATCTTGCCACTGCTCACAATGCAGACGACCAGATGGAGACCATCCTCAAGCGGGTGTTTCAAGGCAGTAGCGTAGCCTCTTTGGAAGGAATAGTCGCTTCTCAGCAGGGGTTTTCCTCTTCTACAACTATTATAAGGCCTACCTTGCACCTGACCCATGCACAGTTGCAGGGGTATCTGCTTGCCAAGGGATTTTCCTGGTCTGATGACTCCACCAACCAGATGGAGTGCTACGAGCGCAATGCAATTCGTAAAAACCTAAGTCCGGCTCTACTTTCACTCTATCCTGAGGCATATTCTGCCTTGAAAAGGCTCACTTTTCGTGCAAGGGAGGTTTCGCAACTTCTGGATATTCTTACCGATGAGGCTTTGCAAAAAGTGCACCTTTCAGAGCATGCGGAGGTCTTGTTGGATGACTTCCTTGCAATGCAAGGGGCGATTCGGGATACTGTATTATTCAAGATGTTTGCTCATCTGTTTCAGGTGGGGGATGCGAAGGTTTCCTATGCTAAGGTGCAGCAAATCCGTAGGGCCCTAGAGGGCAGTACTGCTTCTGAGCGCTGGTCCATCACCAGCGCAGGGACTGTGGCTTTTTTTTCTGAGGGGAGGTTCTCTTTACAACGTGAAGTCCTCCCCTTTAGTTTTTGCCTGTCTCTCGATACAATTGGAGATCAAGCTGAAGTTGAGCTGGAAAGTGGAGCGGTGTTTAGGGTGCACCGGGTGAGTGAAGACCCGCTACTCTTACGTATTGTGCAGGGAAGCTTGGTCCATCCTATATTGCGCTCCCCCATGGAAGGTGATCGCATAGAGCTGGAAGGGAAGACGGTGTTGCTAAGCAAGCTCTTCTCTGAATGGAAGATTTTTCCCGCTCTGCACAAGCAAGTTCCTGTCCTTGAGGACGTTACGGGGATAGTTGCTGTGTTTGGGCGGTTTCTAGGTGGAAAGGATAGGTTGTGTACAAGGAGTAAAACTCCCCTTGCCGGAAGAACAACAAATATATATAGTGTTAGCAAAAGGAACGAGAGCAGTGAAACTTAAAAAAGAAGACCATGGCAGAGATAATGATTCTAGGAAAGATAATAAGGATGATAACCAGTATTGGCAGGGCCCTTCCAAGGATGGAAAAAAGCCCCCTTTGATGCCACAGAACAACCCGAAGAACAGATTTGCCCTGATGGTTTTCATCACTCTGGCTATCACCTTTGGCTACATGTTCGTCAATGGTGCTGGTACAGCAGACCAAGTAGTCCCGTACACCACTTTTATTTCTTACGTCAATGCTGGCGAAGTAACGAGTGTGGAGATCAAAGAGCAGTCCCAAATTAGTTTTATCTTGAGAAACGGGATAACTGCAAAGACGAGGATTCCTTACTTTGACGAGAGTCTACTTGAAACACTGAAGGCAAAGAAGGTCGTTGTCACTGGCTCGGTACAAGAAATCTCCATATTGCAGATATTGTTGCAACTCTTGCCTTGGATTATTTTCATTGGCTTTACCATTATGCTCTACCGCCAATCCAGTGGCCTCAATGGAAAGATGATGTCCTCCTTGGGAAAAAGTCGTGCCAAGGAGTACCTTGATACAGATACCAAGATAACCTTTAAGGATGTTGCAGGCCAGGTTGAAGCGAAATATGAATTGGAAGAAGTGGTGGAGTTCCTCAAAAGTCCTGACCGATTCACCAAAGCAGGGGCGAAAATCCCTCGCGGCGTGTTGCTTGTCGGTCCTCCAGGAACAGGAAAGACCCTTCTGGCCAAGGCTGTCGCCGGAGAAAGTGGTGTTGCCTTTTTTCATACCAGCGGTTCAGATTTTGTAGAGATGTTTGTCGGAATGGGAGCAGCCAGGGTTCGTGACCTTTTTGAACAGGCAAGAAAGACCTCTCCGTGTATCTTGTTCATTGATGAACTTGATGCTGTTGGGCGTACCCGTGGTGGTGGGCTTGGCGGAGGCAACGATGAGCGCGAGCAGACACTCAACCAGATTCTGGTTGAAATGGATGGATTCTCCACGACAGCTGGCGTCATCGTGATCGCAGCCACCAACCGCCCTGACGTGTTGGATCCCGCTTTGTTACGTCCAGGACGTTTTGACCGCCAGGTGGTGGTGGACCTTCCAGACATCCAAGAACGCGAGGCGATTCTCAAGATCCATGTGCGTAAAGTGCAACTGGAAGATGATGTGGACTTAAAGAGGCTCGCTAGAGGGTCTGCCGGTACCAGTGGTGCCGATTTGGCCAACTTGGTCAATGAAGCAGCCTTGTTTGCTGCACGCAAGAGAAAGACGACTGTCTCCATGGCAGATATGGAAGAAGCTCGGGATAAAATCTTACTCGGTGTGGCACGTAAGAGCCGTGCAATGACCGAAGAAGAGAAGCTTGCCACAGCCTATCATGAGGCTGGGCATGCCTTGCTTCACTACTATTTGAAAAACCTGGATCCTTTGCATAAGGTGACGATAATTCCCCATGGAAGAGCTCTAGGTCTTACGGTGAGTCTTCCAGAACGTGATGCGTACACCAAAAACCGTTCCATGCTCCTTGACTGGATCAAGGTGACCATGGGTGGGTACGTGGCTGAGGAGCTTGTTTATGGTGAGACCACTACCGGTACCAGCAACGATATCAAGCAGGCCACCGACCTTGCCCGTAGGATGGTCACCGAGTGGGGTATGAGCAACTTGGGATTCGTCAACTATGCCGATGAGTCCGAGCCCTTGTTCCTGGGAAGGGAGATTTCCCAACGCAAGGAGTACAGCAACGAGACTGCAAACCAGATTGATCAAGAGATTCATAAGATTCTTGACGAAGCGATGCTGGACGTACGCAAGATTCTCTCCAAGCAGCGCGAGGAACTGGATATCTTGACCAGGGAACTGGTCGATAAAGAGACCCTCGATGACAGTCAGATTCGTGTGCTCCTTGGGTTTGAACCCTGGGTTTCTACCCCTAGGCAGGTCATGAATCCTGCTAAGAAGAAAACAAAGTCCGAAGAGAAGAAAGCTCCTGCAAAAGATGCAGGCGAGCAAGAAAAAGAATAAGGATACCTATGCCAACCGACTCTAAGTTTACGAGAAATTTTTGTATCATTGCCCACATTGACCACGGCAAGTCAACCCTTGCCGACCGGTTCATCGAAACAGCCAAGTTCGGCACCCCTCGTGGTCCTTCCCAGGCCCAGATGCTGGATAACATGGATATTGAACGCGAACGCGGGATTACCATCAAAAGCCAGGCGGTTAACATCCCCTATACGGCAAAGGATGGCAACACCTATAACTTGAACCTGGTCGATACCCCCGGACACGTGGACTTCTCCTATGAGGTCTCCCGGGCGATTAGCTCCTGTGAAGGCGCATTGCTGCTCATCGATGCCTCCCAAGGTGTCGAGGCGCAGACTATTGCCAACCTCTACATGGCTGTTGAACACAACCTGACTATTATCCCTGTGATCAACAAGATCGACCTAGCCTCTGCGGATATTGACGCCTGCTTGCACCAGATTGACCATGATCTGGGCTTGGACAGTGATATGGCAGTGCAGGTGAGTGCCAAGACAGGGGTGGGGGTAGCTGAGCTTTTTGAGGCGATAGTGGAGTATATCGATCCTCCTACAGGACGAGATGACGCACCTTTACAGGCCCTAATATTTGATTCACACTATGACCCCTATCGGGGTGTCATCGTCCACTTCAGGATTTTCCAGGGTATGATGAAAGAAGGGCAGGATGTCAAGTTTATGCACGGAGGCTCTACCTACAAGATTGAAGAGCTTGGAGTTTTCCAGCTTGGTCTGGTAAAGAAAAGCCAGCTCCGTTACGGTGATGTAGGCTATTGTATTGCAGGTATCAAGACCATCAGTGATGTTGGGGTAGGTGATACCATTACCTCAACGGTAAAGGGTGCGAAAGATCCCCTGCCAGGATTTAAGGAAGTAAAGCCGGTAGTTTTCAGCTCTATCTACCCTGTGGATACCAATGACTATGAAGAGTTGGTCAACTCTATCGAGAGACTCAAGCTCAACGATGCATCCTTGGTCTATGAGAAGGATAGCTCGGCAGCTCTAGGCTTTGGTTTTAGGTGTGGGTTCTTGGGTATGTTGCACCTGGAGGTGGTACAGGAGCGCATTGAACGTGAGTTCGACCTCTCTATTGTTTTCACCAGCCCTTCAGTAAAGTATATTGTCCATTTGAAGAATGGAGAGATAAAACATATCGACAACCCCTTGGAATATCCTGACCCGATGCAAGTCGACTTTGCAGAGGAGCCGTATATCAAAGCTAGTGTGATAACCCCGACTGCATTTGTAGGGCCGGTCATCAGCCTCTGCCTTGAGAAGCGAGGCTACCAGAAAGAGATGAACTATCTGGACGAAAAGCGGGTAGAGTTGGTGTATGATATGCCTCTTGCTGAGGTGCTGTTTGATTTCTATGATCGACTCAAGTCTATTTCTCGTGGGTATGCTTCCTTTGATTATGAGGTGCAGGATTATAAGCGAACTGATCTTGTAAGGTTGGATATCCTGGTCAATGGCGAACCTGTAGATGCCTTGAGCCAGTTGGTCTTCAGGGGCAACAGCCAGCTCCGGGGCAGACAGGTGTGTAACCGCCTCCGGGGAGAGATTCCCCGCCAGCAGTTCAAAATCGCGATACAGGCTACCATCGGCGGTACCATAGTAAGTCGTGAGACCATCACAGCCTTCCGCAAGGATGTCACTGCCAAGTGTTATGGTGGAGACATCAGCAGAAAACGTAAGTTGCTGGAGAAGCAGAAAGAAGGAAAGAAGCGCATGAAGATGGTAGGAAACGTTGAGATTCCCCAGAGTGCTTTCCTTGCTGTCCTCAAAAGTGATGAAGCCTCTTCCTAGGAAGAGATTCCACCGATTGGGGCAGATCCCTTCGATATACGAATATGAAAACATGAGCTCTTGCCCCGGCAAGAGCTCATGTTCCCTTATTGGGCAGCGGGTAAAAAATAGTCATCCTGCGAAGATGATCTTATTCGGTCTATATACCTTTGGAATGTATTTTCTGAGTTCAGTAGTAGCTTTATGACCCTATTTGTTCTCCGTTTTTATGTATTTGTTGGTTGTTGCCTCATTCAAGGGGGTGTATACTCTTCTATACTATATCTATGAATATTCAGGGAGCTTCAAGATGCTAAAGAAACAAGTTTTTGGAAAGACAAAAGATGGAGAAAATATCTATTTGGTCTCATTGAACAGCGGTGCTTACTCAGCTGAAATACTCAGCTTGGGGGGGATACTCAAGTCTCTGAAGGTCCCTGACCGCTACGGTTCCATTCGTGATATAGTCCTGGGCTTTGACAATCCTTTGGACAATCTTACCTCTACCACGTATTTTGGGCAGGTGGTGGGAAGGTTTGCCAATCGAATTGCAAAAGGCAGGTTCTCTATCGATGGGGTGGAGTATCAGATGGAGACCAATGATGGGGAAAACGCCCTGCACAGTGGGT
This sequence comes from uncultured Sphaerochaeta sp., assembly GCA_964588005.1. GTDB lineage: Bacteria > Spirochaetota > Spirochaetia > Sphaerochaetales > Sphaerochaetaceae > Sphaerochaeta. The sequence continues at coordinate 12,594 of CAZPOJ010000076.1, forward strand.
CAAGTAATTTTGGCTGGAAGAATTGGCATATGGAGCCATTTGAATGGTCTGGTTCTCCCGGTGTTGTACTTAGCTTGTTCAGCCCTGATGGTGATGGTGGTATGCCTGGCTCTGTGAACTGTACGGTTACCTATCTGCTACGCTCTACTGGTGAACTGGTGATAGAGTATGAGGCAACCACTACACAAAAAACCTTGATGAACATGACCAATCACAGTTATTTCAATCTGGGAGGTTCAGCCAGTGGTACAGTTCTCAACCACGAGGTCATGCTTAATTGTGATCGATACCTGCCGGTCAATGAGCAGCTCATACCCACAGGAGAGATCCTCGATGTTGCAGGCACACCCTTTGACTTTACCAAGAGGAAGCCTTTGGGAAGGGATATTGAGAAAGCCGGAGGATATGACCACTGTTTCGTGCTTGCAAGGCACAATTCACAGCTGTTTGAGTTTGCCCAGGTGTATGATCCTGCTTCTGGCAGGACCATGCACATAAGTACAACGCTTCCCGCAGTGCAGATGTACTCGGGAAACTTTCTTGATGGCAAGACTGTAGGTAAGGCAGGGGTGGCATACCCTAAACATGGAGGGGTCTGTTTTGAGACGCAGTTCTACCCAGACAGCCCGAACCATTCTCATTTTCCTTCTTGTGTGCTTGATAGCACTTCTGTCTACAAGCATATGACGAAGTTTGTATTTGGAGTGAAATAGTGCAGTACAGTGTAAGTTTGGATACGATTTTTCAAAGTACTCCCTCCCTTGATCAACTGAAAAAGTTGTATGGTATGGGATATCGCTATGTAGAGTGGAAGGCTTATCCTCAAGAGGATGCTTCTCATTTGCTAGATCTGCTCAAGGGGTCAACTCTGAAATGCCATGCAATGGGCATGCAAGAAAGTTCTCTTGTTGATAGTTCATTGCACGCCCAGTTTGTTGAACATCTGCACCAGGCATTGGAAACGGCTCAGCAGTTTGGCAATCGTTTGATAGTCTGTGGAGTGGGCGAGGCTACAAAGGAAACCCACGAATCCCAATTAGAGGCTATGGTCGTGGGATTGGAGCTCTGTCTTCCCCTGTTAGAAAAATATGATTGCCAGTTGCTTATCGAACCTAGGAATACCCGTATCGATAACAAAGGGTATGCCTTGAGCCGTACAGGCGATGCTGCCGCTGTGCTAAAACTTGTAGACAATCCTCATGTACGCCTGCTCTACAATATCTATCACCAACAGATCAGCGAGGGCAATATTTTCATTAGGCTTGAGAAATACCTCTCGTGGATAGGGCATGTGCGTGCAGCGGGTGTTCCAGGTAGGGCCGAACTTGATACTGGAGAGTTGAGCTTTCGCAGGATTTTTTCGTTTCTTGAGGGATTGGGCTATACAGGCAATATCGGTCTGGAGTACTTTCCCAGAAGGCCTCCTTTTGAAGGGCTTGATAGTTGCATGATGCTAAGGAGTCTGAAATGAAGGAAGTAAAGATTATCGGTATTACCGGGGGATCGGGTTCGGGTAAGTCAACCATTGTGAGGAAAATCGGAGAGGTCTGTTCGGATTTCGTCTTTATCCCCCAGGATAACTACTATCGCTCTGCATCCTATATCAGTAATGAGAATATCACGGCTTTTAATTTTGATCATCCTGATGCCTTTGATATGGAACTGCTGTATGAGCAGCTGTGCATGCTCAAGGCTGGCAAGGCAATTAAGATGCCGCTCTACGATTTCGTACATCATAGGAGAAAGGATGAGTCTGTCCTGGTAGAACCTAAGCCATTGGTGATTATTGAAGGCTTGATGGTTCTCTATGAGCAGAAAGTTAGGGATCTTCTCGAT
>CAZPOJ010000077.1:0-14151 GCA_964588005.1 uncultured Sphaerochaeta sp.
TTGATTTTCTTTGCAAAGAATCAGCAAGGGCTAACAGGAGAGGATCTTATCTCTATCATTGGAAGCCAAAGTTCAGTTTGTTGAATTACAGAGGAAACGGCCACTCAATCTTATAAAGACAAGAAACCCAGAGGAAGGACTTTAGATACCTGCTGAAATTATTCTATAGGACACATATAAGAATCAGGTACGAGTAAAAGACCCTGTGCGGTATAGCTGTAAAAAAAGATTCTCCGAGCATAAAAAGACTGAGCCTATCCTGCTATAGTGGACAAAACAGCTAGTCTAAACAGTCTTCTTCTAGGCATATTTAGCATACTCCCACTGGTTTTCCAGTGGGAGTAGCCCTTATCTTTTAGTACTGATGAAAAGGTGTTTTCAGCTTATCGTTTCTTCTGCGGTACGAGGTAGAGTTGATCGAGATCGAACCCTTGTAAGAGGGCAATGGAACGCATGGTTTCCATCGTCTCTTCAGAGACCTCATGGGTGCGGGAGAGGAACCACAACGAGTCGCGCTCGTTGTTGCCTACTACTGCCCACTGGTACTCCTCATCAAGACCTAACACTAGGTAGTCGGAGGTGAACAGGCCGAAGAACTTCACCTTCAGAGCACCGGGAACACTGTCATCAGGTCTCCAGGCAACAGCCTTCACCGAGGTGTAGGAGCCGTCTAAGCTCTTCTTGAACCCACTATTCACCACTTGGACACGCCCATCGTCACGTAGCGTATACTCTGCAGTAGTTCCAATAATGTTCTTCTCGAACCCCTTCTGGTAGCGTGCTATCTCATACCAGCTACCAAGATAGCGCTCAAGGTCCAAGGAGGGCACAGTATCGACTGGATTGCCGGCATATTTACTAGAGGCACAGCCAAACAGACTGATGGCTGTGATGATTAGGATTGTAAGGATGAGAGCTGTATGAAGTCGCTTCATAGGGTACCCCACTTTGTATAATTATAGGTCAAGCATAGCATATTTGTACGGGGTTGGGTACATATTTACTGCTTGTCGGTACGAGCATGCAACTCGTTTATAGTTTATAGGAGGTATTGATAATGCTGTCCCTGTAGGACTTAAGAGAAAGGATTGTACTAACAGAGCGTAAGGATAAGGCGATGCTCACCTGTTTACCTGGAGTACATCAACACCCTTCTTTGTCAATTATGCTCTTTGCCACTTCTCATGAGGCCTAACACCGATTAGTATGATTGGTATGCAAAAGAAAATCTTTCTATGGTTTGTCCTGATAGTGGTTTTACCAAGTGGTCTCATCTACTTTGTTGCAAACCATCTTTTCATTCAATATGCAGTAGATCAACAGATACACAACAACAATCAGATCATTCAGGAGATGCGTAAGAACCTCGATACCAAGTTGCAACACTATCAACAGTTGAGCATGCAGCTCTACTTGAACACTCAGGCAACTGACGAGATCCTCGCTGAAACACCAGTTCTTGACTGCCATGCCATCAAGGACCAGCTTGATGGATTTGTCAATTCCAACCGCCTTGTGGTCGCTGCCTACCTCATTACCGATAAAGGCATCATCTCCAGTGGAACGGGAATCCAGGATATTGAAACTATCAACAGCGCAATTCAACCCACCCTTTCCGATCTTGAAGGGCGCATGTATTGGACAAAAACCTATCCCATGATTACCAATTTCGGACTTGCCGACACCTTCTTTTTTGGAGCCCGTCACATCCGCCAGGAACAAAAACCCATTGCAACCCTGCTTCTGGCCTTTAACAGCATTTTCTTTGCAGACTTTTTTCAATACACCCCGTTTACTAAAAACCAGCAAGTAACCGTGACGAATGCAACGGGCCAGATGATAGCATCAAATAACCCTACGGATAAGGAGAAACCACAGGAGAAAACAACCATTCGCCTCTCTGCTGCCTCCATTGCCAGTGATTGGAATATTTCCTTGGTACTTGATACCCGCAATATCTCAGGAGAACTCACCTTTATTCGCAATATGTTCAATCTGAGCGTAGTGCTCTACTTCCTCTTCTTCCTCATCATCAGCCACCTCATCTCCAAACGCCTTACCAAACAAATCCACTCACTGACCTGTGCCGTCAACAAAGTAGGTGAAGGAGTGTTGGATATTCAAGTCGATGTCACCCATCATGACGAGATCAAGCAACTCTCAATGGGTTTCAATGCCATGACCAACCGTATTCAAAAGCTACTGCTGGAAGTTAAGCAGGAAGAGCAGAGCAAACGGAAAGCTCATATGCAGACCTTACAATTACAACTCACGCCCCACCTGTTGTACAACTCGTTGAATACTATCCGATGGATGGCCCAAATTAACGGACAGGAAAATATAAAAAAAATCACGCTTGCCTTAACGCGCTACCTACGTACCCTCTCTGATATAGAAAGTGAGTATATCACCTTGCGCAGGGAGCTGGCGTTGATGGAAGACTATGCAGTCATCCAACGCTTCAGGTATCAGAACTTTACTATTGTGCAGGATGTACCTGAGGAGTTGCAGAGCTTCCTCATCCATAAGCTTATGATCGTGAATCTTATTGAGAACAGCATCATCCATGGGATAGCCGACCTCCCTGAGCCGGGAGTGATACACGTGCGGGCTGTTCGAGAGGGAGAAATCCTCTCGATCACCGTCAGTGATAACGGTAAAGGCCTCCCACAGGACCACCCTGACCTGCTGTCCCTCAAGGAGGATGAGTACGAAACTGATGAATCCAATCACACGGGGCTACGCAATATCCAAGCACGATTACGCTTGTACCATGGCCCTACCTATACTTTGCATGTCGACTCCATGCCGGGGCAAGGGTGTGCGGTAACCATACCCATGCCCCTTATCAGGGCCGAGCCCTGAGCATTCTCACCAGGAGCGGTCACAGCTATAGAGGGCAAGGATATTCTCCAAAGGTGTCCCCGGCTGCAGGTTATGACACGGTGCACATATGTAGCGCCCGTGCTCTCCAAGTATTGCAATATTGTTTCGTACCTCGGAGCGCACATCCTGGGGAGTTCCAAAGGGGAGGATCTGTTGGTTCTCCACAGCCCCATGGAAAACTACCCTCGATCCAAGGGCCTCGCTCAGATGGACGCAGTCCATACCGGGGCAGACATGTTGAATGGGATTTATGATATCGACTCCCAGGGCAACCATCTGTTCAATAATAGGAAAGGCTGCACCGTCAGAGTGGTAGAAGGCATAGGCCCCCTTGGAGTGTATCAACTCGATCAACTGGCGATAGGGTTCACGAAAACGCTTCTCCCACACCTCCACCGAGATGAGCTGACGATCTTGCATCCCCATATCATCGGAGAGGTAGACGATGTCTATGGCATCGCCACACACTTCAAAGGCCTTTTCAATATACCGCTTTTGCAAGGTGAAGATCTTCTCGATGATAGCATCAGCGAGCTCTTCTTCAACATAGAGATCCATCAACGAGAAATCCATTGGGCGTAACTTGCAATATATCTCAAAGATTGAGATAAAAAAAAGCATCCGAGTCCATTCCTTGTTTTCATTGCAACTTTGTAAAAGATGTTCGTAGTCAAAACGGTCGGCATCAGGCCAGGGGTGCGCCTCAATATCCTCAAGAGTCTCGGCCTCTGCCAAGGGGTAGGAGACAACCTCTTCATATGATCCATCCAGGCTATGGGCAACCGTACGGATTCCACTGCCCCACTCATTGGTTCTGATGGAACGCCCTTCGCTATCCATTGTAGGCTCCCCTAGATCCTTATAGGGGGCAGCGAGCCATACTATCTTGTCTATCTTCATCAGGCGCCACAACTGCTGCTCATCGGTAACCTGGAAGTGTTCCATCAACTGTTTCTTTATCTCCGGGGTGTACCAGATATCAAAAGGGACCTGGTCACTCTTCTCCCCTGACAAAAGTGACAATATACGTTCGCGTGCATTCATACCTGGTATCTCCTTGAATTCCTAATATCTGCCAACCTTGGGCAATGTCTGGTATACCGCCAATACATTCTCCAAACTTGAATCATCTTGTAACAGGTGGGTAGGAGCGAATAGGTATCCCCCGCCCTCCATCATTATTTCCAACAAGCTATCCAACTCTTGCAAAGTAGCCTCAACCGTGCCGGAGACTACGGCACCGGCTGTGGAAAACCCTCCATGGAAAGCAAGGTGCTTGCCATAGGTCGCCTTCAGGTACCCAGGCTCCATCAGGGCAGCTTCGGGCTGGAGGGTGTCGACAGCAACTATACCCATCTCTATGAAATCATCAAAGGCCCATGAGGAGGAGCCGCAGCTGTGCATCATGACCGGCACGTCATACGCTTTTGCAAGGTCAATAAATCTCTGATGACGCGGTCGGATAACCCGGCGAAACATCTCCAAGGAGATGAGGGGACCGATCTGGGTCCCCAGATCTTCTCCCATCCAGATACAGTCGATGCGTCCTTGCAAAGCTTCCAGGCTACGCTCCATCTGAACCAGCTGTATATCCAGTCGCCTGTCGACCAAACGCAACCACGCTTCATCCTCTTCGGCCAGGGCAATGTAGACACTCTCCATCGAGCACAGCATTCCGGTAGTATTGAGGATATCACCAAGACCAGGATTCCCAAAGTAAAGAGCCAAGTCTTTGTATGCATCAGATTGTTCCCGCAACGCCTTATAATCATACTCATCAGGAGAAGGCATTGGCCAAGTTTCCGCCTGCTCCATATCCAAATCCTGAAGGGGGAAATCGCAATAGTCCCAATACCCCCCATGCCCATGCTCTACCCAGCGACACACAATGCCCCACTGCCCATCGACCCTCCGATTCTCCTTTGGCTGGTGGAGAACTTTGCCTGTATAGGGGAGTTTCAACTCCCGAAAGTCCACCTGCAAAGCCTGCAACAGGGCCTCATCAGCATCAAGGGGCAAGGAAAAATGCTCCTTGAGCCTCCGGTCGATACCGGGGTTAGCCAGATAATCTATCGGTACCCTATCCACAGGTTCCCGATAGAGGGATCGGACAACTCGTTCGCGTGAACTCAGTATCCTACGGTTGCTCATGGTTTGTTCCCCTACACATGATCTGATAGAATCCGGGTGGGATATGGTAAGCACTGTTGTCGTCTCCCTGGTAGGGAGCGAGAGAAGACTCCTTATGACCCAACACAACCTCAACACCGCTAGGCTTGTGCAGAAACGAAGCGAGCAGCAAGCCCGGTGGTAAAAAGAGATAGCCTTCAGTACCGGGAGGAATGGTAATCGTCACCAGGACACCACCGTCACTGCGTTCCCACTGCAAGGAAGCCTGACCATAGGGGGTGCCAACTGTTGCACAGGCATGATCGATCTCTTTCAGATACGCAGGTGCCAAGGCGATCTGTCGCCATCCCGGTGCCATGGATGACAGGCCTGCTACATAGGTATAAAACCATTGGTCGATGGAGCCGAGCATGATGTGGTTCTGAGAGTTCATCCCTTCACAGAAGATGGGTTCCCACCGTTCCCAGAGCGTAGTCGCACCTTCACGTATCATGTAGATCCATCCGGGATAGTTCCTTTGATTGGCTATCGTGTAGGCTTTTTCTTGGTATCCCCAGCGTGAAAGCTGTTCCAGAAGGTACCGGGTTCCCTGTATTCCTGTTCCCACATGATCACCGGAGGTAGCAGCCATAAGGTCATGCAACCGTGTCGCCAAAGCTTGTAGCTCCTGCTTTTCAAGCAGGTTGGTGGAGAGCGTCAACGCCTGAGAAGTCTGGTCGGGAAAGTCCCAAGGGGTCATCGGGATACTCTCCATATGGGTATTTTTCCAGAAACGCTTCACTAGAGCGTCTCCAATACGCGTAGCCTCCTGGCGGTAGTGCTGCTCATCCTCAAGTCTTCCTAGGACCTGAGCGATCTGTTCCATCAGGGATAGGTCATGATGCAGGTACCAGGTGGAGATAAACGGCAATCCGGTTTTCTTGGATGTAACGAGACCGGGTGCACACCAGTCTCCGAACGTACCCAACTCTTCCACAATTCCGTCTGTGGTCTGCGTGAGCAAAAAAGAACTATAGCGTTGAAAAGCGGGGTAAAACCGTTGAAGGACCTGTTCATCACCCCGGTACAGATAGAGATACCACCCGATGGTAATAAAGGCACTGCCCCAGGCAGGATCGGCAGGCTTGGCCATCCAGAACTTGGGAGCCACATCGGTAATTGAGCCGTCCTCTCCTTGCGTATCTGCAATATCCTGCAGGTATTTCTCATAAAACAGCTGCACTTCATAATTTAACAACGCTGCAGGGGCTGCCAAGTGGGCATCTCCCAGCCAGCCATGACGTTCATCACGTTGGGGCGAGTCGGTAGGAACTCCCATCATGTTGGAGCGCAACCCCCAGAGGATCGCCTGATGCACCTGATTGAAGTCTTCATTGGAACAGTAAAAAGTCCCTTGGGTATCTGCTTGGGTATGCACAAAGAGGCCTTGCAGGTTCTCAAGGGTAGGCACTCCTACATACCCTGATACCAGCACATACCGAAACCCATGATAGGTTGAGACAGGATGCCACCTCTGGTACGACCCATTGCAAATGAGGGTATCAAGAGCTTCTGCCTTCCGATTGGAAGCGGGGTTGAGCTGCCTGTCATCATCGATATTTTCAGCAAACTGAAACGTAAGGCGAGTACCGGAGGGCTGTTGTCCTTGGAAGGAGACAAAACCGGAGAAATTTTGTCCAAAATCATAGATATATCCGTTTTTTGCACGCCACATGCACAGTGGCAGAACTTCCCGTTCTATCATAATCGGTGGCTCATGGGCAGCATACAGGGGGTAGCCTGGAACTTCTTCGACTCCTAGGTCCAACTTTTCACCCAAAGCAATTCGGCTGTCGAAGACCTCTCCGTTGAACAGGCTGTTCTGCTGGATGGGACCTGAGCTTACGCTCCAGCTCCCATCAGAGCAGATCCATTGCTGCTCCTTGTTTGCATATTCGATGAGGATCTGCACATACCCACGAGGCTTTTCAAAACCATAGAGGGCGATATGACGGCCATTTCCTAAAAACAGGGTAACGTCCAGATCCTGCGTATCGATGGATAGGGGCAGTACATCGTACAGGACCCGCTTGTGATAATCGGTTTGGGAGGGAGTCAGAATCTGTTCCCCCACCCTCTGTTGTCCAAGATACAACAGGTACACTCCTACTCCAGTGACGAAGGAGCGGGCTCTTGTAATATTGGCTACAGGTTGAGCTAGCGCCACCTGAGTGGACAGATAGATACCGTAGGTATGCCTGCCCTCTTCCTTATCTGTCTTTTGGCCAGGAACGCCGCTTTCCCACTGCCCAGCACTATACCAAAGGGGGTCGGGGGAAGTGATCCATGTTGCCTTCTGGTCCCCAGGACCCAACATCGCAGTTTCAAAGCAGGAGAAGGCGGACCATCCGGTCCACCTGCCGGAGATCCCGGCAGCCCTGACACGCCAGCGGTAGAGGGAGAAGGGAGTAAATGCCTTCCCTGCATAGACCACTGCAAAGGACCTTGTGCTGGCAACTGGTCCTGAGTCCCAGCACACCCCTCCCTCATTGTCCAGAACTTCTATCTGATAGCTTTCCTGGGACCAGGATGAGGGAGTATCGGAGGTGAAACTCCAAGAAAACCGGGGGTTGGGGATGTCTATCCAAAGGGGTTCAGAAGAGAGTTCACACCGTAAGTCGGTGGGAATCATTGCGTTGTTCTCAACACGTGCCATAGTAAGCTACTCCTTGATCGAGCCTGCAGCCAATCCTGATATTATCTGGTCCGAGAAAATGAAGAAGACTATGATCACCGGTATCAGGGCAAGCGTTGCAGCTGCGAATACAAAATTCCAATACGCCAGGAAATTGGCCAGATATTGATAGATGGCGAGCGTCAGGGTATGCAGTGTCCGCTTTGTCAAAAATACCAGAGGCAGATAGAAATCATTCCAAATCTGCACAAAGCTGACGGTCATCACTGTAAATATTACCGGCTTTGATATCGGCATCATTATTCTCCAAAAGATAGTGAACTCTGATGCTCCATCGAGCACCGCACTCTCATGCAACGCAGCGGGCAACTCCTTAAAGAACTGTGAAAATATAAAAAGGGAAAAGGACATGTTTGCTGTATACAAAATAATCATCCCAAGAAAGGTGTTGGTCAGATTAAGCGTTCGCATAATGATAAACAGGGGCAAGATGGCAATCTGTATGGGAAACATCAAGCCCAGAAGAAAATAGAACTCAAGCGCCTGGCGCCCTTTGAACTTGTAGCGGGAAAGGCCGTAGGCAGTCATCGAGGAGAAACAAACCAGTGAGGTTATCGAGAGCATCGTCAGGACGATACTGTTCAGAAAATTCCTATAGAGGGAGTCTTTGACCAATACCTGCCGGTAGTTCTCAAAGGAGATCTTAGCGGGAAATCCAAAGGTATTGAACAACAGGTCCTGCTTGGTCTTAAACGAAGATACAACCATATTCCCGATCAAGACCACAGCTATCAGGCAGTACAAAACCAGTATGATCGTAGCAATCCAGCTGCCAACTCCTTGTCGCCTCTTATACATCAAGACCCCCTTGTCTTTGCAATCCCATGATTACCGGTCAAATACACGATTAAAAACAACTTTCTGCAGGAGTGCAATCACAAAAATAATGGAAAACACCACTACGCTGATTGCAGCACCAAAACCAAGGGCAGTCTCTCCAAAATACGCATCGCCAAACGTATAGCGAAAGAACATCAAGTTCAGGAAATCCAGCTTGCCGTCAATGCCGCCATTGAGGCCGCCGACAATGAAGGGAATATCAAATTGGGTCAAGGCAAAGATAGAACTCAAGACCACTACATTTACTATTGAGGGTTGTAGGAAAGGCAGCTCGACGCGCCAGAACCGTTGCCACACCGATGCCCCATCGATGATAGAGGCTTCTACCACATCCTCGGGGATGTTCTTCATGTTGGCCAGTATTATGACCATACCCACACCCAGGCCATTCCACCCGATGACAGCAACCAACAGATAAAAGGCAATGTTGGCAGATCCAAACCAGGCACTCACCAAATGTGGAGAACCCAAGGTGATCAACAGGGTATTCAGCATGCCGATATTGGGATCAAAAACGAGCAGGGTAAAAAAACCTACAATGGAGGGACTGATGACGTAGGGAAGAAAGATCATCAGCCTAAAAAAATTATAGCCCCGGATCTTAAGATGGATGAGATACGCCATCCCTATCTGTATAGGGATAAAGACAAAAATGGCAATTGCCATGTATCGGAAATTGTTTCCCAGGGCATTGCGAAAAATGCCGGACATCCTCGGTTCAAAGAAAATCCGCCTAAAGTTATCGAACCCGATAAAATCCATCGCTCCCATCCCTGACCAGGAGAAAAAGCTGTAATAGATTGCAAAACCGAGCGGGACAATCATAAACACCGTGTACAAGATAAATCCTGGAGTAATAAACCCGATGTATGCTTTGGATTTTGTCATTGTAACTCCTCTATATACCTATGCAAGTGGATGCCGCTATGCGGCATCCACATAAAACCAACTCCTAGAGATTAGGGTAAGCCATCATCGAATCGAGGGTCTTTACAAAATCTCGGGGAACAACAGCACCGGTGAATAGCTTTGGATTGTCCTCTTCCCAAACTTTGGTCGGGGACTTTCCTTCAGCATGACCGAGTACCAGTATGTTGTAGAAACTCTCCAGCTCAAGATTTGCATCGGCAATCTCATCAGCCAACTCACTGCCCGAGGTAACGCCATCGAGTCCGGCAATAGCACCTAGGCCGTCGACCCAGATCTGTTGCGACTCAATCGTAGCCAGATAATTGGCCAGGCGCATTGCTTGTTCGGGGTATTTGGTCTTGGAATAGACGGAAAAGCCAGCGGCATAGGTGAGCACTATGGGTTTACGTCCATCGCGGGTCGGGATCTGGAAGGCACCAATGTTCATCTCAGGATTGTTATTCTCCAAAGTGGTGGTTGTCCAGGAACCTGCAACAGTCATCGCAGCCTGGCCACGGGAGAAGACCAGATACTGCCCAGCCTCATCAACGCCAAGGAAGAGGTCTCCGTAGTACCCTTTCTTGCCCCATTCAATCATTTTTTCCATGGCGGCAACTACACGAGGATCATCAATTCTGGCTTTGCCTGCAGTAGCTTCTATTATCCAATCAGGGTGCATGGCAGCAAGAATAGGCTCGAAGAGGAACAAGATGTTCCAGTTGTCGCGTCCGGCAAGGCTGAGGGGGATGTACCCGGCGTCCTTGATGGTAGCAAGGAGTGTTTCGAACTCAGCAAATGTCTTGGGAATACTCCAACCATGCTTGGCAAACATATCCTTGTTGTAAAAAGCTGCACGGGTGTCGATCGTGGCTGCCGGGGTCTGGTACAATCGACCGTCCCACATCACCTTATCACGTGACATCTGTGAATAGGCTTGTACATCGACCTTATCGGTAAGGTCCATCAGAGCCCCCTGCCGGGTCAAGTTTGCCATATCTGTGGTGGCAGTACCGTGGTGCCAGAACAGGTCTGGAGCTTCACCGGCCTGAATTGCTGTAGTGAGCAAAGAGAGATAATTGTCAGGTGTCTTAATCTCATACTCAACTTTGATGTCGGGGTTCTTCTCCATAAACCGTTCCAGGGTGTTACGGAGAGGAAGCTCAAATTGAGGAGTATGTTCCCAAATGGTCAAAACAACCTGATCACTTGCCTGTGTTACCTTCTGTCCTGCAGCAAACAGAGGGGTAACCAGAACCAGGGCGAAGAGAAACAAAACTAATACTTTCTTCATTGATAACCTCCTATGGTTTTCAGTTACCTATAGTTTGAGATACCAACACTCCCCAGTCCATGCCCAGCAGGTAGTTTTTCATGCCTAAAACCCAGCAACCGGCTGGCCGAGACGAGAAGCAACAAAGCTTCATGCTCAATATTCAGCTTTCCTGTCCAATATCCAGATTACTGGCGTAGGCAGCGCGAAAACTACTGATGGTTTGTCCCGTTACTCTCTTGAAGATGCGAGAAAAGTGACTGGGACTTGTATATCCCACGCGGGTACTTATCTCCTCCACGGTGGCATCGCTCTCCAGTAACAGGGACTTCGCTTTGGTTATGCGAACGGTATTGAGGTATGCAATAAACCCCATTCCAGACTCTTTCTTGAACAGTTCAGAGAGATAGTTGCTGTTCAGGTTGAGCAGCTGAGCCATATCATGCAACGTAATATGACTTGCATAATGCTCAAGCAGATAGAGTTTCATCTGCATGATCTTTCTGCTGTGTCCCTGCAGTTCGTGCACATAGGAGGTTCTCTGCGGTAACTCTGCAGTATACCACATGGCCAACTGAGAAAAATCATCAAACTCCTTGAGGTGCTCGAATAACGTAGGGTGCCCTGCACCCTCCTCCATGGAGTGTATAAACAGGGATTTCAGTATCTGCTGAACCTGGTGCCAGTATACAATGAGGTTCATGCAAAGGGTCGGGGGGTCAACCTTGGCGACCCAGACTGCTGAAAAGTAGCGATTCATTGCTTCACGCCAGTGAGGAAGCTGTTCTGATTGCAACAGCCAGATGGGCGGAGGCAACTCAAGAGCCAGGTCATGGGAAGTTTCATAACCCAACACTTTCAACCTTGTCGTATCTATATAGAAAACATGCTCCTCTCCATCTGAAAGTGCTTCCCACTGCTCCTCTAGGGAGATTGAAGAAGCGCACTCCCCTCGAAGCAGAACTACCGGACTGTTTATATACTGCTTGAGCTGCCCTAGCAACTGGTTGAAAAACTTCTTCCGGTTCTCCTGGCTCTCGTCCCTGCCATCCAGCAGTAGCACAAGCTGTTCTGACTGCTCGTAATATACCTGTCCAAGGGTAAAGTCATCCAGTATCCTGCGGACCAGGCGTATGCACCAGAAGATATCCACACCGGATTGGAGAGGGAGATGCTCCTTAGAATATTTCTTTTTGAAAACCATGCGATAGACAATAGGACGTTCCAGGTCCAAGGGGAGCAACTCATTCTTTTTCAGGCGGTCGGAAAACCGGTGCAACTCACTCCACTCGGGCGCAGGGGAACCCTGGATAGGCTTGCTTTGGTCTTCTTCTTGCTCGATGCAAAGTCCATCCAAGACTTTGAACAACTCCTGTGCATCGAGCTCGTGTTTAAGGATATAGTCAACTGCCCCAAGTTTAAACGCAGTCGAAACAACTGCAAAATCTTCCAAGCAGCTCAGAACAACCACCTTTGACCGAACACTCCCCTCTTGCAGGCGCTGCAAGAACTCCAAGCCATCCATCCCTGGCATTTTAATATCGGTAAGGATGATATCGGGCTCCCTATTGATACAAGCCTGTAGGGCTTGCTCTGCACGAGAAAAACTTCCAACTATCTGATATTTGTTGTTTTGTTCAAAGAGCGATTCAATGCCCAACAGCACCAGTCTTTCATCTTCCACAATAACAAGTGACTTCACTGCGAGCCTCCCTAAGCGATACTAACCCCCATTCTACAAACTGTCCTGCTCTAGATTCTCTCTTTACGGCACAGAACAATCCATCATGGTATATTCCCAGCATGCAATCCCGTACAAAGCTCATCAAGTCTGCATACCAACCTTTTTACCAATACATTGGAGACTTGGGTAATCGTACCATGCTATCGAGCAGTACAGTAGTCAAAAAACAGCAGAATAAAGAATCCTTGCACCATTGGACACAATATATACCCACGCAGAGGGGTATTCCTACCCCAACTTGATGCGCTTGAACCAACCTGTTAGACTCCTGTTACCTGTAAGCACATGGTGTGGATGTGTATTTTGTAAGGCTAGGGAAGATTTCATGGAAAAAGAGCGTAGGTTTGAAGGATGGGTGCACGTCATGTTGTTTCTCATCGTTGTGAGTTGGGGTTTCAATAATATTGCTATGAAGGTTGGGTTTCGGTATGTTACCGCTCAACAGTTCAGCGGCGTGCGCCTGCTGATAGCTCTCCCCTTTATGCTTTATTTTGCTTTCTGGATGCCAGGTCGGGTTCGTTTCTCCAAGCAGGACTTCTTTGGTATTGTCTGGATAGGATGCTTGGGACTGGGTGTGTTTCACATCCTGTTTCCCATCGGTATAGACCAGACATCAGCTCCGCTTGGAGGGATATTGATGGCTACCATGCCGATCCATGTGGTTATTCTTGCTCTGGTGTTTAGACTGGAGAGCCCAGATTGGAAATCTATCTTTGGGGTCCTCCTTACTGTAGTAGGACTCATCTTGATCACCTTGGCTTCCCATCAACCGGAGGCAGCAACACAATCCACCTTGAAGGGCATTATATATATTGTCGTCGCTGAGCTCGGCTACGCGATCAATACAACGTTCTTACGCCCTTATATGAAGCGATACCCCCCCTTGCAAGTAACAGGGTTGGCTATGGCTGTATCAGTTGGAATCTATCACTTGGTAAACTTCCCCCATATGAGGGTTCTGGTCCTCTCTGAGATCCAGCCTATAGGATGGTTTTGTATCCTATACTCAGGCCTCATAGCCTTCTTACTGGCTAACGTCTTATGGAATTATGCAATAAAACACATCGGCAGTACCAAAGTTTCTGTCTACGGGAACTTGTCGCCGGTGTTTGTCCTAATCTTGAGCGCAATCATATTTCAAGATCTTCTCAATGCTTTGCAGATGGTTGGAGCCATAATCATACTCACAGGGGTGGCAGTAGTACAACTGCGCAAAACAGAGCCACCAATCTCCTAGAAAAGAACAGCTTGCCCCCTTTCCTTGGAGAAGACAAAATAAAGGGGCTTACCTGAGGTGTAGCAGTGATGGATAGTAGCCTTACACCCACTCAAATGGAGGGAAAGCTATCACAAAAGTGTAAAGAAAACTGACATAGTAGTGCTTCTTGTCACGGTGAGACTATCGTAGTCTTTTTTTTCTTTCATACTACAAAAAGTATTTATCTTTAAAGGACATATATCTTTCCTTAAGGCATCGTTTCACCAAAAGACGAAGCTACGGCATATCATAATAGTAAAAAAACAGGTATAGTGTAGGTGAGTCGCTCGACATGTTCCTTTTTTTGACTCCAATTATTTTGATATCAGTCATGACCACCGGCATAGCCGGTGGCTTGAAATGCCCCTATAAGGGGCCCG
>CAZPOJ010000078.1:0-10547 GCA_964588005.1 uncultured Sphaerochaeta sp.
TGAGGGTGAAACCCCTCTCGTCAACCTTGCGCTTGAACTTCTTGATCTCCGCCTTGTGGGCTAATAGGCGCCTGTTGCGCAGCGGCTCGTGGTTGTTGAGGTTCCCGTGGGTGTAGGGCTGGATGGTAAGCCCTACCAGGGTCAAGGCGTTGTTGCTGACTGTCACGTAGCTGTCTGAGAAGCTGAACTTTCCCTCCCTGATGGACTTCACCTCAGTGCCTAACAAGGCGATACCGCACTCAAGGTCTTCGATGACCTCATAGTTGAAGTAGGCCTTTCTATTCTTTTGTAGGAATTTGATTTTGTTCTTATTCTGTTTCATTTAGTCATTCCAAGCTATGCGAAACCCTATAAGGTCGCCGCAGGCAGTAGTATCGACAGCACCCACTGTATGCTCGTCTATGGAGGAAGGGGTGTTGAGATAACTGCCTCCCTTCACTATGACAGCAGAGGAGTCTGCGAAGGTTTGATACAGGAGTGCTACCGCAGGGTAGTCTGTAACACGTTGCAAGGGGATGTAGGGGCTTTGGGTAAACTCCCAGACTCCCCCTAACATGGCAAGGGGGGTTGTCCTGTCCCTATCGGTGATGGTCAGAGACCTTGTGTATGCCTTCTCCTTGGCCTGGAGGGCAGATAAGGTCCACATCGCCTCTGTGGGGATGAAGACTTGCTTGCCGGTCTTTTCGGTAAGCCAGGTGCAGAACGCTTGGGCAGCCTTGTAGCTGATGTTGTGCACAGGCTTGCCAGTGGCAAACACTACCGAAGGAAGGATCCCGCTGAGATAGAACTCATCAGTGAGATTGTCTTGCTGCAGTTTTTCCAATGCATTTTTATCCCACTGGGGATTGTCTTCGATGAAGAGTGCCCACTGGTACTGGCTCACCGGTGTGGTTGCGATGGTGAAGCTTTCGGTAAGGACAGGGATGCCTGCCTTGTTGGTCTCGGGGAAGATCATGGGGACATTTGTCCCCATGACAAAGGAGGAGGACGGGTAGGTGATGCCGGCCTGCTCAAAGGCGCCTGCCTTGAGGAGGGTTTGTTTGCCTTCCAGAACCAGATCCTGGGATGGGAGGCCGATCTCCTCAGTTGTAGGACTGTCGAAGAGCTCTTTTGCTTTGCCCATCGTGGTATCGATGAGAGGCGATGAGCTCATCAAAGCCTCCATGGCCTCAAGGGCGTCGCTGAGCATCGTCTTGGACGTTATGAAGTTTGCAGCAAGGGCAAAGCTATCTTGTTGCACCTTTTCACCGAGGCCCATCGCCTTGGCATCCTGTACAAGGTTCTTGAACACAGGAGGGTAGGGGTGTATTGCATCAAAGCTTGTGATGGCACTGGTTTGTATGACCTCTTGTATGTTGAACTCATTGATGGCTGTTTTTTCATTGGCTGTCAGATTGGTTATATCTGCCTCTAGCTTGGCTGTCCTATGAAACAGCCAAGTGAAAAAGAGGGGATGGTCTATGGTAAGACTCGTCGTTCCTATCGGGATTCCCCCTTTGGTAAAGGTTACCTCATAATCACCGGTGGGGACAAAAAACTGATAGGGAGTACCTCCCAGGTAGGTTCCTTCCAGGGATACTCCCGTTTGTGCAAGGGGACTGCTGAAGGTGACGTATCGTCCACCCTTGAGGATTCCAGGCAGAAAGCCTACCAGGAAGACAAGCAGGATAAACGCAACTATCAGCAGCGTCAGTATATATATGCCCGGTCTCATGCCCAGGAGGTGAGGAAGTTCTACCTCTTTGACCTGGGGGAGTTCAATATGTTTTTTCATAATACCTAAAGGTATCTTTCAAGGCTCTGCTTGTCAACTCGAACCTATTGTGATAGTTTGCAATGTATGGACGAAATACTCAATTTTCTGGAAAACAAGACGGTCCGGCTATTGACCCGCCGCAAGGCAGAAAAGGCCTATGAGCTGGCAAACAAGAAGCCTCGAACCATCATAGGGGAGATAAAAGGATGGGCTGATGCCCTTGTCTTTGCTGTGTTTGCAGTTCTTCTGATAAACCAGTACATCTTCCAACTCTTCCTCATACCCTCTCCTTCGATGGTGTCTACGATGAATGTGGGCGACCGCGTCTTTGTAAGCAAAACCATATACGGCATCGAGGTCTACCCGGGGGGACCCAAGATCCTTGATACCAACCGCCAGGCCCAACGTGATGACATCATCACCTTCTATAACCCTGAGTATGACTCCAAAGGTCCCTTCTTCGATGTCCTTTCACAGGTCCTGTATATGGGGACCTTCTCGCTGGTAAACATCGACAAGAATGAGGACGGCTCGGTAGCCGAGCGGCTCTACGTCAAGCGCGCCATCGGTTTCCCCGGTGAAGTTGTCCGCTTCAGGGATGGCAACGTGGAGATTCGCATGGCTGGATCAGCTGCTTTTATGCCGGAGGAGAGTTTTAGAGCTGACCTGGACCTCGTTGAGGGCCCACACCGCACCGTCAAGCCTTCCCTCTATGCAGGCATCAAGGCCTGGGGATCCCTCTTTGGCTACAAGGAGGTCTCCGTCCCTGCCCAAAGTGCCCCCTCCTATCTTTCTTCCGCTTATGCACTTGTGCAGGATGACAACTACCCGGACGACATGTATCAGTTTGAAGCCTCCAGGGCTAGGACGAAGAGCCTCTTCGACCCGAGCAACTTCTCCTACCGCAATGACAATGCTCGCTACCAGGGGGGCACCTACGTTCCCACTGGCAGGATCCTCCCCCTTGGGGATAACCGGGACAACTCCCGCGACGGAAGGTACTTCGGCCCCGTGTTGCAGAAAAAGATCAACGGCAGTGTGCGCTTCCGCTTCTGGCCCCTTAAGAGCGTAGGGTATCTGGGGAACAAATAGTGCCCGAGAATATTTTTGGATCAAGTTTGCCAAAGCCCTTGGCACTCTATATGCATATCCCTTTCTGTATCACGTGCTGCTCCTACTGCGCCTTCTACTCCGAAGAGGAAGCGAGCTGGCTGCCCCATAGGCAAGCCTACCTGCAGCGCCTTGAAACTGAACTACGCACTATTGTCGCCTCTTGTGACGAGGGCTTTTCCACCATATTCTTAGGGGGAGGCAACCCCGGGTGCCTCACCTACGCAGAGCTTGAGAGCCTGCTCTCCCTTGCCCAAAGCAAAGGAAAAGCCTCTTCATGCACCATTGAGATGAACCCGGAGACCTTTGAAAGGTCCCTTTTCCCCTTGTTTGAGAACTCACTGGTCACCAGGGTCAGCATGGGCATCCAAAGCATGGATGATGGGGTGCTTGCCACCCTGGGCCGAAATGCAAGGCGTTCAGACAACCTCAAGGCTATACAACTCGCCAAGAGAGCCCGCGACCGCTACGGCATAGACATCTCCTTTGATTTGATGGTCTGCCTGCCCGGGCAGACCATGGAGATGGCCATTGCCGATATAGATGAGATCATGGCCTTGGCTTCCCCCTCCCACATCAGCCTCTACTGTCTGACGGTGGAGGAGGGTACAGAGCTCTCCGAGCGAGTCTCTAGTGGAGTTCTCCCCGTTTTGGACGAAGACGGCCAGGAGGCCTTCCTCTGGGGGGTATGGGACCATCTTGCCCTTCTGGGATTCCGCCACTACGAGGTCTCCAACTTCTCGTTGGACGATAAGAGGTGCACCCACAACCTGACCTACTGGAATCTTGACAGCTACCTTGGCCTTGGCTGCTCTGCCGTCTCAGCTTTGCGCAAGGGCTCTGCCTTGCGCCATGTCAGCCAGACACAAAACCTGTTCGCCTACAGCCGGGGCACCCCCTTCTCTGGCTACAGCCAGGAGATCCTGACCCCCACCGAACACCTTGAAGAGTTTTTGATGATGGCGCTGCGTACCGATACCGGCATAGATAAGGCTCAGTTCGAAGAGCGGTTTTTATGTTCTTTTGACCAGATTTTTGCATCAGTTTTGAAGTCATTGGATCGCACCTGGTATGTATCCACCAAACAAAGTTTTTCCTTGACTAGAATTGGCTTTATGGTCCTTGATGAAGTGGTGCTGCGCTTTGCCTTGGCAGTTTTGTGACTACTTGACCGGCGGGTACCGCTGTGATACCCTAAATGGGTTGCAGTAATGCAAGTATTCTACACAATTATAAGAGGTTCAAAATATGTCCGGCCATAGTAAATGGGCTACCATCAAACACAAAAAGGGTCTAGCTGACGCTAAGCGCGGCCAGAAATTCACCAAACTGATAAAAGAAATTTCAGTTGCGGCCAAGATGGGAGGTCCTGACCCCGACTCAAATGCCAGACTGCGCACCGCCATGCTCAAGGCGCGTACCGAAAACATGCCCAAGGACAATATTGAACGAGCCATCAAGAAGGGCTCGGGCGAGATGGAAGGCTCTGTCTTCTATGAACTTACCTACGAAGGGTATGCCCCGGGGGGAGTCGCTCTCATCATCGATACCCTCACAGACAATAAAAACCGAACAGCCAGTGATGTCCGATCCACCCTGACCAAGTCAGGGGGTACCCTCGGTGCGACAGGCTGTGTCTCCTACATGTTCCAGACAAAAGGCATCATCACGTACGATGCCTCCAAATATACTGAAGAACAGATTTTTGAAGTTGCCTTGGAACACGGTGCTGACGACGTCACCTCAACTGAGGAGATGATAGAGGTCATTACCGCTCCAAACGACTATGCAAACGTCCTGGAAGCCTTGCAGGAAGCTGGCTTTGAGCAGGAAAGTGCTGAGATCGAGAAGGTAGCTGACCAGAACGTCACCCTTGATGCAGAGAAGGCCCGCAAGGTTCTCAAAATTATCGACAAGCTCGAGGAACTGGACGACGTACAGCAGGTTTCCACCAACCTGGAGCTTCCCGATGATTTTGAGGATGGCGAAGAAGAGTAGCCATGCTGATCCTCGGTATCGATCCAGGATATGCAAAGACAGGCTGGGGAGTTGTCCAGTCAAACGGACAACTGAACCGGCCTGTTTCTTTTGGCGTGATAAACACCCTTCCCTCGATGGCTGACAACGATCGAATCCATTTCATCGCCAAGTCCATCGGGGAACTGGCTATCTCCCAAAAGGTTGACGTTTGCAGCATGGAGGACATTTTCTTTACCAAGAATATCAGTTCTGCCATCAATGTCGCAAAGGTCATTGGAGCTGCCGTGCACCAGCTCTCACTGCTCTCCATAGAAGTAAAGCTCTTCAGTCCCATGACCATCAAAAGTGCCGTCACCGGATACGGAGGGGCCGACAAGGCCCAGGTCCAGGAGATGGTCCGAGTTCTGTTGGGACTGCAGACAAGACCCAAGCCCGACCACAGCGCCGATGCCCTTGCAGCGGCGCTCTGTTACGGGGTATTTCATGCTACACAGTCGAGGATGAACACCATATGATCCATGCCATTATCGGAGATATCGTCTCCATCATAGAAAATGCAGTTGTCTTGCGATGCAATGACATTGAGTACACCCTGCATGTATCGGCACAGACAGCCAGCCGCTTGAGCCAGCTCTCCGGTGAGGACCGCCTGGGCTTGCGCCTGCTCACCACCTTGGTCCACAGGGAGGACAGCATGACGCTGTTCGGCTTCTTTGATGAGGCCGAACGACTAGCATTCAAGCAGCTGCAGACTGTCTCGGGCATAGGGGCCAAGCAAGCGCTTCGCATCCTGTCGGGCATCAACGTGAAGCATTTGGCCGAAGCATTGGACAGTGGTAATGTAAAGCTGCTGGCAACCATACCGGGAGTGGGTCCCAAGACCGCCCAGAAGATGATCCTCGCCCTGCGCAACGTATTGGTTCTGGAAGACGAGAAAGATCCTGCCCAACCATCAAGCAAGCGAGCAGCTCTGAGACAGTGGGCAGATATACTCGATGCCCTGGTGGAGATGGGATACGATCGTCGGAAGGTTGAAGCGACAGTAGAGAAATTGGTAACTGAGAAGCAAGACGCCCTTGTTGGTCTCAGCCACCACGAAACGGAAGAGTTCATTTTCCGAAATGCAATCATTGCACTGGGGTAACGCATGGATAGTCTGGAAACCAATATGAGTGAACTTGATGCCCTGCAGCACAGTTCTGTAGTCTCCACCGCCTTTCAACAGGACGTGGACAAGCAGGAGAACATCCTCAGACCCAAGATGTTGTGCGACTTCCAAGGACAAGAACGCCTGAAGGAGAACCTCGCTGTCTTCGTCCAGGCTGCAAGGGGGAGGGGGGAGCCCATCGACCACACCTTTCTCATAGGCCCCCCGGGCCTGGGAAAAACCACCCTGGCATCGATTATAGCCAATGAGATGGGAGCTGAGATCCGCATGACCAGCGCACCTGCCTTGGACAAGCCCAAGGACCTGGCCGGCATCCTGACCAACGTGACTGAGAACTCGGTATTCTTCATCGATGAGATTCACCGCCTCAAGCCCGCCTTGGAGGAGATGCTCTACATTGCCATGGAGGACTTTGAGATAGACTGGGTCATCGGACAGGGACCCGCTGCAAGGACCATGCGCATCCCGCTGCCACGCTTCACCCTCATCGGGGCGACCACCAAGGCAGGATCGGTGTCCAGCCCGCTTGCCTCACGCTTCGGCATCACCGCGGCCATCCAATTCTACAACGAAAAGGAACTGGCGAATATTATCGAGCGATCTGCCCAGATCATGGAGATCCCCATCGATGCGAAAGCCATCATCCAGCTTGCCAAGTGCAGCAGGGGAACCCCCAGGATAGCCAACCGCCTGCTCAAGCGACTGAGGGACTTTGCCTCGGTCATGGGAGACGGAACGGTCACCATTGAGATAGTCAATCATGGCCTGGAGAGGCTGGGCATCGATAAACGAGGCCTGGAAACCCAGGACCGAAATATCCTGAGGACCATCATAGAATTCTACGACGGCGGTCCTGTAGGGGCGGAGACCCTCTCCATCTCTGTCGGTGAGGCCATAGAGTCGCTTGAGGATTTTTACGAACCCTACCTTATCCAGAAAGGGTATCTCAAGCGCACCCCGCGTGGAAGGGTGACAACCAAGAAAGCTTACGACTTGCTGGGCCTCCCCTGCAAAAGGAACATGGATGAAAATCAAGGAATACTCTTTTAATCTCCCTCAGGAACTCATCGCCCAGAGCCCTGCAGACAAGCGTGGAGCTGACCGCCTTATGGTGGTCAACAGGATGACAGGCTCTGTCATCGACGCGCAGATGTCCGACTTTGTCCACTATCTTGAGAGCGGGAGCATCCTGGTGGTCAATAACAGCAGGGTGCGCAAGGCACGTCTCTACGCCACAAGCGAGAGCGGGGGAAATGTGGAGTTCCTCTTCCTGGAGGAGAACCTGGACAAAAGCTGGCAAGTGATGGCAACCAAGGCAAAAAGACAGCATGTGGGCAAACGCTACACCTTCGGTGAAGCAGCTTTTGTGCATCATGCCCAGATTATCTCAGAAAACGAAGACGGCACGAGAACGCTCGCCTTCGACGAGCCTGTCACCGAAGCTTTCTTCCAAGAGCTCGGGCACGTGCCCCTTCCTCCCTATATCAGGCGTGAAGATGACTTCCAGGATGAAAAACGCTACCAGACCATCTATGCAAAGCATGAGGGGTCGGTGGCATCTCCTACTGCAGGATTACATTTTACCCCGGAAATCATGGCTGAGATTGAGGCAAAGGGGTGCACTATCGTCCCCATTACCCTGCATGTGGGGCCGGGAACCTTCCTGCCGGTACGCACGGAAAACCTTGACGACCACCATATGCACTACGAACGCTTTGAGATAAGCGAGGAGAGTGCGCACCTCATTAACCAGGCCAAGGCTGAAGGGCGGCCGATCATCGCAACAGGCACCACCAGTGTCAGGACCCTGGAAAGTGCCTTTGATGCGGAAAAAGGGGAGGTAATCGCTGGTTTCAACAGGACCAACCTCTTTATCAAGCCGGGATACAGGTGGCACGTGGTGGACCACTTGCTGACAAACTTTCACACCCCCGAATCAACGCTGCTGGTCTTGGTGGCAACCTTTGCAGGAAAAACGCTCATCGATGATGCGTACCAGCATGCTATCGATGAGCGGTATAGATTCTTCAGTTACGGTGATGCGATGTTTATTCAGTGAACAAGATCTTCTGGATCTCGCTGGCGATATCCTCCTTGCTCTTCATACCATCCAGACGATAAAACTTGACACCTTCGGACAACTCGCTGAACAGACGCTCGTAGTTTGACTTGACCTTCTCCAAAAAGTCATGACGGTCGAAAAGTTCAGAGGTATCCCCTCGTGAAGCTATGCGTCTGATACACTCGTCAACCGGGGTATCGATAAAAAACAGGTACTGGGGAGCAGGGAACTGGTTCAGCTCCCGAACCTTATCCAAGGGACACTCCACCCCCTGGTAGGCCAGCGACGAGTAGATGTACCGGTCACAGATGACGAGCTTTCCTTTATCCATCTCGTGGACCATTCCGTATATAGGATTGTACAGATGATCTTCGCGGTCTGCGGCATAGAGCATCGCCAGGGCAAGGGGGGTCGTGACTATCTGCTTTTTCAGCACAGCCCGTACCAGACGCCCTATCGGCTTGTCAGTGGGTTCAAACGTAGCGCGGCAAGCACGCAGCTCCCTATCGCATTTTTCAGCCAGCAGCTGCATCTGTGTAGTCGTTCCCGACCCGTCAAGTCCTTCAAACACTACAAGGTTTTCAAATATTTGTGGCATTACACTTCTCCTTACACACCCCTATAATACCCTAAAGTAGGCCAAGCGTATATTGGTTTTTAAAAAGGGGAGGGAGGATCTCTCCATAAGTAGTGGCAAAACCATGACAATACGGTATACTAGCCTAAAGGTTTTAAGAGGTGAGATATCATACTACGTTCAAAGATATAGCCATTTCTATTCTGGTAGTACTGGCTTGTACAGGCATCTGTCTCTATGGGATGCTTTTTTTTAGTGCGGTCAATCCAGCACAACCTTTTGCCGATTTCCTTCTTGCACAGCTTGACCGGGACTCTTCACTCTCCTTTAGGACCACAGGCATTGCTCGCTCGTTCTTGAAGGAGGTGGAAATTGGTGAATTCTCTCTCCTCCTGGGAGAAGAGGAGATCTTTACCTCTGAAGCACTGCTCCTGGATGCAGGACTGGGAGAGGTGTTGCTTTCGCTCATGGGCCGATCAGACAAGATCACCCTTACCCTGGACCATCCCACCCTTGAGCTCTCCTTGTCCCAGCTGGAAGGGCTTGGAGATACTCCTGACCAGGGCTCCCCCTCTTTTCTCTCCCGATGGTTCGAACGTAACTCCCTGGGCCTGAAGACAAATGCACTGGAGGCAACCTTCAGTGGTCCCTCCTATACAGCATCCATACTGGGGGCAGAGCTCTCATTCTCCCTTGATTCCACCGGACTCTCCTCCTTTACCGGAAGCATAGAGAGCGCCAAGGCGCAAGTAGGAGAGGCAGAACTCAGGCTAGGGAGCATCCGCATGGGTGTCGACTCCCTTGGCGTAGTAGGGGCAGAGGCCAGTGAAGGGGTTCTTCTCTTCTCCGATGCAACGGTGCAGTTCGAACAACTGGCACTTGCAAGCCAAGTGCCTCCGACAGATTTTTCCCTAGGCTCGCTGAGTGTAGACTTCTCCCTTGCCAACCTGCAGGCAGACCACCCGATGGGCAAGGCTGCTATCCCCAAGCTCTCCTCACGTCTCACTCTGGAAGACCTCTCTTTCTCTGCACTGGAAGCCTCATATGACCTGCTTGTCCTCAAAGTTCTGGATTTTACCCTCAACTCGCCAACCTCAACGATCAATCTCAAACAGGCGGATACTTCGCTTCTCCTGAGCTTTGCCACCAGGGCAGGCTCCACCCTCTTTGTAGAAAAAGAAGGGTATGCCCCCCTCCAAACCAATACCCTGATAGGGTCTGCTCAGCTGGAGGACAAAGGAAAACTCTATGCAAGGCTCTCCCTAAACGATGTGATGACAAGCATAGGGGAGACAACCTTTGATCTTGGAGGAGTGCTGCTGTTCTCCGAGGCCCTCCTTGAGAATGGAGCTATCAAGGACCTCTCCCTCTCCTTGGAGTCGGAGGCAATGGTCCTTTTTGAGAAGGCTGATATTGCACTCTCTTCCCCTATTTCAGCTTCACTGCGCTTCGCAGACGGCTTTTCCTCCCTGTCCAGTTCGCTCACCCTCTCCTCGCTTACCTCGCCTTTGACAGAGGAGCCGGTTTCCAGCTCGCTGGCATACCAGCAGAATGCCGAAGGAGGGCAGGCCCAGGCTACGCTCTCCTATAAGAACCAACTGTTGATCAACGCCCTGTATGACCTTCCCAGGGAGAAGAAGGGCAGCTTCACCATCCAGGCAAGGATGCAGGATTTCGCCATCAGCCAGGCGAGACCCTCCCTTGAGCGCTATGCACCTTTCTTCACCCCCTACTACTCTGATCTGACACGCCTTACCGGGAACCTCTCATTCCAGTCCACAGAGGGGACGGGAACCATCCTGGGCTTTGATGGAACCCTCTCCAGCGATCTGGTCCTGCTGGACGCAGCACTGGGTAACAGGGCTCTCAATGCGGGTTTCACCATCCTTGCAGG
>CAZPOJ010000078.1:10647-14112 GCA_964588005.1 uncultured Sphaerochaeta sp.
CGCTTGCCCTGACAGGGAGTACAAGCCGCGTTGAGGTGCTGCTCGAGTCAGACCAGGTGGGATTGCAACGGTTTTATCCTCCGCTTGCAGGATTTATCCTCGATGGAAAAGCCTATGGGTACACAGACTTCAAGAAGCAGGTCAGCATGGACGGAAAGTTCACCTTGGAAAGTCCCCTCTTCTCCTTTGGTGCCGACCTTGCAGCTACCGATACCCTCCTTGTGGTGGAGAACGGTCTTTTCCAGCTGGGGTCCGCTCTTGTAAAGGATATACAGGTAGGCCTGGATGTGGAGAAGGGTAGCCTTGATGCACAAGGAAGATTTACCCATGTCAGGGTCGTCCCCTATACAGAGCAGGACTCGCATTTCAATCTGGATATATCAATGCCGTTTACTCCTACCTCCTCCCTCTTTGATATAGGGAAGGTGATACGAAGCCTGTCAGATCAAGGGGTGGAGGGAACTGTTGTTATCGATGACCTTCTGATCTTGAGCGATAAGGGTATCGCTGACGGAACATATACGATTGGCTACAAGGAGAACATCTTCTCTGTCTCAAGTCCCTTGCTCTCCTTCAAGTACGACAATGAACAAAAGACCGTAGAAGCCCTGCTGGACAAGAAGTTTGGTATCGGGGCAGAAATAACGGGGTGGATCCGTACCGATGACCTCAATCTCAAGGTTGAGAATATCCATTTCCCCCTGCCTTTGCTGAACAGGGTGTTCATCAAGCCTATCTTTGGATTCATCGACGGCATGGCAGAAGGCGAGATTATTATCGGCGGCACCTTGTTGAGGCCCAAGCCGTATGGACAGCTCACCCTTGATTCTGGCTCAATGAATCTTTTCTGGCTTCCCCAGGATATCCTGTCGGTCAAGAGTGCTACGGTGACTTTGGACGGCCAGAGAGCTACAAGCCCTACCTTCCCCTTCTTCTCCACCAATCGTGAAACAGGGGTCACCATGCGCGGCCTTGCAAGCGTCCGAGCTGATTTTGACGGGCTCAGCCTCAGCAGCTACGAGATCGACGCTCGATCCACCAACGGGCAACTCTATGTATTCATTCCCTTGCAAGGCTTCGATGCCGAGGTGCGCACCTACGCCGAGGGGACCTTCAACCTGTTTGGCATTGGTTGGCAGACGTGGATCTCAGGCGATGTCCTGTTGGAGAACACCACCATGAGCCTGGGAATCCAAGGCCTTCCTTTCTGGTATGTCCCCACAGGTAACACCAGCACAGACTTTACGATCACCACAGGGAAAAATGTCTCCTTTTTCTATCCGACCCTCACCAACCCTTTCCTCAAGGCGACCCTGACCGAAAACCAAAAGATCGACATCTTGTTCAACCACACCACAGGCGCAATCGCCCTCGATGGTTCCTTCGCCTTCAGAAGCGGGGAAATCTACTACTTCCAGAAGAACTTCTTTATAACCGAAGGGTCGCTTGAACTGCATACCGATGCGCTTTCAGGATCCTCGACCATCCAGCCAAGGATAAACCTCCGTGCCAAACTGACCGACTTTGACCGCTTGGGCAACCGTGTGGACATCTTCCTCATGCTCAGGGACGCAAGCCTTACCAACCTCAACCCGCAGTTCGAAAGTATCCCTAGCAAGGATATCAATGAGATCATGGAGATCATGGGCCAGAGTATCCTGCCCAGCGGTGCGTACGGGCAGGTAAACCTCTATAGCGTAGCATCCCTTGCCGCAGCTGCCACCGACGTTGCAGGAAAGCTTGGCTATATCAGTACAACCAACAACACCGCCCTCACCGAGTCCATACGCATCTCCTTGGGTCTGGACCTCTTCAGCCTGAGAAGCAACATCGTGCAGAACATCCTCTTTGACGCGCTGCCAGGCAGTACCCTGGGGACTAGTTTCAGCCCCCTTGCCAGGTATCTGAACAATACGACCATCTTTATGGGCAAATATATAGGAAAGAATTATTTCTTACAGGCACTGATCCACTTGAGCGCCACCGACAAGACCAGGATAAAACGTTCGTTTGTAGCCCCTGACCTTGCTATTGACCTGGAACTATCCATGGAGTGGAACAATCCACTGGGCACATTCTCATTTTTCACCCAACCGAATGAGTTGTCGCTCTATAATATTTTCGATACCATTGGGTTCAGTGTAACCAAGCGGATAGTTTTGCGTTAGACAGTTTGATAGGAGTAACCATGGGCAATCTGAAGATAGGGCGAATAGGTATGATTTTACTGGTACTGGTGGTGACGCTAGCTACCCTTGGAGCGGCAGACGCACAGCCTTGGTATGCTGGAAAAAGGATTGTATCCTTTACAAATATAGGGTTGCAGAATGTTGCCAAGGAGAAGGTGGCCGAAGTACAAAACCCCTATAAAGGGAAACCATTCACCGACGAGCTGTTCAACGAGTTGCAAAGCAAGCTCTATGCCATGGACACGTTCCTCTATTTCCTGGCGGAGGCCCAAAGGGGAGGGGAAGACGACCAATCCCTTGTCATTGAGATGAGCTTCTTTGAACTGCCCTATATCGACACGGTAGTCCTGTCGGGCAACGACAATATCAAGAACAAGGATATAACCGAAGCCATTACGGCAAAAGTAGGATCCTTTCTCCAAGAGCAGGCGATCACCCTCTCAGAGGAGGCCATTGTCGCCCTCTATCAGAAAAAGGGGTATGCCGATACAAGTGTGGAAAGTGAGTACAGCGTGGATGAGGCGACCAACCGCGCGAGTGTCACCTACACCATCGTCGAGAACTCCCAAAAAATTGTGGGAGAGATTCTCTTTGAGGGAAACAGTGCATTCCCAAGCGATGTGCTGAAGAAGCAGCTGGAGAGCAAGGCGAAAACCTATTTCAATTCCGGCTACTACAATCCCCGCCTTGTCGAGACGGACAAGGATAAGCTACTCGCCTTCTACGGCAGCAACGGCTACATCGAAGCCTCTATTGCCGATGTTCGTACAGAAGATATTACCGAGGAAGGGGATAAGTTTACCCGCCTCAGGCTCATATACACGGTGGAAGAGGGAAAACAGTGGTACTTCGGCGGTATCACCGTAGAAGGGAACACCGTCTTTAGTGCCGAGGAGTTCCAAAGCCTCATCACCATGAAGGATGGGGCCGTCCTCGACCAGGGGCGTGTGCAGGCACAGATAGCCAAGGTAGCTGACCTCTACTGGAACAACGGCTATATCTTCAACCTCATGGCTACAGAAGAGATTCGTGACCCTGAGAGCCAGAGCATCTCCTTTGTCCTGAAGGTACAGGAGAACCAGCAGGCAGTCATCGAGGATATTCGCCTCGAGGGGACGACCAAGACCAAGCCGTACGTATTTTTGCGAGAGCTCACCTTTGGAGTGGGGGATATCTTCAGCAAGGAGCAGCTCATCAAGAGTGCCCAGAACATATACAACACCCTGATCGTCACCGATGTCCAGTTTGACATCATCAGCGGCAGCGAGGAGGGGAC
>CAZPOJ010000079.1:0-14071 GCA_964588005.1 uncultured Sphaerochaeta sp.
TGTCCTCTTTGTTGTAGTATCATAGTATGGAGAAGAGATGCCTATGAAAAGAACGATAACAACCATAATGATCCTCCTGCTTTGTTTGGGTGCATTTGCCAAGCCTACGGCAAATGATGTTACCGTAGCCCTCGCTGCAATAACAGATTCGACCATCGCCTCAATTGCAGGATTTTTAAATAATCCTCCTTTGACGCTTCCT
The DNA here is from genome assembly GCA_964588005.1 of uncultured Sphaerochaeta sp. Taxonomy (GTDB): domain Bacteria; phylum Spirochaetota; class Spirochaetia; order Sphaerochaetales; family Sphaerochaetaceae; genus Sphaerochaeta. The sequence continues at coordinate 203 of CAZPOJ010000079.1, forward strand.
GGCTTGGAACTCCAGTTTCATGAGAGGCAGACCCTTCCGTATGCCCTTACCTTCAGCGATTCTGATCTCGGCAGGTATCGTGCTGTATTTGAGAAGACCCAAAGGAGTGCCGGCGAATCCTTTTTTGCATCCCTGATGCGTATGGCCAAGGGCCCCTTGAATGATATTGCCTTGCAGTACCTTACCGTGCATGCATGGGAGCAGGGGCATGCCATCCTCAACGGGACAGCGACACCCTACTTTAGCGAAGGGGCCACCCTTGCATCCCTGATGGGATCGGTCATGATGAATGGGGGTATCAGGCCCATCACGGTGGCGGTGGATGTGCTGGTGACAGGGCGTAGGGTCAGCGAGGCTGTCGCTGTCAAAGGGGTGTTCATCATCCAAAGCGATGCACAAGGATATTTTGAAATTAAGCCAATTGAGTTAAAAATAAACGGCGATACTCTGAACGTGTAAGTCCAGGAGGGAATATGACAGAAGTAATAGCAAAAAGTGAAGCATTTCTTACCAAGTGGGGAGTCTCCCCTTCATGCATCGACATGGAGCAGTTGCTCTCTCAGTTTAACACTGAGATGGAGAAGGGCCTTGCAGGGACAGGGAACAGCTCCCTGCAGATGATACCCACCTATACCCAGGTCGTTGATGAGGTTAAGAAAGGGGAGAGTGTTATCGTCCTCGATGCAGGCGGTACAAACTTTAGAACTTGTCTGGTCACCTTCGATGAACAGGGGAAAGTCCGTATCGAGGACTTTAGAAAGACCTCCATGCCTGGAGTAAAGGAGGAGGTTAGTGCAAAGCAGTTCTTTACCACCTTTGCCGATGAGGTCGAGCGCCTCATCGATAAAAGCGACAAGATTGGGTTCTGCTTCTCCTATGCAGCTACCATTACCGAGGACCATGATGGAATTCCCCTTGTCTTCTCCAAGGAGATAAAGGCACCAGAGGTGATCGGCAAGCCTGTGGGGGCAAACCTGCTCGCCGAACTTGCCCGCCGTGGCTATGATGTCTCCAAGAAAAAGGTAGCGGTACTCAACGACACCGTTGCTACCCTTCTAGCAGGGATAGCCGCATCCGCTGATGCGCAGTACAGCGGATACATCGGCTTTATCCTGGGAACAGGAACCAACACCGCCTATGTGGAGCAGAATGCCAACATACAGAAGATTGATCGCTCAGAAGGAAGTCAGATTATCAACATCGAGTCTGGCAACTTCGACTTCTGCCCAGGCCCCCTCGACCGTGCTTTCTTTGATTCCACCAAACACCCAGGCCAGTATCACCTGGAGAAGATGATCAGCGGTGCCTACCTAGGGCCCTTGAGCAATGTAGTCATTGAGAAGGCGATCGAAGAGGGACTTCTCAGCACTACCTTTGCACAACGATTCAAGGCAGTCGCCCCCATCAACACCACAGTGATGAGTAACTACCTTGAGATGCCTTTCAACACTAACTATGCCTTGGTGGCGTGTTGCGAAGGCAGTGAAGATGATGCTGTAGCCTTATGGACCATCATTAATGCTATCATCGAGAAGGCCGGCAAGCTCACCGCTGCCAACCTCGCTGCTACGGTCTTGAAAAGTGGCGCAGGCAAGGACCCAAGGCGCCCGGTCTGCATCAATGCAGATGGAACAACATTCTATAAGACTGAATATCTGAAGAAATATACTGAGTACTACCTGCACAAGTACCTGCAGTTGGAGAGGAAGCGGTACTATACCTTTGTACGTATCGATGACTCTCCGACCATAGGAGCTGCCATTGCAGGGCTGAGTCTCTAGGAAATTATGCGAGGTAGTGTATGATTTGGAAGATGGGCGGAGATAGCCTCCACCCATCTTCCATGGTACCCTATCCTGTATGGCAGACCGTTTTACCCCTACGCAACGAAGCACTCTCATGCGCTCCATCAAAAGCCGGGATACCAAGGCGGAATTACTGGTGAGGCGCTTCCTGTTCAAACAAGGGCTTCGCTATCGCACCAATGACAGACGCCTGCCGGGAAGCCCGGATATCGTCCTTCCCAAATATAAGAGCGTGGTCTTTGTCAACGGTTGTTTCTGGCATGGGCACGAGCTTTGCCCGTTCTTTGTGCTTCCTAAGACCAATGCCAAATTCTGGAGCGATAAAATAGAGAAGAACAGGAGCCGTGATGCTAAAAACATCTCCACCCTCATCAATGACGGGTGGAGAGTCTTCGTTGTCTGGGAGTGTGAACTGAGAAACCGCTCATTGCGGGAGGCAACCCTTGAGGGGCTGGTCAATGAGATTTGGGCTCTGGAGTGACAGCGGCCAGCTTGTTTGCATTTGCTATGAGATCCCTTTGCCATTCGAGTAGATAGTCATGTCGCTTGTGATCAGTCCCTAGGCAGTCGGCAAGGACGCGGAAGACCGGTTCGGTCTTGCTGCCTCGCATCCAGATGAAATCTGTCTCCTCGTCCTCTGCATTGTATAAAGTTATCTTGTAGCCCCCGCTGAAGGGTTCATTGCGGTTCTCTTCACCCATGCCCTGATAGAGGTTTGTCCCTTCCATCTGGAAGGCCTTGTAGCTTAGGATACCCATCGTCTTGAGCTCCTCTTTCCTTGTCTCCCACTCCATGAGGAAAAGCTCCTCATACGCCTGTTTCAATGCGCGCTGGGAAGAGCTTACCTGCATCTTTCCCTTGTCTGAAAAGGATGGGGTAGTGGTGAACGGGGGCAAGGACTCTATGATAGCTTCCAGCGTTACCTCCCGGGGCATCTTGGCTTTTGAAACTCGTGCCCAGAGGGTGATCAAGTCATCCCTGGTCAACAGCTTGACCAGGCTCATAAGGGTATTCATCGGGTCGCGTACCTTTGCCGGGTGAGTGATGTTCCCTCCGTTGGATCCCTCTCCCAGGATGGGGACCAGGTAGCCTTGGGCTCGCTTCATTTCAGCAAGTTCAACGACATTGGCTTCTCCGACTTCTGAGCGGAACACTTCCACGTCGAGGGCTTCACAAATCTTCTCAATGCGCATGGAGGTCGGTCCATTTATAGCTACGGCGAGCTTGGCCGTTGGGTTCTCGATGCGTGTCTGGCAGAGCTCTGCGAGTACTACCAGTGAGAAAACGCTTTGGGCTTCTAGTATCTCAGCCTTGCCTGAACTCTCACGGATGTATACCAGATTACCCCGGTCTCCATCATTGTCAGGTACATAGCCGAGAAGGAATGCCTTATCCCCTTCGTAGAGCTCCTCCAAGGTCTCTCGGCAGAGTTCCAGGTTCTCTCCCTCGGGGACGATGCCGTGGACCACCTGCCCTACTTTGTTGTTGAGCATCCTTACCTTGAGGCCAAGGGACTTGAGAAAGGAGAAGTCAATGCTGACCGAGCGTGCACTGCCGTTAAGCTCTCCGAGGATACCCAAGGATTTAGTCTCTGTTGCAGCGATGACCGAGCGTGAGAAAGCATAGTGGTCTTTGGTGAGGGAACTCTTGCTGGCGGTGGTGAGTATGAACTCTTCATACCGCTCAAGGCTCTGTTGTTTCTGGCTTTTGACCGAATTCAGAACATCCAGATAGCGTCCGTCATTGAGGGAGGAGGAGAGGCTTTGCAGGTAGGTGAGTACCCCCTGCTCTTCAAAAAGGGAGAGGAAGATGTCAGTGAGTCGTTTTGACTCGGCTCCAGCATATACACCGCCTGCCTTGCCGAACTTGAAGCCGTTGTGCCCGATGGGGTTGTGGCTGGCAGAGACATAGAGAAATGCATCGGCTTCCTCCGGATAGAGGTTGCAGTCCGCCATGATCTCAGGGGCTGCACAGATGAAGAGGTAGCGCACCTTGCATCCAAGGGCGAGTAGGGTGCGACAGATAATATCACCCATTACACGCCCTGTAGGGCGGGCATCAAGGCCGACCAGGATAGTGGGGCTGCTCTCTAGGGGAGAGGGTGAAAATGGATACTCCCTTTGGATGGCATCCTTTTGGGCAAGGGGGGCTCCAAGATGCCTTGCCAGGGCAAGGGCTACAAAAGCAGTTATGGTTGAATGGGGAAATGCTATGGATCTACCCGAATCTTCCTCGTCCCCGCTCTCTGCAAAGATAGCCCTCCATCCAGAACCAGAGAGTATCATAGTCGAGAGGGCCGCTAGTATCTCTTCATTGCTTGGTTGGGGGAAATCTAGAATATCAAACTGGTCGTCTGCTATCATAAGGTGGCTGATATGGTCGTATATAAGCATCGAATCCTCCGTAGGATGAGTATAGCATATATTGCAGAGTTTGCAGATGTGTTGTAGTCTGCTTTTTATGATACCAACCTGTGCAGCTTTCCATGATTTGTGCTGTTATGCCAAGAGTTCCCTTACGGTTGTGATGCCCACCCTTGAGGTGATGGGCGTTGAGGTTTGTCCCCTGCCCACCGCATTGCTTTCTACACAGACCGATGGGTTTGAACGATATCATTTTGAAGAGTCCACAAGTTCCCTTGTGGAGATCCTCAAGCACTGGGACTACCTGAACCTCGGCTTTGATGCCATCTATTCAGGTTTTCTTGGCTCGCACGAGCAGGTCGAGCTGGTTATGCAATTCATTGCGACACAGAGGAGAAAGTGCAACCCTCTGGTGGTAATTGACCCGGTCCTCGGAGACGGGGAAAAGCCCTATGCCCCCATTGATGACCTTCTCATCAGCGAGATGCGTACCCTGGTCAGGGAAGCTGACCTCATCACTCCCAACACCACCGAAGCAGCCCTGCTTCTGGATAGGCCCATGCAGAAGAATTTTACCAGAGAAGAGATCCTTTTCTGGGCAGATGAACTTTCCAAGAGTGTGGGGAGTTGGGTGACCATCACCAGTGTCCCTATAGGGGACGAACATGCAGTAGCGTACTCGTATGAGGGTACGTGTGCCCTGGTCTTCTACGAGAACCTAGCGGCTTCCTACCCTGGGTGTGGGGATCTGTTTGCCAGTATGATGACAGGCTTCCTGGTTAATAAGGTTCCCTTTCAAACTGCAGTGCACAAGAGTGTAGAGTATAGTTCCCTTGCTATTGACCGCACCTTGAAGGCAGGCTATCCAAGGCGGCACGGGATTTCTCCCTCGCTTATATTCTCTTCCTTGGTAAAGGAAAGGGATATCTATGGCACTTGATTGTCTGGTTGTCGCCTCCAACGAAGGAGAATTGGAAGGGTTCCCCACAAAGCCTGGCGAGGTGGGCTACTACAATGAAAAGAGCTACCTGCTCACCACCATAGGTGTTTCACAGGTGCAAAGCGCCCTCAATACCTTGGTGGCTCTTACAGAGCACCGGCCAAAGCGGGTGCTGTTGGTAGGGTATGCCGGAGGGATAGACCCCTCTCTTACAATAGGAGACTGTATCCTTGCCACTGAGGTCATCCAGTACGAGCTGGACCTTCGCACCTTTGGCTTGAAGCGGGGTGAGACCTTGAGCAGTGTTCCTAACGAAGTGCTTGGAGAGCTTTCGCTCTTCACCCCACCGTATGAAAAGGCTACCCTCGCAAGGGGAGGCTCCTCTGACAGGTTCCTTCTGCGTCCCTGGCGGGAGGCTAATCCTTGGCTTGTCAATGAGCTGGACCTTGGGTTTTCTGATATGGAAAGCTATGGAGTTGCCTTGGCTGCTAAGATGCACGACATCCCGTGTACGGTGTGTCGTGTCATCAGCGACGATGCCAAAGGCCATCGCCCCAAGAGCTACAAGAAGTTCTGCCTGAAGGCAAACCAGATGTTTGTAGAGGTCCTCTACTCGTTGCTGGAGCTTCCCAGTGAGAAGTCGCCAACGAGCTTATAGACATTCCCATCCTTTTTCATACGGATTTTCCGCTTGGGAAAATACTTTGGCAGGAGTTCATTGATGATCCTCACCGTAGCTTCATCGACCGCCTTCTTGTCCTCTTGCTTTACTTTTGCCAGGGTACGCATCTCTACAGAGACAATGTATCCCCTGCCATGGTCACTGCCGTAGCCCAGGGTAAACTGTGTTCCCGTGGAGAAGAGCCCGTCATAGGCAACGCTTGCAGCGGTGCCGCGCGCAGGCCGGTTCGGATGGAGCGGGTAGGCAAGGCCGAATTTCTCTTCCAGCCGGTAGTCAAGCTCATCGCACATCTTGCGCATGATCCCTTCAAGTTCAATCTGTTTTGGATGGCCACTCATAGGTCTTCAGTCTCCTTGTCCTGGGGATCATCATCGATATTATACCGTGAAAGAAAAGCGTAATAGGAAGAGAGGCCGGCAGCTCGTGTTGCCAAGTCATCCTCTTCTTGGGGTTTGGGCAACTCTTCTTTGGGGGCGGTAAGAAGGCTCTCCACCTCCTTAGGCCCAAGGATAAGTTGGTCAAATGATTTTCGTCTCCTGATCTTATCAACATACTCGCCGATGGCATCGCTGTTTTCCTGGTAGATCTGCAAGGCCTTCTCCCGCATAAGTGCAAGGGCTGCAGGGTTGGTAGAGTCCATACGGACCTGTTCTCCAAGTGTCCCATGGACACGGGTGTAGCTGAGGTCTGGGATTTCAGCTGCCACTACATCGACAGCCTGCAGCTGGGAGCCTGCATAAATCTTCTGGATGGGGGTTCCCTTTGCCGGGTCTATCCACCCAATGACTCCTGACCCTGCACCGCTGATGGAAAAACTAAAGTCGCTGCTTGCCGTGGAGAGGGAGAGTATATGAAACTTCTTTGTATTGGGGTAGAGCCTTTTTGCCTCTACATAGGCAAAGAGGGCGGGGTTGTTGGCTATGAGGCCCCCATCGATGAGGGTCTGCATCGTCCCTTCCTGACGGTCATAGAGGTATGCAGGCTTGAAGTAGGTGGGTGCTGCACTGGTGGCTCTTCCAGCCTCCCAGAACAGATAGCCGTGGCTGTCTCTGCTGGATAGGGGAAATGGCCTTCCGTTGGCTACATCGTAGGTCATCAGCATAAGGGGAACCACTGCATCAGCGAGGGCAAGGGTGCCGAAGGTATCCTTGAGATAGCGCTCAAGGGGCTCGCTGTCATACTTGTCGGTGAAGATCTGAGAAAAGATCCTTCCTTGGTTCTTGGGAAAAATCTCCTTTCCATGATTGAGATAGAGTTTTTCCAACGCACTTATTTCAAGGCCAAAGGGGAGGGTCCCCATCAGATTTTGAGCGGGTTTCCTCTTCAACAACTTGTCGGTAAAGCTTGGGTCATCCTGTTCGTAGATGTAACTTATGAATCTGCTGTCCAGGGGAAGGTTCGTCCTTTCCACCGGTGCCGCAAGGGCAAGGGCAAGGAGGCCTCCTGTGGAGGTGCCTGCTATGAGGTCGAAATGAGCGTACAGAGGGCGACGATCACCGGCATCTTCGAGCCGGGTGGCAATATTCTTGAGAATGACTGCTGGTATTACACCACGCATCCCTCCTCCGTCTATGGAGAGGATGAACCGTTCTTCCGGTGCTTCTTCGGGGATGTTCTTTCGGAAAAGGTCGCGTATTGCCATACTGGTAAGATTGATATATTTACTCGATACGGTCAAGCATTCCTAAAAAAAAGCATGTATGAGGGAAGAATACCTGTGTATACAGGCAAATCACCATACCGAAAAAGGAATAGTGATTCTTCAAACCAGAAAAAATAGGTCAGGTGCACTAGTGTACTTCTACCACAATTCGCTAGAATAGCGGGTATGCAAAGCAACAATGTTTCTCAAGCGTATGAAAGCTGCCTCCTTTGTCCCAACCACTGTAAAGTCAACCGTCTGCAAGGGGAGGTTGGCATCTGTGGGGAGACGGCAAATGTGCGGGTCGCCTGGTCTGGCCTCCACCGTGGGGAGGAGCCCCCTGTCACCGGCGAGAAGGGATCAGGGATGATCTTCTTCAGCGGTTGTCCCCTGCACTGTGCATTCTGCCAGAACCATCAGATCTCGGCTCTGCAGAAGGGGGGAGAGCCCTCCGTAGGAATTACCCTTACCTTAGAAGAGCTATCTACCTTGATGGTGCAACTCCAAGCTTTTGGAGCGACGAACATCAACCTGGTGACAGGCAGTCATTTTATCCCCTCCATCATACAAGCCCTTGCTCTTGCACAAGAACAAGGGCTTGCTATCCCCATAGTATGGAATAGTTCAGGATTCGAAAGCCTTGAAGGCCTCACCCTCATCGATCCCTTCATTGATCTCTACCTTATCGATGTGAAGAGTCTGGACCGCAAGGTGAGTGCCCTTTTTTGTGGCCAAGGGCGCTATGTCGACCATATCCGAGAGGTCATGGCCTTCCTGAAGGAGCGCCATCCAAAGGTAGTGGAGGATGCTGATGGTAATCTCCAAGGGTTGCTGGTCAGGCACCTCCTTTTTCCAGGGGCGCTCCATGCGACTGAAGAGGTTCTCACCTACTTTGCCAAAGAGCTGAAAGAAGTGGCATACCTTTCGTTGATGGTGCAGTTTGTCCCCCCTTTGGGTGAGACTGGACTTCCTCTGATCAGTGAAGAGGAGTACCAGGGGTTGCTAGCCCTGCTGGATGACCTAGGTATAGAGGATGGGTTTGTCCAGGAACTGGAGGATACCATCTCCTGGATACCTGACTTTACTCAGGATGTTCCCTTTCCTCAGGGGTTTGCTGAGGCGTTGCCATATTTTCTGGAGTTGAAGAGGAGGGATGGGTAAGCAGGGTTCTTGTGCAAAGAGAGTATAGTGGGGCCAGGTGAGCAGCAGCAAACTCTTATACAATACTTTTCCTTTATTCACGAAAACATTATATCGCTTCGAAGCAACTATACGACCTGCTGGTGCTGAATTCTCTAGGGAAGAGGATATCGATCTTTTCGTAAGGGCTATTCGTATAGCAAAGCAAGATAGTTATGAGACTTGTGTAAAGAAATTAGACAAGCTTACAGAAGAATATCCGTTTTCTAGAAAAGAATTCAGCCATAAAAAGGGTCATTTGTGTTCCACAAGTGGGTAACCTGGAAGAGGAATTGGTTCGTAGTTGTAATATAAGAAATATTAAGGAATTGCTTTCCTGTAAGTCTAACAGTGATTTTAAAAATGCTGTATGTAGGTGCAAAGGATTAGCAGTTACGCTAATCAGACACGACTTTGATTTCAGCGAGTTCTGGTCTTCAAAGCCAATGGGGTTTTTCAACTATTTCAAATGACTCAGATAAGATAAAGCAGGAAACACCAAAACCTTGATTCCATCATTTCTGCTATCTACAAAGATCATCTGATGGCAATGTGATCACGTTCCAGGCAGACTCTTCTCGTATGCATCCAGGATATGTGCCAGGCCGTTGAACAACGTACTGGCACAAACCTAACCATGCGGCTTATCCTATAACCGTCCCCACAAACTCTTTCTCATGCAGAATCGCCATGGTATTCTCAATGTTTCTTCCATCAGAGCAAATGACCTTCATTCCTAGCTTGGAGGCCCTCTTGCTGGCAATTGGATCGAAAGGTGTATTCTTGCCTGGAACCCAGGTGCTGCCTACCATGGCCTTGAACTCGTCCCAGCTGATGGTATCAAGGGGTTTTGCATCAGGATCGGTCTTAGGGTCGGCGGTATACACTTGGGCGATGTTGGAGAGGTTGATGATTGTTTTTCCTTGGAATCGTTCTGCAAGGATAACAGCATCAGTATCAGTGGAGAAGCCAGGCTTCCAGCCGGCTGCTACCAGGACCTGACCCTTGAAGTTGATATGACCAGTGGGGTCTGTGATGATGTTGTCGGTGCAGAGGTCGCTGAACATGGCCTTGACCAGTTGTGCGTTGAGGTGGGTGGCTCTGATGCCAAGCCAGTCCTGCTCTGCGCTAGGGGCATTTTCTACAACCTCCCTTAGGGCTTGCTGGTAGATTCGTGCAGGGGCACCCCCTCCACAGACTAGGATTAGTTTTCTGCTTTTATCCTTCTTGAGATACGCTCTCAAGTTCTTGTTCAGTTCTTTCAGAAAGGCTGTATCTACCTTATCCGGTGCTATGATCGACCCACCTAGTGAGATGACTGTCGTATTAAAAGTATTCATCAATTCCTCCGCTTCTCTATCGTACCAAAGAACTGGGCGGTTCTCAATCATAGAATTGAAGAGATGTTCTATTTCTTGATTAAAAAAGTGAGGTTTCAAATGCATAAATGACGAACATATGCATACGAACACATGCATGGTTTCTTTACAGCTTTTGACTTGTAGGTAACGGGTAGTCTTGCATATGGGCCATGGTTGTTACCGAGAGGCTAACTGCTTCAAGCAATGTATCAGTGAACGGTGGCACTGCCCAGGAGGTCACCAGTGTGCATACAACACCTGGCTCAATAGTAGGAAAATGAGAGCAAGGAGATGGTCTGCATAGCATATGCGGTGAAGTTACCCGCTAAAAAATATGCAATTCTTAGGGGGTTATGGTATTGATACAGAAAACAGATTCAGTTATAGCTTTCCTAAGGGAACCAAACAGACACACTGTTCCCCCCACTGCAGGTAGTCCTGCAGCCGGTATGTTGGCGCTACTTGGAGAGACGTAGCCAGCGGTTGCATTCAATTTGCGTAGCAAGAGATGGCGTATCGGTAAGCGAAGACGCTATCGCAAGGAGGACCAAATGAAGAACCGATGGGTCTCATTACTAGCAGGAGTGCTTATCCAGATCATTTTAGGCGGCATCTACGCCTGGAGTCCCTTGCTCTCCCAACTAAGTGCATCCTATGGCCTCACAAAAGGCCAAGGTGGTTTCATCTTTGGTGTATGCATCACCACATTCACGATAACCATGGTATTTGCGGGACGGTTTTTGGTAGCCCATGGTCCACAATTGACAGCAGCCCTGGGCGCTGTACTGTTTACCGGTGGGTATCTGCTTGCTTCCTTTTCAGAAGGAAACTATGCAGTACTGTTGCTTGGACTGGGAGTCATCACCGGTTCTGGATTAGGGTTTGGCTATGTGTGTCCATTGACCGTAGGCATGAAGTGGTTTCCCCACCACAAAGGATTGGTCACAGGCATTTCTGTTGCAGGATTTGGAGGTGGGGCTATCATCCTTTCCACGGTCGCTGGGTACTTCTTGCGTTCAGGGATGCCGGTTCTGATCTTTTTTCGATGGTGGGGCATTGGAGCAGGCTCTCTGCTGTTTATTGCTGCCCTGTCATTGAAAGAACCAACTGCGCGAGTCTCAGCCAGGCCAAAAAGAGCTGGGATTGGAGAAGTCCTCAGCATACAGTTCATCCTCTGTGCAATGGGTATCTTCTCCGGAACCTTTGCAGGACTGCTCATCAATGGAAACCTCATACCCATAGTAATGGAAGGTGGTATTGAAAGGTCTCGGTCACTGGTTGCCATCTCTTTTTTTGCAGTGGGAAATGCTGCAGGTAGGATTGCTTGGGGACAGTTCTTTGACAGGCTTGGGTACAAAAGCATCCCCCTCTCGCTCATTGGTTTGGCTCTGGCTTGTGGGCTTCTTTTCTTCTCCCTTCCCCCATGGCTTCTTCTCCTGGATGTGTGTGCAATTGGATTCTTCTTTGGAGCAAATTTTGTAATCTATGCCTCATCTATTGCCTTGTACTTCGGTCAGACACTATTTTCCACCCTCTATCCCCTATGCTTTGTTGCATACGGGATAGCAGGATTCATTGCCCCTGGAATTGGCGGGTACTTCAAGGATCTTACCGGTTCCTTTCACCTATCACTGGGCGTTGCCCTTGCGATAGTAGTATCTGCAGGAGTTGTCTCTCGAGTGAAGCTCGGAGCTTTTGTAAAGAAGGGCTCCAAAAATCCATTGGCGCAGTAGTACCCAAGCAGAGAGAACAAAGAGGAAAAAGAGTATCCATGAAAGGATTGGCTACGTAGTGATAAGCGTAGAGGCCACTTCCCCTGCCACCGAGTTTGCATCCCCTTCCTTGGTGTAGACCATCTGGGTGGGATAGGCGAACGTGATCCCTTCTTCCTGGAAAGCCCTGAAGAGCTTGTAGTAGATCTCCTGTTGGGTATCCATGAAGATGGCGTAATTGTTGGTAGGTACGTAGTAGACCGTCTCGAAATTGAGTGAGTAATCTCCGAAGGCATTGAAGTGCGAACGGTCACAGGTGACCCCTTCGATGGCTTCTACCGAGTTGATGACACCCTTGATGATGGTGGGGATTTTCTCCAGGGTATCTGCAGGGGTTTCATAGACAACCCTGACATTGAAGACCACCCTGCGTTGTATCATCTTTTTGTAGTTATGGATTCTGGCAGAGGTCAAGTCAGAGTTTGCGATGATCATAAGCTCCCCAGAGAGTACCCTGATGCGTATTGATTTGATTCCGATACGCTCAACCACTCCTGACTTGTCCCCAAATACGATGAAATCTCCCAACTCAAACGGCTTGTCAAAGAAAACAACAAGATAGCTGAAGAGGTCTCCAAGAATGCCTTGGGCTGCAATAGCAACTGCAATACCGCCAACGCCAAGGCCGGCAATGGCGGTGGAGACATCGAGACCAAGGTTTGAGAGAAGAAAGATGACGCCTACTGTCCAGAGGATGAACTTGATTAAGGACAACAGGGGTCTGAGATTTCTTTCCTGGTTGTGGTTTGCCCAATCATGGTCAAAGTACCGGGAAAACGCTAGCTCCAGAGATTTGTTGAGTGAGCGGACGATGATGAAGGTCATGATGATAGAGAAAATAATCTTAATGGTATTTTGGATTTGTTCATTGAAGGAGATCATCTGGGTCACTAGAGCAAGCAGACCCAGAAATGCTAAAGGCAGGGCGATACGTTGGAAGAATTTGAGAAAACTTAAGTGGGGAACTTTCTCTCCTTCCGGTTTTTCCTCTTCTTCCTGAGTCTTGATCCTTCGTTTGAGGGCGATATTCAAAAGGAATAATACCAACGATCCAATGACAATTACCAGTAATGCTTTTATATATTCTGATTCAAATAGTGTTTGCATACTCTTGAGTATAGACAGAATTCTCCCGCCTTACAAATGAAAAACCTTTATTTCTGGTTTATTGGTAGCTCAAAGACTATCCTGGGCGAGGGTGCAGGGGAGAGCTGAAAACCCTCTCTGTCTCCCCCTTTCGTAACTAGCAGAAAAGGGTATACCTCATAAGTTATTCCTGCGTATTGCGGTTCTTATATAAGCTGAAATGCCCAGTTTTGCTCGAAAGAAATGAAGAAGGCGAGCGAAAACACTTTAACAATATCCAGTTTAAAACAAGATAGATACTATGCAAAAATCCTGCAACCGGTGAATCTGTATACTGTAGAGAAGATAATTGGAGGGTAAGGTGTGGCATTATAGTTTTTGCCCCTCAAAGAAAAATGTTGTAGCAGTAGGAATAAGGTGGCCCCAGTGAAAGTAGATCAAGCCAAGGAGTTCTTGGGCATAGGTTGGCTTTAGTAGGCTCATAAGCAATGAGAAATAGTGCGGTATATAATAGGTATAGTAAAGTAATATACTTACTTTACTATACCTATTATGTTATACTTTACCTAGGTGGTGCAAAGTATGGATACATATCATCTATGTCCTAAATTTGAAGATGCTTTTGAGCTATTAGGCAAAAGATGGACTGGATTAATCATAAGAACTCTGTTGAATGGGCAAAAACGCTTCTCTGAGATTTCGACCTCTATTCCCAACTTGAGTGCAAGAATGCTTACAGAGCGATTTAAAGAGCTGGAGACCCATGGGATAGTATCACGTACTGTGTATCCGGAAACACCGGTCAGGATTGAATATGAACTCACAGAGAAAGGAAAGGACCTGGGCAAGGTTATGGATGAAGTGCAACAGTGGGCTGATAAATGGCTATGATGGTCCTTCTTTGCTCAATCAGCATATGAGACCTTCAATAGCTCCATAACTTCAGCGAACCAGAGTAAAGCAAGCCTGGGTGCTATTCCTGTCTGTACATGCCAAGTAGGTCACTATTTGGTATCTGTCTTCGGAGGTATTGGGGCCC